>NZ_JAKEDS010000003.1:0-276642 GCF_021462415.1 Rhodohalobacter sp. 614A
AAACCCAGCCAAACCCCCATTGACGGCGGACTCGCCCTGCTGGCCGCCGCCGGCGGTGCCTATGCCATCAAAAAATTAAAGCAAAGGAAAGATTAATATTTGTGAGGTCTATATAGGAATAGGGATTCAGTGTAGGTTATCTGGAGCAAATCTACCGACCTGTAGTTTCAACCTATATTTATCATCTATTTTTAACAGCATTTAAGTTTGCCTTAGTCCTTGGTTAATTTTTATTGTAGCAATACTCCTTTTTGAACATTTCAAAAAAAGAGTAAAACTACTTTGAAGAAATGCTATCCAAAGCCTTATATTTGTAATCTTCTTGCCCGGGTGGCGGAATTGGTAGACGCGCCGGACTCAAAATCCGGTGGTAGCGATATCGTGCGGGTTCGAGTCCCGCCCCGGGTACATTTTCAGTCTTTTAGATCCTTAGACCTGAAATATTCTCTCCCCTTTTTTACGACACTGATTGCTCTTCTACCCCTTCAATTGAATATGAATTATTTTCGATAAACCATTGATAGCCAGTCTCTGACAGTTTTTCGTAAAGATTTCGATTTTCCATCAACGCATTGCATTTTTGGGCGAGCTCCTTTTCATTACATCCGATTAATGCCTGTTCCCCATCTTTGATGTCAAATCCCCGAATACCCACTGCTGATGCTACCACCGGTTTCCGATGCCGAAGAGCCTCCAGGAATTTGAGGCTGCTCCCACCACCAGCTCTCAAAGGTACAATTACTGCATTAACCCGATTGTAAATCAATTCAAGGTCATCCACATCCCGATAGAAATGGATAAATCTCTCATTCTTAATCTGCATGGATTGTCTGTTACCGACTTCTCCCCCGATAATGACAAACTTAAACGGCTGCTTTGCTAATTTTTTCAATTCCGGAATAATCTTAAATAAAATTATATCTATGGCATCCCGGTTGGGGAAATAGCCGGAATTACCTACGAACAGAAATGTAAATGCTTCATTATCAACGGTGGATGGAACTGTACTCTTTTGGAAAGGAAGCCTGTTTTCAAATACATCCGTAAGCTTCAGGTTGAATTTCTTCGTTATCCATGCTCTCTCTTTTTCTGTGGATGTAAAGACTTTATCAAACTGGGGAATCAGCACAGCCTCTTTATATACATAGCGTAAAGCCACCAAGACAGATTTAGGAAGATCCTTAAAATACCTCGCTGATAATTTCAGCTTTATAATATTTATTTTTGTTCGGGAATCGAGCTCATCAAGATCAAGCCACGTTTCTTTAACATTCCAAAGCGTGCGGATTTGCAGCGCAAGTGAAGCATTGAATAAACGGAAACTTAAGATGACATCAGGACGGGGGATTCTGAGTTGATGAAAATCCTCACCAAAATATTTTCCATTTGCAGCCTGCTTTGCCGGCCTGGGGAATACTAATTTTTTTAAACGTTGAAATGGAGTATGTTTAATGTTCAGTTTATAAATTCTGCATTTCAGCTGATTATCATTCCCTCCTCCAAGAGAAAGATTCTCATCTGCTTTACCGGTATAAAGCACAGATACATCATATTTTCTGCTGAGATAGCTCACCCACTGAAAAGCCCGGAGATTCCTGCCCCGTCCAGTAATTGACGGAATGACCGGAGTAATGAATAGCAGGTTCTTTCTGACTATCAATTTTTTATGAGATGTTCAGTTTCCGTTTCAATCTATAAGAACCAGACAAGGCTTGATGATTTTCCAGTGGTCGCCCAAGGGTGGCATTTTGCATTTCCAACCCAAGCGTAAAATGGAAATAGTTAGGAATTGCAGACATAAAACATGATTCATGAATAGTCGTTTCCCGGATGCCAATCGTTCTTCTAAAGAAGGTAAGAATTATTTTATAGGATCTCAGCGATCAATCCTGTTCAATCATATGAATTCTAAAAGAACTCTCCACTGACAGAGTCTTCGATTATTGATTCTTTAAAAGATGGATCATTTTATGATGGTTTTCATTTGAGAAACCGGTCTGCACAAAACCTTTCAGTTTGTCTATTCACTTTTGTGCGTTTGAGAAAGGATTATTTACCTGATAATGCTGCTTTTTATAAACCGCAATATTATTATTTTCCAGATGTCATTTAAAAACTGTTCAGTCAGATTTCAGAAGTTCCAAAACTCTCTTTTGGTTTAAAGATTGCGTATCATTAATATGAAAATATTTTAACACTTTGGATTTATTTTCTAACAAACGTTGGATGGGATGAAAAACAAATTAGCACTATTTTTACTTGCTTTCTCTGTCATCGGTCTTACATCATTCATTGGTTGCGAAGAAATCTATGAACCGATCACTGTTACAGGAAAGGTTGTGGATTCGAACTCGCTGAGTCCGGTTGCCAATGCTACCGTTTCTATTATATCGCCAGAAGATCTTTCTATGGAAACGATTAGTGATGCAAATGGTGATTACGCATTCCAGGAAGTTGCCGTTGACAGTGTGATCGATCTGACTATTCGGGCAGAAAAAGAAGGATATACATCAGAATCTATTACAATCGTTGCCGCTCCCGAAAGAGAATTGACGGTTCCCAATCTTAAGATTCTTAATCAAAATCAAACTGATGGAGAAGTTGACGGTGAAACAGGCGGTGCAGCAAATATTGAACTGATTAATTTGGAATCGCAATCTATTCGAATTGATGAAACCGGGGGAGCCGGTAACAGCGCGTTTACATTTGTAGTACTCGATTCAACCGGACGAGCTATCAATGCAAATAATGCTGTGGATGTTCGATTCCGAATTACGGAAGGGCCTGATGGGGGCGAAACCATTACTCCGGCAGTTGTCCAATCCAACGCGAATGGTGAAGTTACCTCAAACATTTTTGCGGGAACCGTGGCTGGAAATTTAAAAATTGAAGCTGTCATTGAACGAACAGATATAGGATTAACCATTCGATCAAAACCAATTCTTTTAACCATTCACGGCGGATTTCCCGACCTTGGACATTTTAGTATTGCGGCAAATATTTTCAACTTTGAGGCGTATACCATCAATGGAAACAGAAATGAAATAACTGTCATTGTTGGAGATAAGTACAGTAATCCTGTAAAAGAAGGTACGCCGGTTTACTTTAATACAACCCACGGTGTTATTCAGGGATCGGGAGTTACGGATGCAGATGGACAAGTAACCGTAGACCTTATTTCTGGCGATCCGCGCCCACCCGCAGGTAATGCTAATGCTACAATTCGTGCGTATACATTTGATGAAAATGACAACGAAATTGTCCGCCAAATTCCAGTCCTGTTTTCTGGTCCCCCCAGTAGTAATAAAATTAAGCTGAATCCGTCTACTTTCAATATCGGACCAGGCGGCAGCCAGACATTTACAATGACGGTTACCGATATCAATGATAATCCGCTGCCTTTTGATACCCAAATTACAGTTACTCCTTCTGATGGCATGACATTAGACGGCGAAACAAATATTTCAGTACCTAATACGCTATCACCAGGTCCCGGAGTCACACAATTTACATTTACCGCACAAGATTCTGACGATGAAAGCAGCGACTCGCAGGAAGTCAGCATTCTTATTGAGGTTGAAACACCGGGAGGCTACAGGGCTACCAGAACCTTTACCGGTACCAAAGCGAAAGCTATTAATTAAGCAAGTTTCTCTGGTTTCTGAAAGTGATTATGGTTGAGTCTTATCCTCCTCCGTAATCACTTTTTTTATTGAAGGCCAGACATAAAAAATTATAAAAGACCTTTTTCTCTTCTTTTTTCTTTCCAAACCAGTTATCTTTTAGTAATGATAACCTTCAAAATAAAGATATAGAGAGTTATGAAATATCTATCTGCTGACGAAGCTCTGAAGCAGGTTAATCAAGGGGATAATATTTTTGTTCAAACTGCAGCGGCCGCTCCTCAAACACTGGTTAAGGCCCTCGCGAACAGGCATTCAGAATTAAGTGATATCACCATTTATCATCTTCATACTGAAGGAGTTGCCCCTTATGTAAACCCTGAGTACAGAGATGTCTTTAAAACCAAAGCTTTTTTTGTGGGCAAAAATGTTCGGCCCGCACTGGAAACAGGCGAAGCTGACTATATACCTGTTTTTTTGAGTGAGATTCCTCATTTCTTCAACAGGGGAATCATAAAATTGAACGTAGCCCTTGTAAATGTCAGTCCTCCGGATAAACATGGATATTGCTCGCTGGGTGTGTCAGTAGATGCATCGCGTGCGGCGGTCATCAATGCTGATACCGTAATCGCTCAAATAAATCCCAACATGCCAAGAACACATGGTGATGGAATTATTCACAAAAGTACCATCGATTTCGCCGTAGAAGTAGATGACCCACTTCCCGAAACCTCCCCTCCTGTTTTACGGGAAGCAGAATTATCGATCGGAAAACATTGTGCCAGTTTAATCGATGACGGCGCGACCATGCAAATGGGTATTGGTTCCATTCCGGATGCGGTGCTTGCATCTCTCACCAATCATAAAGACCTGGGAGTTCATACAGAAATGTTTTCTGATGGATTGATAGACCTCCTAGAAAGTGGAATCGTCAATAATTCAAAGAAAAGGATTCATCCCAACCGAACCGTTGCGTCCTTCCTTTTTGGCAGCCGCCGGTTATATGATTTTGTGGATGACAATCCCAACGTAGCTATGCTGGATTGCGCGTACGTGAACGATACTGCTGTGATTCGAAGAAACCCAAATGTGGTGGCAATAAACAGTGCTATTGAGGTAGATTTGACCGGCCAGGTATGTGCCGATTCAATTGGAACGAGACAGTACTCCGGGGTCGGCGGCCAAATGGACTTTATCCGGGGGGCTTCACTTTCTCCCGGCGGTAAACCGATCATAGCACTTCCATCCGCAACAAGCAGAGGTACTTCCAGAATTGTGCCATTCCTTAAAGAAGGTGCCGGAGTTGTAACGACCCGCGCCCACGTACACTACGTAGTTACGGAATACGGCGTGGCGGATCTTTATGGAAAAGCGTTGAGAGAACGAGCAAAAGCTCTGATTGAAATCGCACATCCTGATGCCAGAGAAGAACTTGAAAAAGCTGCTTATGAGCGGTTTAAAATTCTATAACGAAGATTAATAAATCCGACTGTAAATCCCCCTTGAGCAGATTCGCTTTTGGGGGATTTTTTTTGTGCTCACACAATCTTTTGTTATAAAACGATTCCTTCACGAGTACTGTTACCTTACTGTGATTTCTGAGCTTACATTCTTATCAATTGAAAAGTGAATTCACTCTAAAAAAGATATGGATCAATCGTCGCGACTTGAAAAAATCTCTCACAGGGACAAGAAGATCTCCGCAATCATTGAAGAACTAAATTCCACAAATCCGGATTCATCCTACTACCTCCTGATAATGGTAGGCCCATACAAAGCAGGAAAAAAAGATCTTTTTTCAAAAATTGAAAAAACCGTGGGTGGATTTCATGAGATTGACCTGAGAGATATCATCAAGCTAAATGAAGAGGAATCTTTCAAAAACATTGATGATACCTTCAAATATATTGGCGAAACAGAGAAAAATCTTCTTTTAAAACACGGTGATGCTCTTGCCGGCGAATATACCGGGTTCACATATTCAAGTACGCGCTATGCTACTCCGCAGGAAAAGTATCTGCTGAAAAAAATCAAAAGCAGCGGAAAACTTGTACTTATCGATATGGAAGAACCCGAAAACATCGACAAAACACTTGAACGCACGGCTCAAAAAGCTATCATTTTTGATAAGCCGGGATCAACCGTTGGTAGATTTTTCTGGAAGCTTAAACAAATCCATGTTCACGGCCATACATTTGCAAATGAACGGCCCCAAAAAGCATAAGACTTCGTTAAACGGTTACCTTGCTCTCCTGCCGCGGATCCAAATCATACAAAGATGAAACCGTTGCCTGAATGGTTTTGTACCATTCGTTGCCGTGCTTATCATTAAT
The DNA here is from genome assembly GCF_021462415.1 of Rhodohalobacter sp. 614A. NCBI lineage: Bacteria > Pseudomonadati > Balneolota > Balneolia > Balneolales > Balneolaceae > Rhodohalobacter > Rhodohalobacter sp. 614A. The sequence continues at coordinate 5,957 of NZ_JAKEDS010000003.1, forward strand.
TTCATAGTAATCGGCAAAATCAGGTCTGCGGATTTTCATTTTCCACTCCTGGTTTTTAGCCTTGAAAACCGGATCAACATGCAACAACTCGTGATAGAGGAGCATCTTCTTGGTATCTTTATCAAGCATATCCCAAAGCTCTCCAGAAACTTCAATCAAATAATCATTGCCTGAATAGTGTTTAACTTCCCGGCTTGCTTTTACACATTTTGCTGCTCTCTGTTTTGAGATATTCGGATAAACCAGCAAAAAACCAATTTGTGCCGGACCAATTTCAATTTTATGAGTTTCAAGCACTTCGGATGCGAGCTTTTCCATTTCCGGTGCTTCCATCAATTGTTTTCCGCTCAATTTAATATCATCTGATGGATCCAAATAGTCGTTCTGAGGCATAAATTACTTCTGTAAATTGATTTGAAATTTTTTGTTTTTGAAGAAGGAAAAAAGATACAAAACATCTCACTGAATCCCTTCGGCTTTTCAATTTAAAATTTGGAAAATCAGTTGAGAAAAATGGTCATTCTATCTACCTGACACATCTTATCAAAAAATACAAGTGTTGGCTAAGTTGAAAACTTGGTTTCTGAAAATTCATTGTACTCATCAAAATCTGTTTATTTCAATTCCTGATAAATAACCCTATCATTCAGAACACAAACGTTCAATCATATCATACAAAAATGAAGAAGAGTTTTCTGGGGAGTCTTATTGGAATAAGTATCATTTTGAGCATCGATTCTCTTTCAAGAGTAATCATCTCTCTTTACAACAACCAGGATATCCTTATGTTTTCATATAGCGAGTACACAGGTTTTTGGCCTGTATTATTGGTGGCTATATCGGCATTCAGTTCATTTTTCGGAGCTATGTTTGCACTGACTTACGGCCGGACCAAACAGATTTTAACTCTTGTTTTGTTTATTATTTTCACCGGTTTATACAGGTATGGCCAAATTCTTTTGCTAAAAGATACCGAGGGTTTACTCCTCCCTGTTTTTTCTCTTGTTTTAACACTGATCACGGTCTTTCTTGCCTGGCGACTGGTTCGCCCCAAAAAGCCGAAAACTGAAGCATTTCCAGAAGAGAATGGAGAAGTAATAACACAAAATTCACAAAAACATCATCACCACCCTACCGGGAGCGGTGACCAGCATAGTCAACCTCAGTAATATCCACGCCTCTCCATTCTGCCAGCTGTTCGGCCATTTGGGTTCTTACTTTATCCATGAGAAGTGAGGAATCCCCTTTTTTATAACCGACCGTTGGAATCGGGTCCAAAACCTTGAGTTTTACGTGTACATCCTGCTCGAATACCCACGATTGTTTTGGAAGGCATCCCTGAGTTCCATCGAGTACAACAGGCAAAATCGGTACATTTTCTCTGATGGCTAAATCAAAAGCGCCACTGGCAAAACGTGTCAGTTGCCCACTTCTGGAACGGGTTCCTTCAGGAAAAAAAATGACTGAAGTATTATTATCTAGATAATATTTACAACGTTGGAAAACTTTTACCGCTTCGCGCATGGATCCGCGGGCTACCGGAATATCTCCGGCCAGTTTCATCATCCAGCCTACAATCGGAAGATCAAACAGCTCTTTCTTCGCCACCCATTTCATCTCCCAAGGCAAATTTGAGATCACCGGAATATCCGCATTCGACATATGATTGCTCACAATCACATATGGATTTCGGTCGTCGACTTTTACATTTCCTTCAATTGAAATCTTCCATGACGGATTGACCCTGGAAATGGCAAGTCCGAGACGTCGAAACATTCTCCCTGTTTGATATAAACCAAGATCGCGATCAAATAATCGGATTATAGCCAGCAACGGCAGCCATCCTAAAATCAGTATCACAACTGCAATCCATATAAACACAGAACCCAGCCGCTGCATCATGGCTAATTATTTCTGATTTTTGGGATAAAGCTCTTAATAATTCCCCAAACACCTTTTGCAGGTTTGCGAACACGTTTGTTCCTGTCAACCGCTTTTTCAAGAACAGGAGGCAGATTGATAGGTTTTTTCTTTTCTTTTTCCGGCTGTTCCTGTTTCGGTTTAGCCTTTGACTCCTGCTTGTTTCCTTCGTCTTGTCTCTTTTGCTTGGATCTCGGTTCCTGCTTTTTCTCCGTTGGTTTCTGATCAGAACCCCGTTTTTGCTGACCCTTTGATTTTTCCTGTTTTTTCTGCCGGGATTGCTGAGAACTCTTTTGCTTCGGCTCTTGTGTTTTTTTCTCCTGAGACTCCTGAGTTTGCTTTTGTTGAGTCTCTTGAGATTTATTTTTCTGATCCGAAGATTTATCATCGGATGATTCTTTGCCCGGACCTCCTAATCGTTTAGGTCTTGGAGGAAGAGTATCACGGTTTGATTCATCAGAAGACGAATCTGAGGAATCTTTCTTCTCTTGTTTTTTGGGTTTTTCAAAGTGCTTTTCCCAAGAGAAATGACCCGGATCTTTAAAAAAGCCCGGTACATTTACTTTCTTGATCGAATTATCTTTAATGTTGTCAATATCATTAAATGTTCTGCGATCTCTTTGAGTAATAAAGGTCACGGCAATGCCGGATTTATCATACCGCGCAGTCCGGCCAATCCGATGAACGTAATCATCTGTATTGTTCGGTACATCATAGTTGATAATGATCGATACCTCTTTGATATCAATCCCACGGGCAAGAACGTCAGTTGCCACAATTATGGGTACTTGCTTATTTTTAAATGCGGCAAGAGCTTTATTTCGTTCTTCCTGCGATCGGTCTCCATGAATACTGGCTGCTTTTAGCCCTTCTTTTTTCAATAAGCGCTGCAGTTCATCCGTTCCTTTTTTAGTGGATGTAAAAATGATGCATGAATCCCATTCAAGCTGATCAAAAATTCCTTTTACAAGGGGTATTTTTTGATGGCTTTTCAAAAAATATGCCCGCTGCTCTACTTTCTGAGATGGTTTTGCCCTTTCCGTTTCAATCGTTTGCGGATTTTTCATTATTGAGGATGCAAGCCCCTCAATCTCTTTGGGCATAGTTGCAGAAAAAAGCAGTGTCTGGCGGTTCTGTGGCAACCACGAAATGATCTTTTTCATATCGGGCAGAAAACCCATATCCAACATTCGGTCAGCTTCATCAAGAACAAAATACTCAAGATTGCTAAAATCGATATTTACAACTTTGTTCTGATCGATTAGCCGCCCGGGTGTGGCAACAATAATATCTACACCGGCTTTAAGGGCTTTGGCCTGCTCCGAAAAATCACTTCCGCCAATCACGGTTGCGGATGTAATACCGGCATGGTATCCAATCGCAAAAATCTGCTCGTCAATTTGTTTGGCCAGTTCGCGAGTCGGGCTTAGAATTAAAGCCTTTACCCCCTTTCTCTCACTTTGCAATACTCGTTGCATGATGGGTATTACAAAAGCCCCGGTTTTGCCCGTCCCCGTTTGGGCAAGTCCAATTACGTCTTTCCCCTCAACAATAAGCGGAATCGATTTTTCCTGAATGGGGGTTGGTTCTTCGAATCTTATATCTCTCAATCCTGCCTGTATAGATTCGGTTAAATTAAAATCAGTAAACTTCAAATGTGTGTATTTTCTTTATTTATGATTGGTTAAATTCTACAGCCCTGTAATATACATAAGTTACTACGAACATTTTATCATTTATCCTTAAAAGCCTGCCCTTTTCAATAGAGTGAAAAAAGGTTACCTTTCTAACTTAATTAATTTAAAAAATTACAAAAATATTGTATGAAACATCTACTTTTAACGGCAGCTGTCGTGTTTACGGCAACAATCCTTTTTTCCGGTTGCAATAGCTACGATCAAAAAGCTTCAGCCGATCTCTCCAGTAAAACCGATTCTCTAAGTTACAGCTTTGGGTACCTGCAGGGATCGAGTTTATCGAATGAAGGCATTACGGATATCGACATGCAAAACTACGTTGCAGGCTTGCAAGCCGGCCTCGATACCAGCGATACTTCTATTATAAACAATATGGCGATGCAGACACTCATCCAAACCTACTTGCAGGAAATGGAGATGAGAAGAATCCAGCAGCAAGAGGAAGATGCTGCCGAACATATTGAACGCGGACAAGCATTTCTTGAAGAGAATGCACAAAATCCTGATGTTTTCGAAACGGAATCTGGTCTTCAGTACAGAGTTCTTGAAGAAGGTGATGGAGAAAGTCCGGTCGCAACCGATGTGGTAAGAGTTCACTACGAAGGTCGGTTACTTTCTGACGAAGTTTTTGACAGTTCATACGAACGGGGTCAACCAGCCACATTCCCGCTTAACCGGGTTATTGAAGGTTGGACCGAAGGACTTCAGCTTATGCAAGAGGGTGCAAAATATCAGTTCTTTATTCCATCTGATCTTGCTTACAGAAACAGTCCTCCACAAGGAAGCCCGATTCCTCCGGGAGCAGTTCTTATATTTGATGTTGAGTTACTTGAAGTTAACCCGGATCCTCAACAACAGTAATTATTTACGCTATTCAGAAATTTAAAATCGCGCAGTCATTTATTTGGCTGCGCGATTTTTTTATGTTGACATGTCATGGATATACATGCCCTAACAAATAAAGTACGCCTGAAAGCCTATGAATTAGGATTCGACCAGTGCGGCTTCGCTAAAGCCGGACCGCTTGATCCCGAGGCATTCCGGCTGGAGCAGTGGTTAAATCAAAATTTACATGGTTCCATGGGGTGGATGGAAAACTATTTTGATAAGAGGGTTGATCCAACCAGGCTTGTGCCAGGAGCAAAAAGTGTGGTTAGTGTATTGGCAAGCTATCATTTTCCTGAAAATGTGAACCATGATGAACAAACAGATCAACCTAAAATTGCCAAATACGCGCGGGGACGAGATTATCACAAAGTTTTAAAAAAACGGCTAAAAAAACTTTTCCAATACACAAAAGAATTGGTTGGTGATATAAACGGACGCTTTTTTGTAGATTCGGCTCCCGTAATGGATAAAGCATGGGCCCAAAGAGCCGGACTTGGATGGATTGGCAAGAACAGCAATCTGCTCAACAAAACACACGGTTCGTTCTTTTTGATTGGTGAAATGATTTTAGATGTGCCGTTTGTATATGATGGCCCGCAAACGGATCACTGCGGAACCTGTACGAAATGTATTGACGCCTGCCCCACCAATGCTATTCATGAGCCATATAAAATAGACGGCAATCGCTGTATCTCTTACCTGACAATTGAGCTTAAAGAACAAATGCCTGAAGAGTATGAAGAACAAATCGGAGATTGGGCGTTCGGTTGTGATATTTGTCAGGATGTTTGCCCCTGGAACCGAAAAGCAGAAGAAGGACATATCCACGATTTAAAACCACGAGAGAGAGTTTTATCCCCTCCCGGATCATTATGGAGTGAACTAAAAGAAGATGAATTTGATGATATTTTTGAAGGAAGTGCTGTCAGGCGGGCCGGATATGATTTATTCCGCCATAATGCAAAGCTCGCTGAATTGAATATCAAAAAGAGAACGTCTTCAAACTCCACCGAATAGCTGAATAATGATCACGTTGCAAAGATTAGTAATGCAAGAATCACAAGAAGTACAATCCAAATTGAGAAAGCAATCTTGTTAACTCTCTTCGCTTTTTCTGCTTTATACCACGTCCGTGGTTTTATTCCCTGGATTGTAAATGTAGCAACGGCAGCAAGATTCACGCAGATAATGTTGGTTGTTAAGAGCAAAATGGCATAATAAGCCAAGCCCCACTGTAAGTCACCAATCAGCAGTCCGGCCGTTACCAGCGGGGGCAGTAAAGCAACCGCAACCATCACACCGATTACCGCCGCAGACATACCAATTGTGTAGGCTAACACACCAGCCGCACCGGAGGCAAGAGCGAGTGCAATATCCGATAAATGCACCTGGGTTCTGCTTTCAAGCTGATAAGCGGAAGCATCTACCGATAAAATGAATCCAAGCACAATTGAAATCAACAATGCAATTCCGATGCCGCTAATATTCGTTTTGAGTGCCTTTCTGAATAATGAAGAATCCCCAAGAGTGGTTGAAAGTGCCAGTGCAACATTAGGCCCTAAGAGCGGAGCGATTACCATTGCACCAATAACAATGGCTGCACTATCCCGGAGCATACCCAATGCTGCCACAATCGTGGAAAATGAAACCATAGCGAGGTAAACTCCTGAAAGATTCACACCATCGGTAATATCATTGTATAGCTCCTCTCTGCTCACGCGAATTCCCTGTAGCGGTGCCTCCCACGGTTCTTCCTTTCCTTCTTGATCGGAAGGCTCATCCTCTTCCTGGGATTTTACCCTTGGCAACGTAGCCTCCACTTCCTGCATGATAAGCCTGTACCCTTTTTTCTCTCCCATCAGGTGCTCAGCTTTATCTAAAAAGGATTCAGTTTGATTAGCATCAACCAATGCTTTTAGCAGATATCCGGAGCTTTCAGAATGTTCATTCCAATAGTGCTCAACACTATCATCGTTTAAAAGATGTTCGAAATCCTCTTTGCCTTCTTTGGGAATAACAACTTCTATTTGTCGAAGTGGCATGAATCGTAGTTATTTCAGTTTCTTAGTAAGTTAGCCGACATGTATATCGAATGAATCATAAAAAATTTCGACTACATTCGGTAACACAATCCAATTTTCAAGGAGAATTAAATATTAAAAACATCTAACTCAAAAAAACCGATCGGCTGCATATATTATAAAAGAATCGGTTGGGTTATACTTCGAACGTGTTCTTGAGGGCTGATTTTTGTTGAAGTAAATAATTTGAAGTATAATTCAAACTGAAAAACCCGGCTATCAACCGGGCTTTTCTACTACGTTGGCTTTTTCGGGGTACAACAAGTAATATCTGGGTCGATATTACTTAGTTATATACAAGGACTAAAAAATTTTGTTCCCCGCCCCGAAAGTTATTTTATATTAAAAAATTTTAATATCTTAAAAAAGAGCGATTCTTATAAAAAAATAAGATTTTTTCATCTCAAGCTCTCTTTGTACATAATTGCTTTTCACCTTTTCTCACTTCGCAAAAACACACTTTATTACTACCTAATCGAAGTATTTTAAATTTACATGGGTGGTACTTTTCCATGTTGAGGTTGAATGATGATTTCTTCAACAACACTTCTGGGTGAAAGTTCTGAGATTGCAACCAATAAATTTGCAACATCCGTCGGGTTTATTAATCGCTCGGGACTCATATCGGAAGCCTCCCAGGAAGTTGAATGTGTTTGTCCAAGATTAACTGCCGTTACTCCAATGTCTGTTATTTTTAATTCCTCTCGCAACGACCGGGTATATCCTAAAAGTGCATGCTTAGACGAGGAATAGGCACCGCTATCTGAAAGGCCTTTTAATGCTCCTACTGAACAGATATTGATAATCAGCGCGCGGTCAAGCTTTCGAAGAGACGGAAGAAAACGCTTCACGATATGAACGGCTGCAAAAAGGTTCGTTTCCATTTGATGGCGAAATTCTTCATCAGTCGTTTCAGAAAGTGATTTGTACAGATAACTTCCGGCATTATTGATGAGAATTCCCGGATCAGGAAAACCATCCGGAATTATTACGTTTAAAACATCTTCCATACGGGTGGCATCACAAACCAGTATTTCTACCCTTTCCGCCCCTGTTTGCTCGCATAGACGTTTGGTTTCCTCAAGATTTTTTTGATTTCGTGCAAGCAGCAATAAAGGTCTTCTTGTTGAGGCGGCAAAGGTAATAGCAATGCTTCGGCCGATTCCCTGGCTGGCCCCTGTAATAAGAACGGATGATTCTTTATAGCTCATTTAGAAAACGTAGTCATATAAATTGAGATCAACTGAACATTCCATCTTATTTATGGAACATTCAGAAATTTATGCGTCTGGAGACTGATTCCCCATTCGGGATTATCTTTAACATAATCGACAATCAGATCTATGGACTTGGGTGTATCCCACTCGGGCTGCAGAAGAAGTTTCGTGTGTTCAGGACATTTTTGAGCATTCACTTCAGCCCATTGAAGATCCTTGTTCGTTAGTACAACTACCTTTAATTCATCCACATAAGGAAAAACCTCGTCAAGAGGTTTTTTGAATCTTTTGGGAGATAGAGTAATCCAATCTAAATGACCGGATAACGGAGATGAACCACTTGTCTCAATATGAACTTTAAGTCCATGATCTTTCAATCTTACCGTCAAGGGTTCCAAATTATGAAGCAGTGGTTCACCACCGGTAATCACGGCGAAAGGCGCGCCACTATCCACTGCTCGCTGTACAAGATCTCCCGTTTTTACTTTTGGATGTTTTGTCTCATCCCAGCTGTCTTTTACATCACACCACCAGCATTGCACATCGCAACCAGCCAGGCGGATGAAATATGATGCCCGGCCCGTATGAGCTCCTTCTCCCTGAATCGTATAAAAATCTTCCATCAGTGGATACAGAACCGCATCCAACCCGGAAGTTACTTCACCCTTTTTCTTTGTATGTTCCTTTGTGCTAAACATCTTTGTCGGTGTATTCAACCCAGCTTGTATCTGTCTCCCAAACGGTGACTGTTAAGTCAATTCCATCTGGAATCCGTGCTTTTGTCTCTTTATGGATATATTCTGCAATTCGTTCTGCTGTAGTAGATCCCTGTATCTCCTCATTCAGTACAGTATGATCCAACCCTCCTTTTTCAGCCACTGAGGCGGCCCATTTCAACTCTTTAAAATCGCAAACCATATCCGCTGATTTTAGATATTTCGACGGATTGAGTTTGTGGGATTTTGCAGCAATATACACCTTGTAGGAATGGCCGTGCATTCTTCCACACTTCCCATCGTATCCATCGATAAAATGAGCGGCATCAAATTTAAACTCTGTATGTAATGTCCAGGTTGGCATTTCTAAAACTATTCAATAATTCTTCAATTAGACAGCTTAGAAAAATAAGGAATTTTAAAGACCTGTGCAGGTTATGAATCACATCAACCCTTTGAACATCACTTCCCTGGATATTTCGAATCTACTCACCAAACATATCCACATAATCTGCCATAGAGGCTTCAATTACGTCTTTGGCTTCATCACGGCCGTAAACTCTGTCTACGAAAACATCCGTCTCTTTTTTCCCCGGAATCAGTTTATAGGTACTGAAATAGTGCCGTAATCTCTCAATCAATACATCGGGAAGATCATTGATATCCTCCACGTTAGAATAATATGTATCATTATTCAGAACTGAGATAATTTTATCATCTGCCTCTCCATGATCGATCATGTGAAGCCCACCCACTACACGGGCACTTAAAATAACCTCCGCTCTGTCAATGGGGCGTTCGCTGAGAACACAGATATCCAGAGGATCTCCATCTCCTTTTTCAGTGTGTTTGGAGAGAGAACCGATTCGGTCTCCACAATAAGTTCTGGGGATAAATCCATATAAAGACGGTGGCATGGATGAACTACGCTGAGGCCGATCCACGCGCATGTACCCTGTCATTTTATCGACTTCATATTTTATGGCATCAAAAGATGTTACTTCTATAAAAGCATTAACGATGGATGGGGCTGCTTCACCGATCTCCAAACCGTGCCATGGATGCGGTCGCCATCGAAAAAAAGGATTGGGAAAATTCACAAGATTATCTGTTTGTTGATTATAGTTAGAAGTTTTTGATTTAATTTTTCTGATATGAGAAGTTCGAGTTCAGCCTGTTGAAGAATCCTTTCAGTATCCAGTTGCTGCTTAATCCATTATTGCATTCAGCTTCTCAAGATTCTCCTCTACCCGTAAGGCTTTAATCACTTCGCCAATATTTCCTTTCAAAATATCATCAAGATTGTAAAGAGTGAGATTTATGCGATGATCTGTAAACCGGCCCTGCGGGAAATTGTATGTCCGGATTTTAGCACTTCGGTCACCGGTAGATACCTGGCTTTTTCGATCAGCCGCACGTTCGGATCGAATTTTTTCCATCTCCATATCATAAAGCTTGGTTTTCAACATCAATAACGCTTTCTCTTTATTTTGATGTTGTGATCTCTCCTGCTGACACTCGACAACCACACCGGTCGGTTCGTGAGTCAAACGAATAGCCGAATCTGTTTTGTTTACGTGCTGACCACCAGCACCACTCGCCCGGAATGTATCCACGCGCACTTCATTCATATCAATATTGATCTCCACATCATCATTTACTTCGGGGAGAACAGCAACCGTAGCTGCAGATGTGTGTACACGTCCCTGGGATTCTGTTTCTGGAACCCGCTGAACCCGATGCACACCACTCTCGTATTTCATCTTCCCATAAACTTCATTGCCGGAAAGTTCGAATACAATTTCCTTAAAACCACCTTTTTCACTTTCCGCGACAGACAAAATACTCTGCGACCATTTCTGTGAATCGGCATAACGCCGGTACATATCAAACAGGTCACCGGCAAAAAGTGCGGCTTCATCACCACCGGTACCGGCACGAATTTCAATAATACAGTTCTTGGAGTCATCGGGATCTTTTGGGATGAGCTTGTACTTAATCTCCTCCTCAAGTTCTTCAAGCCTTGTCTTCATTTCCTTGTTCTCTTCCCTGGCCATATCGGTTAGCTCAGGATCTTCATTCATCTCAATGAGTTCGCTATTCCCTTCAATTTGGTGGGAGAGTGAGCGCCATTCATCAAAATCGTCAACAAGTTCCTTTAACTGTGTGTGCTCTTTGGTGAGTTCGGCATACTCTTTTGGCCTGTCATAAATTGCCGGATCGGCCATTGCCTGGTTAATCTCTTCGTAACGTTCTTTTATCTGTTGTAACTTTCCTTCTAAATCCATTTCCTGTTTGCTGCTAATTTTGCCTAAAGATAGAGAATTTACTGATGATCTTTGGAATCGATTTTAAATCATTAAAGAACTGAATTCGGCATTACGAGCAAAGCGAACGAATCTCCCAACATAATTATCATGAGATCACTTCACTCCGTTTGTGATGACGAGTCTATTTACATCCTCAGTCCGCCATCCCTATTTTTTGACAAGCAGAATCAATACCTTCAAACAAAAATTGAAATCAGATTATTTATGAAAAACCCGCTTTCATCAAACTTTGTCATTGGATTTTTAGGAGCCGGCCAGCTTGCCCGAATGTCATCCCTGCAGGCTTTTCGATATGGAATGCAGGTTGCTGTTTTTTCTGACAGGCCGGAAGATGAACCTGTTCAATTTATGACGCCTCACTCCTTCAGCGGATCATTTGAAGAGGTGGATTCAATGGTAGAATTTGCCCAAGCCTGCGATGTCATTACTCTTGAAAATGAGTTTATCGATTCATCCATACTCCAGAATTTACAGGATAAATCCGGTACGCCCATTTATCCCTCACCAAAAAGTTTTTCTCTTATTGAAAATAAACTGATTGAAAAACAGACATTTGAAAATGCCGGGATTCCGGTTACGCCTTATTCACTGGTAAAAACAGAAGAAGATTTAAATCAATTCGGGAAAAACCATGGATGGCCCTATTTACTAAAATCATCTAAAGGCGGCTATGACGGCTATGGCAATGAAACGGTAAAGAATATGGATGAGGCAAAAGACGCGTTCCAAAAGCTGGGTGGCTCCAAAGGATATGACATCCTCGCCGAGGCATTTGTGGACTTTACACACGAACTGGCCGTTCAGGTAGCGCGAAATGAAAATGGCTATGTCGTTTACCCATGCTGTGAAACAGTTCAGGAAAATCATATCTGTGTGGCAGTGAAATCTCCCGCTCCGGTTGAAAAATCTATCCGGGAACGAGCGCAGGAACTTGCCATAAAAGCCACTGAAGCGATTGAAGGAAAAGGGATCTTCGCCTACGAATTCTTTCTTACACCGGAAGGCGATGTTCTATTGAATGAATCTGCACCTCGTCCTCATAACTCCGGCCATTATACTATTGAAGGATGCATCACTTCCCAGTTTGAAAACCATGTACGGGCCGTTTGTGGTTTGCCTTTGGGAGATACAGGTTTGATTAAGCCGGCCGTTGCCATGATTAACCTGCTTGGAAATCATCAGCGAAATGCAGTTGTTGAAAATACACAAGAAGCGGTTTCTGAGCCAAACGGTCATCTTCATTCTTATGGAAAACTGCAAAGTAAACCGGGACGAAAAATGGCGCACTATACCCTTTTAGGGGATGATCTGGAATCAACTTATGAGCGCGCACGGCACCTAACGGAAAAGATTGAAATCTAAATACCATGAAACTGTGGGGAAACAGAAACCTGTATATCTATATTGGCTTTTTTTTAGCTGCCATTGTATTTCTTCTGTTAACCGATCATAACCCACAGTCATCCGACGAAAGTAAGCCTGGAAAAATAGATCGCAAAGCTCTTGTTACTCGACATAATCCGGTCTTAACTCAGCCCAACAAACTCTCTCCTCTCTCAGTAGGAAATGGAGAATTCGCTTTTACAGCGGATATTACCGGACTTCAAACGTTTCCTGAATTTTACACCCGGGAAGAATCGGCGGCACCCGCTCCAGGACCCGACGGATTTCAGTCTAATTCGGAACTGGAAGGTTCTACCCCACTTGTTACCCAATCTCAATGGGGATGGCACTCCTTTCCAAATCCGGAGGAATTTAAGATGAGTGATGCAAAAGCATCTTATGATGCAAATGGTAAAATTGTGCCTTATGCAAGCAGGCAGCACACTCCTTCGGGAGACTGGCTTCGGCAAAATCCACACCGGTTAAACCTGGCCCGGATTGGTTTTGAACTTAAAAAAGAGGATGGAACTGCTGTTCAGTTAAACGAACTTTCGAACATTCGCCAGGAACTGGATATGTGGTCCGGCACGCTGAACAGCCAGTTTGAAATTGAGGGTAAACCGGTTATTGTCCAAACAAGAGTTCATCCTGAATATGATCAACTTTCAGTTTGGGTTGATGCTTCGTCTCTCACTAATGAACAGGTGAAGGTGAACATTGAATTTCCGTATGGCCGTGGAGTTCATGTCGGCGATCCCTCTGATTGGTCAAGACCTGATCGACATCTAACACAGCAAATTGAATCGGGTTCGCAACATATCGTTTGGCAACGCATTCTTGATGAGGATGAATATTTTGTCGATTTGTCCTGGAATGCAAGCGCTCGGGTTTCGAATACTGAGAAACATCAATATCAACTGTCTTTCTCAGATGTGGCAGAACCTCTTTCATTCTCTGTGGCTTTTTCTGATGAACCCTTTTCAAATGAAGTACCCAAACCCAACCACGCCAAAGTTGCGAATGAAAACTACTGGCAAAAGTTTTGGACAGATGGCGGGGCAATTGATCTCTCTAAAAGCAGCGATCCCAGAGCCCATGAACTGGAACGAAGAATTGTACTATCGCAATATCTAACTGCAATTCAAAGCACCGGTACTCAACCACCCCAAGAAACTGGATTAACGTACAATAGCTGGTACGGAAAATTTCACCTGGAAATGCACTGGTGGCATGGTGTTCACTTTGCACTTTGGGACCGGCTGCCACTGTTTGAGAAAAGCCTTGAATGGTATTCAAAAATTATAGACAAAGCTAAACAAGCAACTGAATCACAAGGATATGAAGGTGTTCGATGGCCAAAAATGGTAAGTCCGGATGGACGGGACTCTCCCTCAACTATTGGTGTTTTTCTGATCTGGCAGCAACCTCATCCAATCTATTATTCGGAACTGATTTACCGAGAAAAATCAACGCCCGAGACTCTAGAAAAATACAAGGATATAGTATTTGAAACAGCCGATTTCATGGCTTCATATCCAAGTTGGATCAAGGAAAAAAGCGAGTATCAATTAGGTCCACCTCTTATTCCTGCCCAGGAAATTTTTCCACCTGAAGAAACTTTCAACTCCGGGTTCGAACTCGCATACTGGAAGCTTGGTCTTGAGACGGCTCAAAAGTGGAAAAAACGACTTGGCATGGAAAGAGATTCCACATGGCAACACATTCTGGATAATCTTCCGCCAATTCCTGAAAAAAACGGACTCTATGTAAATGCTGAATCAGCACCAAACACATTTTTGGATCCTGAACAGCGAAGAGATCACCCCACCCTTCTCGCGTCGTGCGGATTTCTTCCCTGCGTTCATGCCGACAGAGAAAAAATGCGACAAACACTTCATAAAGTAATGGAAAGCTGGAACTGGAACCACACCTGGGGTTGGGACTATCCCCTGGTTGCAATGACTGCCGCTCGCGTTGGAGAACCGGAACTGGCCATTGAAGCTCTAATGATGGACGTTCAAAAAAATACCTATTTACCAAACGGACATAATTACCAGGATTCCAATCTAACTCTTTACCTGCCGGGAAACGGAGGACTGTTAACAGCCGTAGCTATGATGGCTGCCGGATGGGACGACGCGCCTGATATTGATACACCTGGATTTCCGCAGGATGGAAGCTGGGTAGTGCAATGGGAAGATTTAAAACCATTTCCCTGATCAAACAAAATCCCGCTAAAAAACTCTCCCCATTTCAAATCCAATTTACATCTTATTGCAGATTTGTACTTTAAAAATCCTTTTTTTACATAATGAAACAATGTCTATCAAACTTCTTGCGAATCAGCAATCGGAGCTTGAAAACCTCAACCAAAAATGTGCTTTATGAATAACAATAAGAAGAATAAAAATTCAGTATCGCGTCGCCAATTCATCGGGACTTCATTGTCTTTGGCTACGGGAATGTTTGTTGGAGCCGGTTCAGCTTTTGGCGCCCCTGCGTTTATTAAAAACCTCGCCAAACCTGATTCCAAAATAAAGGGTGTACAAATTGGGACAATCACATATTCGTTTCGAAGCATGCAGGACCAGAGTGCAGAAGCCATTCTAAAAGCTGTTGTTGACACCGGAATCAGTGCCGTCGAACTCATGGGTGATCCTGCCGAACTATACGCAGGCCGTCCTGAAAATCCTGTGGATCGCTGGGCGTACTTCTCCCTGATGAGAAAATCCAGAGATGAAGCCCTGACGAACGAAGAACAACAACAAATGGAACAGATGCAGGCTCAAATGGAAGAATACAATCAACACGTGGCCGAGTGGAGATCCCGTGCTTCCATGGATAAATTTGTGGAACTTAAAAACATGTTTAACGATGCGGGTGTAAGTATCTATGCATGGAAACCAGATGCGTTTAATGCAAATAGCACTGACGAAGAAATCAATTATGCATTTGAAGCGGCAAGGGCTCTGGGCGCAAAATCCTGTACACGAGAACTGCCTGAAGAGGCATCGCTTTCTGACCGGTTGGGAGAGATTGCTTCAAAACATGAAATCTACATGGGCTATCATAATCACACGCAAGCCACGCCCACCCTTTGGGATACAGCACTTCAACAGTCTCAATACAATTCCATGAACTTAGACATTGGTCACTGGGTGGCGGCCGGCAATCCAAGCATTTTGGATTTCATCCGTGAAAAACACGACCGGATTACAAGTATTCACGTGAAAGATCGTCAAATTCCCGACAACGGAGCTGGTAACCTTGTGTGGGGTGAGGGTGATACACCTATCGCCGAAGTACTCAACTTAATGAGTGAAGAAAGTTACTCTTTCCCTGCCACAGTTGAACTCGAATACCAGGTTCCGGAAGGGTCGAATGCCGTAGCGGAAGTAAAACGATGTTTCGAATATTGCAAAAATGCTTTGAATGCTTAAATAAGCGATTCGTTTAAAACCCTCCTGAAAATATCGGGAGGGTTTTTTATTGATTAATTATATTTTGTCTGTAGCAAATCGCAACTAATGCACAGACTGTTTACCTATGAAGAAAATTGCACTTCTACTTTTCCCTTTCATCCTGTTTACATTTTCCACGTTTGCACAATCTGCAAATGAAGATTGGATTTCTCTCTTTGATGGCGAATCTTTTGATGGCTGGGAAGCAGCCGAGAATCCTGAAACGTTCTCCATTGAAGATGGGAAAATTGCAGTTCACGGACCGCGGGCCCACCTGTTTTATATGGGGGCGGCAGAAAATCATGATTTTGATGATTTCGTTTTCAAAGCTGATGTTATGACAACACCCGGTTCCAATTCAGGTATCTTCTTCCACACCCAATATCAAGAAGAAGGATGGCCGGCACACGGGTATGAAGCCCAGGTAAATAACTCTTTTGATGCAGATCCCCGAAGAACGGCAAGTTTATATAATGTTGATGATAACACTGAAGTTATCTTTCCTGATGATGAATGGTTTACCATGACCATTCAGGTGGAAGGCCAACACATCACTATTATGGTAAATGATGAAGTGATAACAGATTACACTGAACCGGAAGATGTGGATCGGGGGACGAATGTTCTGTCCAGCGGCACGTTTGCCTTACAAGGACATGATCCTGACAGTAAAGTCTATTTCAAAAATATAAAGGTGAAACCCCTGTAAGGATTTCACCTTTTTAAAGAAATTTCTGAAAGATCAGACTCGCTCTTTGGTTAGATTTTCATTTAACCAGAGACGAGCTTCCTTTCGGGACATATTCCTGTTCTTTAGCTCATCTTGTAGCAGCTTCTCAATTTTTAAAGCATGCTTTTTGTCGGTTATTCCTTCCCGATCGGTATAATCATTAATGAATGACAATACCTGATCTCCATCTTCACTTCGAAAAATCTGACTATCCGTCTCGCCCTTTGTTGTGGCTGAGCTACGCGGTTTTTCAGCTCCTTTCGGTTGCCATGAGTAATCGTATTTTAGGTCACTTCTGTCTATAAGTGGCATAATTCTCTGATGTTTAGTTATCCTTTCCGCTCTCGTTACTATTCATTCAACAATGATCCGGAAGGAAATGTTTCCAGATCTTTTTGGAGCATTCTTCAAACCAATTCTATTTATTTAGCAAGAATTTGGGATAAATTATTGTGGATTTGATGGAGAAATTTGCAGATTTGCTTTAACCATAAGTAATAAAAAAATATCCATGAAATTTCGCTTCCTGGTTGTTTTCTTTTTCATACTTCTTTCCGCGTGTCAATCCGCGCCTCAGTTGCAAGAAGGCTTTTGGACGGGCTCACTCACACCAATGAATCATCCCGAAATGTCCAATCCGATGGGATATGAAGTATCTTACATTGACAGAGCTCTTACCATTCATATTGTCGGTCCCGATTCCTCTCTTATACCAACCGATAATACTCGCATCGAAAATGATACACTCTTTTTTCAATTCATTGAACCTGAAGAACGGGTAACGCTGGATTGTGCTCTCGCTCAACATGAAAGCGCGGAACAGGGATTTTCCGGTCGCTGCACGGATCAGTCTGGCAAATGGGCCCGATTTACAATGATTCCACCAAACCATTAGATTTTTAGTACTTTTGATAAACTGTCTGTCCTCAGGCAACACAATTTTTCGCTTTGGAAAGCTGATTAACCATCGTTTTCGAATTATGAATTCCCTGCCGGATTTGTATTAGAATTTTTTAACTTTATGCAAATCATCATTTAAGTTTTAATGAGTTCTGTATGCACTCTTTCGACGAAATAGTAGTATCCAAACCGGAAGAGATTGAAAAAAGACTGAGACTACTCCATAAAATTGTCTCTCAAAAAAGTCACAATCTCGATGATCACCTTTTCAGAGCTCTGAAAATGACTACCCAATTGCTTGGAATGGAAGTCGGTATTCTAAGTTCAATATCAGGAGATACTTATACGGTAATTAATCATTATTCAAAAAATAGCGGGCTCGAAAACGGTCAGACATTCAATCTTGGTGAAACCTACTGCAGCATCACGATTGAAAAGAACAAAGTTGTAGCTATTAATGAAATGCAGTTAAGCGAGCATCGCAAGCATCCCTGTTACGAGGTTTTTAAACTCGAATCGTATATTGGCATCCCTATTTATATTGATGATCAACTTTACGGTACGATAAACTTTTCAAGTCCAGACCCAAAAAAACCGGGCTTTTTAGAAGCAGATAAAACTTTGGTTAAGCTACTTGCAGAATGGACGGCTTCCGTTATCCGAAGAAAATCGATCGAAGAAAGCTATAAGGAAAGTGAAAAGTTATACAAGCTCATATCTACCAACTCGGCCGACCTTATTTGTTTGCATGATCCCGATGGAAAATTTCGTTTTGTTTCCCCCTCTTCTGAATATCTTTTAGGCTATAAACCTGCAGAGTTACTGGGGAAAAATCCATACGAATTTCATCATCCGGAGGATATAGAAAGAGTAAAAGAACAATCTCATAATCAGGCATTAGAGAATAATCTTATAACGAGCATTCAATACAGATTTAAAAAGAAAAACGGGGAGTACATCTGGCTCGATACTGCCACTCAACCTATCAAGAATGACAAAGGAGAAGTCATAAATTTACAGACGACTTCAAGAGATATTACTGCTCGTAAAAAGCTGGAAATATTATTCTCTGAAGCACAGCAAATGGCTAATGTTGGTGGATGGGAATTTGATATAAAAAGTGGAAAGCTGACCTGGACGGATGAAGTTTACAGAATTCATGAAAAACCCGTTGGAGAAAAAGTTTTTGTTGAAGAAGGACTGAGCTATTACCCTAGCGATGCCAGGACAAAAATAGAGGAAGCAATTGAATACACCATGGAAACGGGAAAAAAATATGATGTTGCTCTCCCGTTTGTAACGGCAAAAGGAAATCATAAATGGGTACGTGCTATTGGCCAGGCACTTTTCCTTGAGAAAAAACCCTACAAATTGAGAGGGACTTTCCAGGATATCACGAAGTACAAGGAGTACGAACAGAAAATCAAAGACCAAAATACCCGGTTGAAAGAGGTCACCGAAACCCGTGATAAATTATATTCCATTATTGGACATGATTTAAAAAACACCTTCTTCGGCCTGTTTGGTTTGATCAGTATGATGAAAGAGAATACGGAAACAAACGAGCAATCTTTTGACGAACTAATCGAACATTTTGACCTGCTTCAAACCTCAACAAAACAAGCGTATCAACTTTTAGAAAACCTGCTTGAATGGATAAAAATGCAGCAACATAATGTCTCATTTATTCCGAGAGAAGCAAACATTGCCGAACTCATTCAGGAAAGTATCGACGTTCAGGTAGTTGTAGCTCAAAACAAAAACATATCAATTGAGACCAGTTTAAGTGAATGTCCACCTGTTTCTTGTGATCCTGAAATGATCAAAACCTGTATGAGAAATCTTATTTCAAATGCCGTGAAATTTTCGCCTTTCAATTCATCCATTCAAGTTTCTGCATTTCCAACAGAAAGTAATATTACGGTAAGTGTCAAAGATTCTGGTATCGGCATGCCCGAAAAGGTGAGACAATCTTTGTTTGACCCGGCAAACCGGCCTAAACGTCAGGGTACAGATAGTGAAAGAGGAACCGGTTTGGGGCTGCTGTTATGCAAGGAATTTGTGGATCTGCACGGAGGTACAATTGAGGTAAACAGCACAGAAGGTAAAGGTTCCGAGTTTGTCTTTACTATTCCATTCCAAAACAAGTTGTAACTCCAAAAACTGTCCCTAAAATCCAATTTCCCTTCCTGGATTTATAGGTTTTTAGCTTTTCCTAAACTTTCTTTGACAGGAGTTTGTTACAACATTCAGATCCCTGAAACATCGAACTTTGGAGATTTAATCCGTGCTTTTCGTCTCTTCAAAGTTCCTATAGATTTGTCTTTTATTTTTCCGACCGGTAAAGAAAAGTGAATCATTCTATTCACTAAAATCTGAGTTAATCTCTGCATCATGCCCCGAAGACGAGCACATATTTGGTTAACAACATTTTGGGGAATGGCTGTATTCATCCTGGCCGGTTGTGGTACACAAAAAGAAATTGATGCGCCCGTAGAAATACCCGAAGCATTTTCAGCATCAGGCAGCGAGGTAGTACCTGACAAATGGTGGACAACCTTTGAGGATGAACAACTGAACGCTGCTATCGACACAGCCATGCAATCGAACTTCGATCTTCTAACGGCCTGGGAGCGTTTGAGAGCGGCGAAAGCTGTTGTGGATCGTGAATCCTCTTCCCTCTTCCCTTCTCTGGAGGCATCAGGAACAGGAGAATTAAACCGGTTCTCAGACAGTTCTCAGGATTCCGAACAAATCCAGCTCGGCCTTTCATCGGTTTATGAAATTGATCTCTGGGGACGAATTCAATCCAGCGTTGATGCGGAGCGATATCGTGCTCAAGCCACACTCCTGGATTATCAGACTGTTGCCCTCTCTCTTGCAGCAGAAATTACACGAACCTGGTACCAGCTGGCTGATGGACAAAACCAACTACAACTCATTGAAGAGCAGATCGAAACAAATGCCACCGTTCTGGAACTGATTCAAAACCGGTTTGAAATCGGACAAATACAAAGTGTGGATGTACTTCGGCAGCAGCAACTTTTGGAAGCATCACGCGAACAGAAAACGTATGCGGAAGCGAGAGTACAATTACTGGAACATCAACTTGCAGTACTTCTGGGAGAAACTCCGCAACATGGTACCGAATATCGCCCTGTTGATCTCCCCGAATTGGCTCCCTTGCCCGAAGCCGGGGTTCCAACAGATTTGGTTCGAAGACGCCCTGATGTTCAAAGTGCTTATTCAGCATTATTGGCTGCCGATCGTGATCTTGCTTCAGCCATCAGTAACCAGTTTCCAAGATTGACGATCTCGGCTTCTGCAACCACTTCTGCGGACAATGCCGGAAGTTTGTTTGAAGACTGGGCTCTTTCTTTTGCCGGAAACCTGTTGGCTCCCATTTTTTACGGAGGAGAACTCCGGGCTGAAGTCAACCGAAATGAAGCTGTAAAACAGCAGCGGCTCTATGAATACGGACAAACCATTCTAACTTCATTTCGGGAAGTTGAAGATGCACTTGTTCAGGAAAAGAACCAGGTGCAAAGTATTCAAAGTATTGAACGCCAGGTAGAGCTGGCTACAAAAGCATACGAACAATTACGGGTACAATATCTGAATGGAGGGGGAAATTATTTAGATGTATTAACGGCTCTTGACGGAATTCAGCAATTGCGCCGGGATCTGCTATCAGCCCGGTTAACGCTGGTTGAATATCGTATTGCACTCTATCGTGCACTCGCCGGATCATTTGAAACGGAAATGATGGCCCGGGAATAGATGAATAATTGGTTTAAGAAATAATTTCGATCACATATTTATGGACTGGAAAAAGACACTCTTTATTTGCCTGGGTATTTTGATTGCGGGGGCGGCAATAACCCTGCTGATTTTTTCGACTGAGCCTGAAGCTACACGTTCTGGTGCCATGAAAGAAACCGCAATGCTTGTTGATGTTGTGGAAACAGAACGAGATACCTTCACTCCTACAATTAGTGCGATGGGGACGGTTCAGCCCTCCCAGGATATTGTTTTAAGCCCGCGGGTAAGTGGAGAGATTACCAGCCTTTCGGAGAATTTTACACCCGGCGGATATGTGGAAAAAGGAGAAGTACTTTTACAGATTGATCCGGCCGACTACAGAAATATCCTTCAACAAAGAAAAAGTGAACTCATGCAAGCCGAAGCCGATCTGAATATTGAAATGGGTCGGCAGGAAGTTGCCAAACAGGATTATGAACTCCTGAACGATTCACTAACCGGAGCCAATCGAAATCTCATTTTGCGGGAACCACAACTTAATGCGGCACGATCGCAAGTTGAATCGGCCCGGGCTGCTGTGGAACAAGCCGAATTGAATCTTCAGCGAACAACAATTCGAGCTCCATTCGACGCCTATATTCTCACAAGAAATGTAAATATTGGTTCTCAGGTTGCCTCCGGAGATGAGCTCGCCCGGCTTGTCGGCATTGATGAATATTGGATTGAGGCAGCCGTTCCACAAACCAGCCTCCGATGGATTACAGTCCCTCGAAATGGAGGGACAGGATCGCCGGTAACCATTCGAAATCGAACCGCATGGGAACCGGATGAATCTCGGGAAGGAACGCTTTTCAGGCTGGTGGGTGCGCTCGAAAATGAAACCCGAATGGCCCGGGTGTTGGTTTCTGTACCTGATCCGCACGGATACTTGTCCGGAGATACAACCCAACCCCGATTAATGATCGGGTCGTTTGTGGAAACGAATATCGAAGCTGAAAGGCTTGAAAATGTTATTCGTATTAACCGTGATTACATCCGCCAGGATGATACAATCTGGGTGATGCAAAACGATTCGCTTGATATCCGGGATGTTGAAATCATCTTTCGGGATGCAACATATGCGTACATCACCGAAGGTCTTAATGATGGCGAGAAAATTGTAACAACGAATTTATCAACCGTTGTGGATGGATCTCCCTTAAGATTGGAAAGTGCCGATAGCGCAACTGAGACCGCCTCAGCAGATACGCTTTCAAATTCTGATATGTAAAAAGTTCAGCCTGTGTCCCAATTGATATCCATCTATCTCAAATATATTTTTGAATGAGCATAAACGACTCAAATAACAAATACTCAGGACCCATCGCCTTTATGGCGAAAAATCCGATTGCTGCCAATCTGTTGATGATTATTCTGATTGTGGGCGGAGTCTGGACGGCATTCAACATGCAGAAAGAGGTATTTCCGCAATACCAGCTCGATATTGTGGAAGTGAGCGTTGTTTATCCCGGGGCTTCGCCTGCAGAAGTAGAGCAGGGAATACTTCGCCCGGTTGAAGAAGCCATTCGAGGCGTTCAGGGCATCAAAGAAGTTACTTCTGAAGCCCAGGAAGGATCCGGACAAATCTCCATCGAACTGGTGGTTGGTACTGATCGGATGAAAACGTACCAGGATATCGATCAGGCAGTAAATCGTATTCGCACATTTCCTGATAATATTGAAGAACCGGAAGTTCAGCTGCAATCAAATCAGCAGGAAGTTATGACCATTGGCATTTACGGGGATGCCGATATCTGGACATTGCGAAAACTGGCTGAAAGCGTTCGTGATCAACTGATGAGCCACGAAGAAATTACCCAGGTTGAAATTGGAAACGTACCCGATTATGTCACGCATGTTGAAATTCCAAGAGATCGCCTGCGGGAATATGGGTTAACTCTCGGTGATGTTGCCAATCTCATTGCACAATCCAGTGAAGACATCCCCGCCGGAGCTGTGGAAACCAGTGCCGGAGAAATTCTCCTCCGAATGCAGGAACGCAAACAGTGGGCGGACGAATATGGAAATATTGAATTAATTGCCTCTGAAAACGGAGGAAGCGTAACTCTCGCCGTCATCGCCGACATTACCGATGGATTTGAAGAAACCGGATTCCACGGAGAATTTAACAGGGTGCCAACGGTAGATCTCGAGATCTACCGAATCGGAAGTCAATCGCCTCTCACCATCTCGGAAGCTGTTGTGGATATCCTGGATCAGGCTCAGTTAACTTTTCCTCCCGGTGTTCAATACCGTATCGACAGCAGCGCTGCAGACGATTTCCAAGAACGTCTTTCCCTGCTAATGGAAAACGGCGTGCTTGCAATCATCATCGTAATGGTCATACTTGCACTCTTCCTTGAATACAGGCTGGCTTTTTGGGTGATGATGGGAATGACCATCTCTTTTGTAGGTGCAGTTTTATTTCTGCCGCTTGCCAATCTCAGCATCAATATGATTTCGATGTTTGGCTTTCTGGTAGTTCTTGGAATTGTAGTGGATGATGCCATTGTGGTGGGTGAAAATGTGTACGAATATCGCGAACGAGGCTACAGTTTCCTGGATGCAGCCATTGAGGGAACAAAAGACATGGGACGCCCGGTTACTTTTGCGATCCTTACCAATATTATCGCATTTGTTCCCCTGCTCTTCATGCCTGGTGTCACCGGCAAATACTGGTGGCCCCTTCCTGCTGTTGTGATTATTGTACTGGCCGTCTCACTTTTCGAAGCACTTTTTATTCTTCCGGCCCACCTGGCGCATAGTACCAAAAAAGAGCGATTTAAAATCGGCGATACCATCCACAAATATCAGCAGGCTTTTGCAAAACGTTTCAATCATTTTGTTGATACAAAATATCGCCGCTTCCTCGATACCTGCCTTCAAAACCGGTATATAACTTTAAGTATTGCAATTACTTTGCTCATTATTGTGGGAGGATATGGTTACAGCGATCACATGGGAATGGTCATGATGCCCGAAGATGCAGCCGATGAAATTGAAGCGGGAGTCAGTCTGCCGGTTGGAACCACCCCTACTCAGGCGGAAGCTGTAGCCATTGATATTACAGAAGCTACCCACCGGATGTTCGAAGAACACAATTTATATGAAGTAGCCGAAGGGATTAAAACCAATGTCCGTGGCCAGAGTTTTATTGATGTGGAAGTCGTCATGAAACCGCCAGACGAACGGGAAATGACCGCCCAGGAAGTGATTGAACTCTGGCGCGATCAGATTGGAGACATTCCCGGTGTAGATCAAATTACATTTGAAGCAGAACGCGGGCCGGGCGGTTTTCTTCCTGACATCAGTGTTGACCTGAGCCATTCGGATATCAAAGTACTCGAAGCGGCCAGCGAGGCATTTGTTGAACGGGTAGAACAATACAACGAAACTCGTGATGTAAACGATAATTACAATCGCGGCAAAACCCAGTTCGATTTCCGGCTTCTTCCCGAGGGGCGAAAACTTGGCCTCACCCCCGAAGATGTTGGGCGACAGTTGCGTGATGCTTTCTACGGAGCTTTGGCAATGCGGCAACTTCGTGGTACAAACGAGATTGAAGTCCGTGTAAAACTTCCGCGATATCAGCGGCAGGATATCTACCATCTCGAAGATTTCGTCATTCAAACGCCGAGCGGCGTTGAAGTTCCTTTATTAGATGTAGTAAGTATTGAGGAAGGCGAGGCATTCACAAACATTAACCGGCGGGATGGACGTCGTGTTGTGAGCGTCGGAATGGACGCTGAACCGGCAAGTGCCGTTACCAGGATTCTGGAATCTATTCAGACCGAAACCTTGCCGCAACTCCGGGCAGACTTCCCCGGAATTACCTGGAGTTTTGAAGGCAGCCAGGCGGAAATGCGTGAATCTACATCCGCACTTTGGGGCGGCTTTATGCTGGCTATGTTTGTGATTTATGCACTTCTGGCTATCGCATTTGGAAGCTATATTCAACCATTGATTGTAATGGGTGCCATTCCATTCGGAATTGTCGGGGCGGTTATCGGCCATATTTTATTGGGATATGATCTTTCACTGGTTAGCCTGATGGGTGTTATCGCTCTTTCAGGAGTGGTTCTGAACGATTCATTGATTATGATTGACTACGCAAACAAACAGAGAGATAAAGGTCATTCTGCTTTTGAAGCTATTCACGAAGCAGGACTTCGCCGTTTTCGTCCGATTATGTTGACAACCTTTACAACGTTTGGAGGCCTGACTCCTATTATTCTTGAACAATCGCGACAAGCCATTCAATTAATTCCAATGGCAATCTCTCTCGGGTTCGGTATCGTGTTCGCGACTTCCATCATCCTGGTGATTGTTCCTTGTCTTTATATGATTATGCAAGATGCAATCTCCGGATTGAAAACGGCTTAATTGACTATGGGGAATCTGTGAGATGGACTTACCACGGAATATCTTAGTGCGGTTTTTTTCAAATCACTATCTTTCTATGTACAAAGATTGATCGATAACTGATTGAAATCAAAAAGATTCGAATGAAAAATTATTCCTGTTTTTCCTTCAGCCCGAAAAACCACTATAAACTGCCTTATTTATTACTGGTGATTTTCTTCTCATTCGCTTCAAGCCCTTCGCTGTTTGCACAAACTTCAAATCCTAATATCCCTTCAGCCCCGCTTTTTGAAGACCCGATTTTTGCCGGTCCGGCTGATCCCACTGTGTTCTGGAATTATGAAGAAGAAAACTGGTGGATGATTTACACTCAAAGAAGAGCAAACTCAAATACTCCGGATTTAGCCTGGGTTCATGGAACGGCAATTGGCGTGGCATCATCCGATGACGGAGGAATAAACTGGACTTATCGTGGAACGCTCGATTTAGATTATGAACCGGGCCACAATACTTACTGGGCTCCGGATCTGTACTACGAGAATGGAACCTATTACATGTATGTGAGCTTCGTTCGGGGCATTCCAACAAAAAACTTTGATGACGAGCATAAAATCATCCTGTTTACCGCCAGTTCTATGTGGGATCTCTCTTTCAAAAAAGTAATAGATCTGCAATCAGCCAGAGTGATTGATCCGTCTGTTATTAAGCTTTCCGAGAACAAATACCGGATGTGGTTCAAAAATGAAAATGCAGGATATACTACACATTACGCCGACAGTAACGATCTGTTGAATTGGACTCCCAAAGGCCAGGCCGAAGAAAGAACAAATACCGAAGGCGCCAATGTTTTCCGATGGCAGGAAAAA
Organism: Rhodohalobacter sp. 614A; assembly: GCF_021462415.1. Classification (NCBI taxonomy): domain Bacteria; kingdom Pseudomonadati; phylum Balneolota; class Balneolia; order Balneolales; family Balneolaceae; genus Rhodohalobacter; species Rhodohalobacter sp. 614A. The sequence goes on from NZ_JAKEDS010000003.1 coordinate 32,309, forward strand.
TTTTGGATGATAACCGATCCCTGGGAGGGCATTGAATTGCTCAGTTCTGATAATGCTGTAAACTGGGTAAAAGAAGGAATGATCTTGAGTGAGGTGGGACAACGAAAAGATGATACCGCAAAAGGCCACCATGCAGATGTTGTTCCGGCCGGAGAATTTGCATATGTCTTCTATCATGTAAATCCCCAGGAAAGTTTTGGCCCCACTACCTCCTGGGATACCATTGGCTTCACGCAGCGAAGGTCTGTGATCCAGGTGGCGCTACTTAGAATTGAAGGCGATTCCATCGTTGTTGACAGAGATCAACCCTTTCCTTTGGAGTTACAGATTCCTGATATCGATCCCTGAGAATTCTGGTTCTACTTTATTCAGAACATTTCACATTCGTCTTACTCTGATCGTTTGATATTCTCATCTGATAAAGAGACTACAATAAAATTACGTAGAGATATTGCATTTAAAATTTCTGTACTTTAACTTTGAAATAAAAAGTACTTTTCATGAAAGAAAATCAGGACTACATTAATGATATTGCCGAGATACGCTCCATGATGGAGAAATCTTCAAAATTCTTATCCCTCTCCGGTTGGGCTGGAATCATGGCGGGCATTTATGCTTTAGTGGGAGCTACCATTGCTTACAGTTTCTTTGATTTTAACCCCGACGAAATTTTTTACAGCTCCCCCTCCCTGCCAAATGTGATGCTTCTGGCCATAGTGATCCTGGTTATGGCACTTTTATCAGCCATGTTTTTTTCTTGGAAAAAGGCGAATCATGAAGGCGAAAAAATATGGAATGCTACTTCACGGCGGTTATTAACCCAGATGATGGTGCCATTGGCTGCGGGCGGAATACTGATCCTGGTTTTAATCTCCAAAGGATTGATCGGACTTATTGCCCCGCTGTCACTCCTGTTCTATGGACTTGCATTATATAATGCCGGAAACACCACCATTTTTGAAGTTCGCTTGATGGGCTATGTCCAGATCGCTCTTGGTTTGATAAGCGCACTGTACATTGAGTACGGATTGATTTACTGGGCTGTCGGGTTTGGTGTCATCCACATCGCCTACGGAATTTACATGCATTTCAGGTACGAACGGTGATCCATTGTGAAAATAGCCATTGATGATTTACATAAAGCATTTGAAAGCCGTGTGAGGCTGGGCATCATGTCTGCACTCGCTGTAAATGAAAGCCTTGATTTTACCTCACTGAAAGAATACCTGGACGTAACGGATGGAAATCTTGCCACTCATCTCAAGAAACTTGAAGATGAAAATTTTATTGGCGTGGAAAAATCCTTCATCGACCGCAAACCCAATACGAAATATTACATGACAAAAGAAGGGAAAAAAGCCTTCGATGAACACCTGAAAGTACTTGAACAGATCATCCAATCCCGCAAATAATAAAAACGCCTATGAAGACAAATAACTCAACGAAACTAAGAATACAGATCCTTCTGTCAATACTGATCATCGTACTGGGAATCGCCTTGATGCTGATAAAAATAGTAACAGACAGTGAGCCGGGAGCCATTCCTCTTTTACTGATTGTACTGGGTACTGCATGGTATTTCGTCACACGCAATCAGATGCGGACTGAACCTGCATGAATCAAAAAAATTTAACCCTTTACTTTGAATTTCAAAGTACTTTCATTCAATAACACATAATTAAATACCAACAATAAATATGAAAACAGAAAAAAACCTTTTCCAATCCGTTCTCTTTCTTTCTCTTATTACCGCGGGACTCTTACTTATCCCATTGATTGCCATGCAATTCACCGAAGAAGTTGTCTGGACTCTTGGCGATTTTGTGTTTGCCGGAATCCTCATTTTTGGAACAGGACTTACATATAAACTTGTCACCAGAAAATCGGAAAAACTTGCATACAAAATTGCATTCGCCATGGCCTGCGCTACCGGCTTTTTACTTGTCTGGGCAAATGGTGCCGTCGGCATTATCGGAGCTGAATCCAATCCTATCAACCTGTGGTTTTATGGTGTCCTTGCAATTGGATTGATCGGTGCGTTCTTAAGTCGCTTTCAACCCAAAGGAATGACGCTTACTTTATTTGTTACGGCTGTCGGCCAGGCATTGGTGGCTGCTATTGCAATCGGCGGCGGATATTATCAGGCTCCTACAAGCCCGGTTGTGGAAATTCTGGGAATCAACGGTTTCTTTATCCTCTTGTGGATTAGCTCAGCCATGATGTTCCGCCATGTGGCTGAGGGAAACGGTGAGCCGGACTTGAAAGCTGCCGCCTAAACATTTAAAGGGAGATCAAACCATGACAGAACCAGTAAAACCAAATATCGCTGAAAGTAATTATCAGGAAGGGATTCTTGTCTTCGGACTGGCCTTTGCAGCCGCTTTACTCATCAAACTTCCATCTTTCTTTGGGATCGACCTCGATCAGAATGATGGATTTTACATCCGCAATTTAAGCCTGTTCGTACTTCCAATTTTATCAGGTTATTTTGTTTGGAAACGAAGGCCAGATACCCGAATTCTCCCCTGGCTTGCTTTGTCTTTTGCTGTTGCTTTGGTTTTTGCCAACAGTTATCCATTTGAGCCTGAGGGACATACCGAAGCTCTTTTCGCAATGCATCTCCCCATTGCCCTCTGGTTGATCGTGGGCATCGCTTATACCGGCGGACAATGGAATAAAGCTGCGGAACGAATGAATTTCATTCGTTTCTCGGGAGAACTCTTTATCTATTACGTTCTGATTGCTCTCGGCGGAGCCGTCCTTATGGGATTTATGGCCATGATTTTCCAAACAATTGATATTGACATTGAACCGTTTTTCGAATCCTGGGTTTTGCCATGCGGAGCCGTCGGAGCTGTAGTCGTTGCTTCCTGGCTGGTAGAAATAAAACAAGGTATTGCTGAAAACCTGGCTCCTATATTGGCGCGGCTCTTTACGCCTATGTTTGCAATTGTACTTATCACTTTTCTCGGAACTCTTCTTTATACCGGCCAACCGCTTGAGATCGAACGAAACGTACTTATCGCTTTTGATTTATTACTCGTCGTAGTGTTGGGACTTTTACTTTACTCCATCTCTGCCCGAAAGCATGAATCACCTCCCGGTTTATTTGATATCATTCTAATTGTGCTACTAGTGAGTGCACTGTTTGCGGATGCCATCGCGCTCGGGGCAATATTCGGCCGAATCACCGAATTTGGCTTAACCCCGAACCGAGTGGTAGCACTGGGAATGAATGTGATTCTACTGATCAATCTGGTCTGGTCTGTCGTACTCTATATTCGGTTTATGCGCGGCCGGGCATTGTTTTCATCTCTTGAAAAATGGCAGACCGATTATATTCCGGTTTATGCAATTTGGGCAACGATTGTGGTCATTATTTTCCCGCCGTTGTTTGGATATATTTGATACTGTTAATCCTTTGATTTCATATTGAAACATTTCTCTGATTTTACATTTTCCTTGTTCCCAAGCTCTGCTTGGGAACACACATTTGAAGCCCTGCTTCCCTTCAAAAAAAAGGAGGACAGCTCTCATATCCCGTTCTAAACGAAACATTCGGGATGAATCAATCCCTCCAAAATGACTACAATTTTTCCATTGACAAATCTGTGGAAAAAGCCATAACATTAGAGAGTTTTTGACTTATTTGTCATTTTATGAAAATTGCATCAAATAAATTCATCGAGAATGCCTCTGCCGGGAAGCTCATTCTCCTTGGATATTTGCTCATTCTGCTCGCCGGTTTTATCCTGTTATCTCTTCCCTTTAGCGTCAGTACAACAGTCACCTCACTCGACCATTTTTTCATCGCCACATCGGCCCTGTCCACTACAGGATTGGTTTCTGTTGGCATAAGCGAAAATTACTCGTTTTTTGGAGAACTGGTCATTTTGCTGCTTATTCAGTTGGGCGGAATCGGTTATATGTCCCTCGGATCTTTTATTATTTTAGGATCCAAGAGACGAATATCAAAAACCGGTGTCAAATTACTCGAATTTGATTTCAGCCTTCCCAAAGGATTCAGCATCCTTCACTTCGTAAAAAATGTCATCTGGTTCAGTTTGCTAATTGAATTGGCAGGTGCAATTTTTCTATACTTCATTTTTCTAAACCAGGATGTCTCGAACCCGATTTGGAATGCTATTTTTCACAGTATCTCAGCCTTCTGCACAGCGGGATTTAGTCTATTCAATACCAGCTTTGAAGCATTTAAGGATCATTTCTGGCTAAACCTGGTGATCTCCGCTCTTTCTTTTTCTGGTGCTATCGGGTTTATCGTATTCTCAGATGTTTACGAAAGGCTTGCCGGACGCAAAAAGCAGATCACATACACCAGCCGAATCATTCTCCGCTTCACAATCATCATGATCGCATTTGGAACGGTGATTCTTTTTGTTTCGGACTCAAACCTGCTGCAATATCCTGCCTGGGAACGGCTCATGGTTGCCGCATTTCAGAGCATGACAGCACTAACTACCGTGGGATTCAACACGTTTCCCATCCAGGATCTGCTTGGGGCTTCCATATTTCTGATAATTATGCTAATGCTCATGGGCGCTTCACCTTCGGGAACGGGTGGAGGTATCAAGTCCACTACAATGACAGCTTTGTATGCAGAAGTTATTTCAACACTGAGAGGAAAGAAAAAAGTTACCTACCTCGGCAGAATCATCCCCAGTCACAGGATTAAAATGGCATCCAGTAACTTCTTCTTCTATACCTTCATCCTGACCTGCGGAATTTTTCTTCTTTTGCTGACCGAATCACATCCCGTCTTTGATACCATTTTCGAAGCAACGTCTGCTTTGGGAACCGTCGGGTTGAGTACCGGTATCACAGGAAGTTTATCACCGCTCGGCAAAGTGATTATTATTATCCTGATGTTTCTTGGCAGGATTGGCCCACTTTCCATTGGTGTGGCTCTTATGACCGTGACCGATGAAGATGCCATAGAATCAGAGCAGGATATTGCGATATGATTTGATAAATCAGAAGCTCAGAATCTTGTCTTGTTCCTTGTTCCCAAGCTCTGCTTCCCTTCAAAAAGAAGCGGAGCTTAACATTCCGTTCCGAACGGGACGTTCGGAACGAGTAAAAGAGTAAAAGAAGTTTTCGACTTCATTCTTTCGCTACCGCTCTTTCTTTGCGCTCAAACTGACAGTTTTTTATAAAGCTAAACCTTCGGTTCCTGCTGACTCAAACAATGAAAAGATCCCAATCCCCAGATAATATCAATCGAATTAATGCCGACTACTTTACGATTCGGAAAGTAATTCTGCAGGATGTCCAACGCCTTTTCATCATTCGGATCGTCAAAAACCGGGACAATCACATAGTTGTTGCAGATATAGAAATTAGCATAGGAACATGGAAGACGCTGTCCCTGGTAATACCGAGCTGATGGCATCGGTAGTTCCACAACATTCAGTGGTTTTCCCTCTTCGGTTTTCAGGATTTGCAATCGCTCCAGGTTTTCCCTCAGCGGTTGATAATTTTCATCGGAAGAGTCTTCTTCAACAACCGTAACCACGGTGCCCTCATTTACAAATCGGGTCAGGTCGTCGATGTGTCCGTCGGTGTCATCGCCCACAATTCCGTCCCCCAGCCAGAGAATATTTGTCACGCCATAAAATCCCCGAAGGTATTCTTCAATTTGCTCTTTTGTGAGATGTGGATTGCGGTTTTCATTCAGCAAACAAGACGTCGTGGTGAGCACGGTTCCCTTTCCGTTGAAATCCACCGATCCGCCTTCCATCACAATATCGACAATGGTAAACGGCAGTTTTTTTTGCAGCGCTATTCTTCTCGGAATCGCATCATCCAGATCATACGGCGGATATTTTTCGCCCCAGGCATTGTATCCCCAGTCCACAATTATTTTGTTGTGATCAGCTTCCGGATTCACCAAAAACGCCGGGCCATGATCGCGGCACCAGGCATCATTCGTTGGATTCAAATAGAAAAAAATCCGGTTCATATCAGCCCCGGCTTTTTCAATTACCGAATATGCTTCTTCAGCCATTTTTTTATTGCCGACGTTGATATTCACCTTCTCCCCTTCCGCCACCAACTTTATGAACTGAGTATAGGCTGGAAAAATACTTTCGATCTTGCCCGGCCATGTATCAGGATTGTGAGGCCAGCTCAGCCAGGTCGCTTCGTGTTCGGCAAACTCCGCGGGAAAATAGTAGCCTTTTTCGGCAGGAATCCCTTCAAACGTTGGCTTTGGATCGGGATTCTCAGGAGCTTCAACGAGATTCATCTTCATCTAAAAACCTCTTGGTGATGGGATCATATGAGTCGATTCGACGATCTCTTAAAAACGGCCAGTGAGTTCGGTATTCGTTGGATTTGGTCATGGAGAGAGATTCCACGTGCACTTCTTCGTCTGTATGAGAAGCCTGGTATAAAATCCGCCCGAATGAGTTGGTGACAAACGAACCGCCCCAGAAATTCATCTCGCCTTCGGCACCCACACGATTCACAGAAATCACGGGGATTCCGTTGGCCACAGAATGCGACCGCTGAATGGTTTGCCACGCCTGGTATTGTTCGTTATTGGTTGGATCATCCTGCGAACGATGCCATCCGATTGCCGTGGGATAGAACAACATCTCAGCCCCTTTTAACGTCGTAATCCTGGCGGCTTCGGGATACCACTGATCCCAGCAGATCAGCACGCCAATCTTTGCAAATTTCGTATCGAAAATCCGGTAGCCGGTATCGCCGGGTGTGAAGTAGAATTTCTCGTAATAACCGGGATCATCCGGAATATGCATTTTGCGATATTTGCCGAGATACGAACCGTCAGCATCCAGCACCGCGGTGGTATTGTGATAGAGCCCTTCCGCCCGTTTTTCAAACAGCGATGCGACAATGACCACACCCAGTTCACCGGCCAGTTTCCCAAGGGCCTCCGTACTGGGACCGGGAATTGGTTCTGCCAGTTTAAAATTGTCATAGTCTTCCACATCGCAAAAATAGAGCGACCGAAACAGCTCTTGCAGACACACAATTTGAGCGCCTTTCCCGGCAGCTTCTCTCACTTTTTCGATGGCTTTAATCAGATTTTCTTCGGAATTTTTTGTACAACTCATTTGTACGATCCCAACGTTCACATTTCGTTCTGACACGATCAACTCCGTTTATTTTATTCACTGCTAAAGTTAGCCAATAAACCGCGTTGTTGAAACAGGCGAATGTTGGATTTCAGATTGGAGAGTTGACACGATTGATGTATACTCTCTCATCAAAAAGAAAAAGAATGGACGAAAAAATCATATCTAAAGATCGGGGTTTTGCAATCGGTTTAATTTTGGGCCTGATAGCTGGCGTCCTCACCGGAGAACTGGTGTACGGACTTTTAGGCGGATTACTTTTCGGGCTTGGGATTCGTGCATTTTTGGGGCAGAGAGAGAATGATTGATTTTAGCTTTCCATAAACAAAAATCGATTCATCATTATTCGATTCTTCAATATCCTTCCTTCTTCTGAGAACCACACGACTATGTAGTTAGACTTCTATCCTTTGTGAATATTTTACTTATAAAATATTCGATAATAACGGTTATTGAATGGGATTATCGAATACTTTGAAATTAGAATTTCCAAACAATTTGGGGATTATCACTCATTGTTCTTAATTGGTAAGACATATGTTATGTTTCTTTTCAGTCTACTATTAAAAATCGAGTAAGATATATATAAACCATTTTATTAAATGAAATTTTAACAAATACTTGCGTATGGAAATTTTAATAATAATCGGGATCATAATAATTGCTTGGTGGCTTTTTAAAAGCAATAATAATTCAACTTCCTCTTCGCATGGAATAGATAATATTTATTATTCGGGGGCACAAGCGGTTATCTCGATAATTGATAGCCATATACAAATGCAAGGAGGTAAAGATTCTCTGCCTGCAAAAGCTAAAGATTCTTATTCACTTGGTTACATAGCTGGTATGCTGGATGCTTCACTTCATAATCTTGCCCAAAAAAATTTAGAAAAATTTATAGAGGTTTTGTCCTTTACCTTGAATTCTTTATTCGGCAATAGTGAAGGAAAACGATTAATACTTAAAGTTTTTGATTTACTCGAAAATCCAGACCAAGTCTATTATAAAGCAATGGAAGATGGAGGAAATGAATTTTTAGATTTTATTAGAGGAAATATTCATGCGCCAACTGGTTGGGCATGGTATATTATGGATCACAATTTTTAGTATCAGGTGATAAAGACTGCAATAATGGAGAGAAGTATGTTGGTTTTAGGATTTCACTTATTGCTTTAGGAAATGTTTTATTTGTTAGTTCTTGGATCTCTAATCATTAAAAAAAATTACTTCGCATGAGAATTTTTATTTACGCTTTAATAATTATCTCATTGATCTCACTTTCAGCAATATCTTTTTTTTATTTAGGGTCTGGAAATACTCAAGAGTTTTTTACAAGTCTATCAACAAATATTATTGCCATTGTAATCACATTAGCTGGTGTTGAAGGAATAATCTGGTTACACGAAAAAAGAATATGGGAAAAAGTTGATTCTAAGGTACTCGAAGATATTTTATTAATAAATATGGGATTAATTGGCAGAATCAACGACTCGCTCAAAATTCCCAAAGAACTGTTTGACACAAAAAAACTAAAGAGTTCGGATTGTAACGTTCGCAATAATGAATTAGTAACTTTTTTGGCCGAAAAAATGACAGATGAGCTCATTTTGGACAAAGTGAATTCAGCAGCGGATACATCAATACTAAAAATAGAATCGAATTTTCAGATAATATTACAGGAATACAATTCAATTCTAAATACTTTTGGGTCTCGATTTGACCCTAAAATCTTAAATCCACTTTTAGATCTTAAAAGAACATTATTTACGACTATTGAATTTATTCGATCATTTAAAATAGAGTCGGATATTTTTATGTCAGAGAATATTAATTTCAATTCACACCTTACAGGTCGAATTTCAAATATTAAGAAAAGCTTAATTGTCTTAATACTTGAATTGAATAGTGAAATTGATTACAACAAATTAAGCCGTCAAGAAACATAACAAGCATTTCCTGCTGACGTGCAAGTATTTTTAGCTTTATTTCAAAATTGATTGCAACGCAGCAGAAATGCCGAACCGTTAATACCCATTCACCCCACCGAAACCCCGTTCACATAATTCCCAACCCTTTCAATTTGTGATGCAAGTTCAGAGCCTTCGATGGTGGTCATACATTTGTTTGCTAAGTCAAATCAGGATTTACTCCATCTCCTGTCAATTAGCACTCGACAAAACAGCCATCGACTTTTGCAATTCTTTTGCCTGATTTTGAAGCCGGATTCCGTGATAGTCTGTCCGGTCACGTACGATATCCAGCACGTGATTGATCTCCTCTTGTGCGGCTTTTGTTTGCCCTCCCGCGGCGAGACATTCGCCCAATACCAGGTGAGCAGATAATCGTTGCCAGTGCTCCTGTGGCAGTGTGATTTCAGAAGCTTCCACCGCTTCCCGGAGAAATGGTTCCGCTTCATCCGTACGATCTTGTTCTGTCAGCAGTTGACCGAGATTCGTCAGCGTCCAAATGGTATTTTTATGATTCACTGAAATCGTATGTCTCTGGATTTCCAGGGCTTCTTTGAAAGCAGATTCTGCTTCATCTTTTTTCCCATCAGCTTGCAAAGCTTTGCCATAAATGGTCAGGGTTCTGGCCAAATCCGGATGATTTTCTCCAACGGTTTGTTCATAGATATCCATGGATTGTTCCAAAAACGGTATTGCTTTGTCGGGGGCTTTTTCAGACAGAGCTTTTCCCTTAAACGCTAATCCCATGGCGTAGTAACGGTGGTTCTCTCCCACAGAAACCCTGAACACATCAATGGCTTCATCCAAAAAAGAGATGGCTTCATCGTTTCGACCGGATTCAATTAGCGCATCGGACAAACCGGAAAGAGCAAACCCAACATACAAATGATCGGGCCCCAGTTGCCTGCGGTTGTTTTCAAGAATTTGCTGATAGTTTTTGGCCGCCTCCTCATAATGTCCAAGCTCTAATAAAATGAGCGTACGATTATTAAGAGCCGTTGTAACTCTTGGATGATCCTCGCCATAAAGCTTTCGTTCCTGCTCCAAAGCCTGCACTGAAAAATATTCGGCGTCCTTAAAATCACCTTTTGTTCGCAACACAACCGACAAATTCGACATGGTCGATGCCAGGTCAGGATGTGGAGCGAGAACAAGTTTTTCCCTGATATCCAATGAACGCCGAAGGGCTTCTTCTGATGACTCGATTTCTCCCATTTGAAACAACAGCCAACCAAGATTATTCAAATTGGCAGCAACTGCATCGGAGTTTTCCCCAAAGAGTTTTTGGCGCATGGTCAAAGCTTGTCTGTATAAAGATTCAGCCTCTTCAAAATCACCTTTCATCTCCAGTGTTCTTGCCAGGCGGTCCATATTCATGGCGATATCCGGATCATCTCCCTGGATAAAATGACGGCGCATTTCCAAAGCTTCCCGCAACAGTGTTTCTGATCTGTCATAATCACCTTTCCAGCGCAAAACATCGCCGAGCAGATACGAGATTGCAGCTACATCCGGATGATTTTCTCCGCGCAATTTCCGGGTGTTATCGAGTGCTTTTTGAAGAAGTTCTTCGGATTGATCAAAATCACCCAAAGCCTGCTCAACCCGCCCCAAAACGCTATACATTTCTGTTTGAACTTCGGGTTGACCGGCAAGATCAGCCTCAATACGGGCAATTCCATTTCTGACGATTTCTTGTGCCGTCATTTGCTCTCCCCTGTTTTCCGCCGGATCGGCCGCTTCAAATAGCTGAATGAGATAATCCTGGGCAGCCTGGGCTTTTGCCGCTTCATTTTGTGCAACATCCCGTTCTGTTCTTGCGACATCTGCCTGCCAAAGAGCAATGGCAAGTCCGGAAATCACGGCAAATATTGCTATTGCCGAAGCCAAAACAGCCCACCGGTTTCTGTGGATAAATTTTTGGATTCGATATTGAATCGTGGAGGGACGCGCATACACGGGCCTTCCCTGCAAATAGTTTTCGATATCTTCTGCAAATCCAAGAGCCGAACGATATCGACGATCAGGCTCTTTCCGGAGAGCCATTAATACAATGCGATCAATATCTCCGGCAAGTTCTTTTTTGAGATCTTCGGCATCTTTCTTCCCAAATCGCGCATTGAGTTCAGAATCCGTTGTTTCTTCAGTGATAACCTGAGATACAGATCGAATTTCTCCAGCCACAGCCTCACTGGGACGAATCGGCTCCGTTTCACAAATAACACGCTCCATTTCCAACATAGAATTCTTCTCTATGCGATACGGCTTCTGACCGGTCACCAGCAAATATAGCAGCACTCCAAGCGCATAAATATCAGAAGCCGTGGTAATCTGTTTACCCTGGATCTGTTCGGGAGCGGCAAACTCCGGGGTCATCAGTCTCATTCCTGTTTGCGTGTGATAATGGGTCACCGATATTTCATCCGGCTGCAGCAGTTTCGCAATACCAAAATCCACAAGTTTGATGGTCCCGTCATCCGTCACGAGGACATTGGCCGGTTTAATGTCACGATGGACAACCAGGTTTTGATGGGCATAGTGAACGGCTTCGCAAACGGTTTTAAACAATTCCAATCTCTCCCTGATTGAAAGCTTGTGCTTGTTACAATATTTATCAATCGGCTCGCCTTGTATGTATTCCATCACAAAAAATGGTCGGCCGTCCGTATGCACTCCGCCGTCATAAAGCTGTGCGATGTTTGCATGCTCCAACGAAGCAAGAATTTTACCTTCGTGATGGAAACGGCGAAGTATATCTTGGGTGTCCATCCCCCGCCGGACAAGTTTCAAAGCCACTTTTTTGTCGTATGGAGCATCTGCTTTTTTAGCAACATATACACTTCCCATTCCGCCCCGGCCAATCTTTTCAAGTATTTCGTAGGGACCGACTGTTGATCCGGGAGCTTCTGATTCTTCAGTGTATCCTCCCATTTTGGTCAAAAGGTCCGGAATGATCGGAGCGGCAAATGTACCGGCAGATTCACCCAGAAGATCTTCAGCTTCATCATGCATTTGAAGGAGCTTTTCAACATGATTCATAAGTTCAGTATCGGCTCCGCATGTATCCCGGAGAAAGGTTTTCCTGCTGTGTGACGGCAATTCTAAAACCTCTTTAAAAAGAGTATCAATTTGCAGCCAGCGATCATGGGTCAGATTTTTCATGAGGGTGCGGATTGGATGATCACAAAATGATTAAAAAGCGTGAATGGAAGTTGGAATCCACCAAAGTAAATATCCTATCTCGCTAACGCATGGCCGAGTAAATCCATGTACGTGCGCGTTGCCAATCTCTCCGAACCGTTCTTTTTGAGAGATTCATAATCGCTGCAATTTCTTCATAATTCAGTCCTCCGAAAAACTTGAGCTCAACAAGCTGTTCCAGTCGCTCATCGTGTTTTGAGAGAAGTTTTAAAGCTTCATCAAGAGCTTCCAGTTCCTCGGAACGTTCATCGGCTGCAAGCTGAATCGCATCCAAAGGCAGATCTTCCGATTTCCCTCCTCTTTTTTCCGCTGTCCTTGCACGGGCATAATCAACCAAAATAAAACGCATAGCACGAGAGGTTAACGAAAAAAAGTGATTCCGGTCCTGCCATTCTATTTTAGAATTCCCGATGAGCCTCTCATATGCCTCATGAACCAGTGCTGTTGTGTTTAAAGTCTCTCCCCGTTGGTGTTGAAATAAATGCCGGTGTGCAATGGAACGAAGCTCATCATAAACCAAACTATATACCCGGTTAAATGCTTCTGCATCCCCTTTCCGGGCTTCCTCAAGATAGCCGGTTATATCGATTGAGGTATTCATTGCATGAGGTTTAAAAGAAAAATGACTTTCAAATGGCCGGTATGGAAGCCGGTTTACGATTTATGGAGTAAAGGCATCCCTCTACTTATGAATCACTGACTGGCCGATGTCTTTCTGTAAAAATATTGCCAGTGGATGAGTTCAACGAAACAATCATAAATCTATGCAAACAATAAAAAACAAACCAATCATCATTTTCATCCACGCCTTCTGAATAGCATTAACCGTCTGTTCATCCTGAAAAATCTCATTGCAAAAAAGGATGCGAATCCCAATCAAAAATATCACACAGCACTAAACATCAAAAAATACCCCAACTATGAAAAGATCAAAATACATCGCAAATCCCTTTTATCTCCTGGCGGCCGTTCTATTTGGAATCGCCGGATGTAACAGCAGTAACTCCGATTCACCGCCCCAAATCACCTCTGTCAGCCCAGAGTCCGGAGGTATCGGTACATCAGTAACCATTACTGGTACGGGGTTTAGTTCCATGTCTTCCGAAAATATGGTTGAATTCAATGGTACATCCGCGATGGTCACTTCCGCTGATTCCGAAGAATTGCAAACAACCGTTCCTGAAGGCGCCACCTCGGGTCCCATTGAGGTTTCCGTGAATGGCCAATCGGCTACGGGGCCCGTCTTTTCGGTAGATAACCGGCTGAATTTTACCGGGGAATTTGAGAATGAAGAATATGACATGATGTTAGTGCAGATTTCCAATGGAAATACCGCTGATACTACAATTACCATTCCCACAACCTCAGAAATTGAGATCGAGCTTGTTAACGGAAGCATGGATGAAATAGAGCTGGATATCGAAGATTTCTTAGAAGATGGATTGAATTTTTTCTTTGGCGCTGTCAATAACCCAAATGTCATTTCTTTTACTGTAGAGGATGATGCCATTGCCGAAGTATCGGGAAGTGAATTTGAGCTTGAGGATACCGATATCTCAATATTTGGCAGCGGTGATACGATTTTGGGAGAACTGACCGGAGAAGGAGAGTTCGTAGACGGAAATGTACTTTTCACTTTCGAATACGTCCTTATAACGGGCAACCTGCAACTCACTTTCTCGGGTGAAGTGGAATGGATAAAGCAATGACAAAATGAACTTCAAAAAAGCATAAAACAGCGAATCAAATAATTGAATAACATGAAAAAACAACTCTCAATTTCTTTCCTTCTCGTAGCAGTAACTCTGATCGCCAGTCATGTCCAGGCTCAAAGCCGGGGAAGCTGGGGCGCTGAAGCCGGCGTTAATTTTGCCAATATTAATGGAGATCCCGACTTTGACACTTCTTCCCGCATCGGGTTTATGCTGGGTGGTTATTATAAATTTCAGTTGACCGACGGCCCCCTATATCTTCAGCCAGAACTTTTTTATACTCAAAAAGGGTATGAAGGCGCAAGCGGAGAAAGGACTTATAAATTCGATTATATCGCAGCAGCCGCTTTGGTGTCGTACTATTTTTCCTCCGAAAAATCTCTCACTCCATTTGCTAAAGCCGGGCCGTATCTCGGCTTTAATACGTCTTCAAAACTGGAGAGAGAAGATGGCAGCAAACGCGATGTGGAAGGAGTGAATGATATTGAGATGGGAGTTATTCTAAGAGCCGGGGTTCAGATTGACCAGTTTGAAGTCGGACTCCGTCTGTCTCAAGCCGTTACAAAGTTAGCCGATGATGACGATTTCGATGCAAAAAACTTTGTATTTGGCTTATTCGCCGGGATCAATTTTTGATGTGGGAAAAGAAACAATGTGATGTGGATCCGCAAGCCCGCTATCTAGTTTAGTGGATAGTTTTGCCGGGGATTTTCGTTTGCGATTGTCTCTATAGCCAAACGTCAATAATTCTTAATCTTTACCGAAACCCCGTTCACAAAATTTCCGACCATATCAATTTCCGGAGCAAGATCGGAACCTTCAAAACCGGTAATGTCTTCGTTTGTGACGTGTTCATTGTAGAAATCCAGGTATGGTCCGGCAAGTGGCATATAAGACCAATGCCATTTTTCTTCTTCATAACCGGTACGGTTGTTCAGTGATTTTTCGGTATACACCTGGTAAAAACCAAAATCGTTGGCATGGGTTGTCAGCCAGTCGTAAATCTCTTTTCCTTCTCCCTCTTCAAACCACTCGTTATTCAGATTATTGAGATCTAAATCAGTCCCCCAATGATGACGCGAAGTCATCGGCATGGAACTGTAGAGTAAAATTTCTTTCGCCTTGTCTAAATCCGTTGCTTCCCCAGAGTTCTGCCATTTGCGATCCCAAATCGATTTCTGATACCAGAAATTCCTTGTTCCGGAAACGATAATCAGCTCTACCCCATTTTGCTTAGCACGTTCAGCCATTTCAAGAAAAGAATCATATGTTGGTTTCTGCAGGTAAATTTCCTTGTCTGAAAGGCTGTCGGCCACGCGTACAAAATCTTCGTGATCCTCAAATTCAAAGTGGCCAGTCACAAGCTCAACCGAGGTATTTTCCGGCATGGAGTATTGGCGGGTGGTGTCGGCTTGAGCCTGACTTGCCGTTTTCGACTGCGAATTCATTTCTGCTGAATTCTCAGGTTCAGCCTGGCAGTTTAACATCAGAATGCAAAGAAAAACGAGGAAAAATCGCATGTTTTAGTTTGTTGTTAGTTGTTAGTTGTTGGTGGTTTGGGGATTGCTGATTAAGTACTGAAAATAAGGGATAAGAGACAACTGACAACAAACCACATACATCTTTTACAATTCTTCAATAAACTTTCCGAAAATCCAGCCGGTAATTCCATCTTTGGTTCGGATTTGATACCATGTTTGTCCTTCAATTGCTTCAATATCTGATTTTTGAATGGAAGCCTCCACCCTGCCGAATTGCTGTGTTGAAAAGGAAGCGCGTACAGACTCATTCTGATCAGACAAAATACGAATTGCTTTTCCCGCAGAAAGTCGGATGCGCTGACCACGTACCTCAGCGGTTACATCATTTTTTAAAATGGCTTCCACGCTGTTCCCGGCAATGTACCGGTCCAGGATTTCAACAACCGTTCCTTCCCGGGCCACAACACCGGCTGAGGATGACGCCGTTGTATGATCGCTTCTGATAATCACACCCGATCCCGTAACCCGGGCGGTGGTACTTAATGGTTCAGGCGGTCCCTGATTAATCTGCGCAATTTTAGACTGTGCTTCGGATTGATATCTGCCTTCGGGAAATTTTTCCATGTATGTTTCAAAGGACTCCGCAATTGTATCGGCGGCAATGGATTCCCAATACAGCGAATCTGCTTTCATTTGTGCTTCCTCAAGGTATTGTCCGTCAGGATTGCTCTCAATGTAGTTTTGATACATCTCATAGGTACCGGCCACTTCGGCTTCTTCCCAGGTGGTTTTTGAAGAACAACCGACGAATAAAATCAACCCAAAGACGACAACGAGAACAGTGACAATACGGGTATAGTTGGCAAGCATTTTAGTCATCATTTATTTTTGGGAATAGATCATTTGTAAGACTCTAATATCGATTTTAACCATTTTATATGGCTAATAAAAATCTTTGGGTTCATCAAAGCCCAACTTCCTTCATTTTTAATTTGTAAATCAAACAAACTGCAATGTTCCCACTGAATAAAGTTTTTCGTTTGAAATCAATCATGAATAGTTCAGACTAATATTTGACTTTTTTTGCAGATCTTATTCTATTCACTGAAATTTAAAAGCCGTTCCCGGAACAGACGGGTTAAATATTTAGAAATTATTGTCGAATGAATCATGCCAAGTAAGATTTCTCCATTTTAAAAGCATCAACAGAACCCCGGAAATATATTTCTTCAACTGAAGGCTAATCATTTTTAAATCATGAATTTTACAGCAAAGCAACTGCAAAATGCCAGGACCAGAAGCGACCTCGTTAAAATGGCTAAGAAGCACGGCATTTCTATTGACAAAACATTGGAAAAGCTGCGGTATGAAGCCGAGTTAAAACAGCTACAAGTTGAGATGATGAACCTTCAAAAGTGGGTGGAGAAACACAAAAAAAGGCTCGCAATTATTTTTGAAGGACGCGATGCCGCCGGTAAAGGAGGAACGATTAAACGACTTAAACAGCATCTGAACCCGCGATCGTCAAGGGTGGTGGCACTCACCAAACCTACAGAAGTTGAAAGAGGGCAATGGTATTTCCGCCGATATATTAAAGTACTTCCAAATCCGGGCGAAATCGTTTTCTTTGACCGAAGTTGGTATAACCGGGCCGTTGTTGAACCGGTCATGGGCTTTTGTACAGATGATGAATATGAACAATTCATGGTGCAGGTCCCCGAATTTGAACATCTGCTGTATGAAGATGAGTTGATCATTATCAAATTTTGGTTTTCGATTTCGAAAGATGAGCAGAAAAAAAGGTTTGAGTCCCGATTAAAAAATCCTCTAAAACGCTGGAAATACAGCCCCGTGGATATGAGAGGCCAGGAGTTATGGGATCGATATACTTATTACAAAGAACAGATGCTCAACAAAACCCACACCGATTACTGCCCGTGGATTCTTGTAAAAGCGAACAGCAAGGAACTCGCCAGGATTGAAAGTATGCGTTACATCTTGTCCCGATTAAATTATGATGGAAAGGGAGAATCGAAAACAACTCTTCTGCCCGACCCAAATATTGTAATGAGATACCACCGAAGTTCAACCCAAATTGATATTTAGTGTGAATGGATATGAATATTGTTATTCACATCGGATTGAGCGCCGAAAAGCAGAGGCGAAACCTAACGGTTGTTACTTTACCTGGGGTAACGCTCCAATTTCAACAAGCATCCATTACTGAAAAGCAGATCCTCAAAGAATGAATTTAACTGAAAAAGATTTAGAACTTCTGAACTCAAAAGACGGTTTGTATGCTCTTTTGAAAAGCAGAAAGGTAAACCTGGGAAAAGCCCTCGAAGAGACCGTGTACGCCCATGAGATGAACAAAAAGCAGGAAGAGCTCATTAAACTGCAAAATTGGGTCATCCAAAATGACAAGAAAATAGTTGTAATATTTGAAGGAAGGGACGCTGCAGGAAAAGGCGGTGCAATCCGTCGGCTGACCGAACGGATTAATCCACGGCACTTCCGGAGTGTTGCATTAAACATTCCTTCAGATGACGAAAGAAAGCAATGGTTTTTCCAAAGATATATAAACCAGTTGCCAAATCCCGGTGAGATCGTTTTGTTTGACCGAAGCTGGTACAACCGGGCTGTCGTGGAACCTGTCAACGGTTTTTGTACAGAAGAAGAGTACAACATCTTTATGTCTCAAGTCAATGAGTTTGAGAAAATGCTCATCCAGTCCAACACGTATTTGGTTAAATTTTACTTTTCCATCACAAAAAAAGAGCAGGCCAGACGATTTCGCGATATCAAAAAAAGTCCACTCAAACGCTGGAAAATGACGTCCGTGGATGAACGCGCTCAGGAATTATGGGATTCGTACACCCGGTACAAGGAAAAGATGTTTGAAGTAACAAATACAGAACATGCACCTTGGGTTATTGTCGATGCCAACAAAAAAACCCACGCCCGGCTTGAGGCAATCAAGCATATCCTAAAAACGATTCCTTATACTTGATTTCAAGTTTCGAAAAATCTCAATGGATCACATGAAGGAAACAAAAACAGATATCTGGTAGTTGATATTCTTTTTTTGCTACCTTTCTCAAAAGGAAAAGCATTCGTTTGTCACCAAAAAATTCTGTAAACACAAAAGCTAAGAAAGGGAGGAAATTATGTTTGTTACACTATTGGTTATCACATTCCTGATTTCTGTAATTGTATGCTACATTATCGTCAGGGTTTTTAAAAAATCACTTGAGAGTATTTTAAATCGATTAATTGAAGAATCAATTAGCCGGGCCTGGCTTCGCTATTTACAATTTGCGATTTATGTGGTTGGAATTTCCTCCGGTGTTCGGATTTGGGAACTTGAAAAATATATTACCCCGCTGCATCCCGACGGAGCTCAAATTGTGATCCTGAATTCAGATCGCTGGATATTGGAAGTATATCGTACGGTTATCAGTACACTTCAGGGCATTGCCTGGCTGTTATTCGGTTTCTTTATTTTTGCATTAATTGCATACGTTATTGTGCGTTTTGTGGAGCTGAAAAAATCATCGTAACGAACGATTCAAATTCAATTCCACATTTACATAAAACGCAGTCAGAGACAATTTTAAAATCATCCGTTTTATTTACCGAAAATGACGTTTGATGAAAAGAGAACTTGTTGAAGAGATTTTCTTTTTTTTGATTTCATTTTTATTGCCAAAACACGGCTTTTGGCATATCTGAACTATAATCTTCTACTTACAGTTATTACAATAATTTTCATTAAATTATCCTAACAGTAGCTTTGCCAGGTCTACAGTGTAAATACAGACGAGAATGGGGAATAATTATTTAAAAGGTATCTCAAAATGATGAAAGAGGACCAAAATTATTATTCTCACTCTTTCAAAAATGAGAGAAAACTAGCCTTAACAGCGATTATTATAACCGCACTCACCATCTGCTTAATCGCATTCAATTTCTTTTCCGAAGATTTAGAAGACGGGCTTCGCGACTTACTTACCGAACAGGGAGTATGGTCACGTACCCAAAAAAATGCCGTGATCAATTTGATGGTATATGTGCATTCGGGTAACGATCAAAATTTTGAAAATTTTGAAAATGAGATGCACAAACTGTTGGAAGAGAAGAAGGGTTGGGAACAACTCGCACAAGATTCCCAGGCTGACATCAATCAGTTCTTAGATCCTTTATTAGAGAATAGTTTTTCAAACAACTATGAGAATATCGAACTCGTCTATTCAGTTTATACCTCCAACTTTTACTCCTTCTTTTTTCCAAATTCTCAACTATTTAATCAGTCTATTTCCTTGAAAGGGGAAATTTTCGACTATTTGGATAATCTTCATTTACTTGGACAACAAATTAGAGCAGATTTTGAAAATGGTCCGATACCTGAGGATCAACAAAATATATATTTCAATGAGTTAAATGATCTGACCAATCAGATAATTCCACTTACAAAACAATTCACTTATAACATTAATAGCCTTTCTAACTCATTAAAGCTTTTTCTGCTGTATAATTTGGTTGCTATCGGCCTTGTTCTCATTGTAGTTGGCGGAACAGCATCCATACGCTACGTAAGAAATATGTCGCATTGGAAAAATGAGTTATTCAGAAGATATAATGAATTGATGCTTATTTTTTCCAGCAGTCAGGATGGTATTTTGCTTCTCGATGAAAAAGGAAAAATTCTAAAGTGCAATCCATCTGCCAATAAACTGCTAAGTACTCAAAATCTACAACGGAAGATAATTGGCGATATTTTCGCGTCCGATCAATCAGACGTCGAAGATTTTATAAATCGTGCAAGAAACCACGAATATTTAAATGAAGCGCTGCCGGTTCATCTAAAAGATGGAACCCATTTTATTGCTGCATTTTCAACATCTACCGTTAAAGACGAGGATAATCAGGAACTGCTCTGCATCGTCATTAAGGATGTAACTGAATATGTTAACCATCTTGAAAAAATTAATAAAAGTGAAAAAACATATCGTGATTTGCTGAACAGTATTCAGGATGGAATTATTCTGATGGAACCGAATGGATCATTCATCCAGGTGAATAAGGCGGCAACTGAAATGTTTGGTTACACTGAAGAGGAACTGATTGGCAAAAAACCCAAAGATATCATTGCTGTTGAATCACAAAAAATTATGCCTCTTTCAAAATTGTTAGAAGAAACAATGAAAGGTGAAGTGATTACTTTAGACCGTTGGGGACACAAAAAAAACAGCTCAAGATTCCCGCTCGAAATTACACTTTCTGAGGGCACCTTCTTCGATCGGAATATTGTTGTCGGCATTTTTCACGATATCACGGATCGGGAAAAAAATATTGAGCAACTCTATAAGGCCCACGAAGAAAACCGGATATTACTACAGGAGGTCCACCACCGGGTGAAAAACAACCTGGCGATTATAAACAGTTTTTTGTTGCTTGAAAGACTTCGTAATGAGCATGATGAAAAAATTAAAAATATCCTCTCCAATACCGAGTCCAGGATTATAACGATAGCCAAAATCCATGAGCTCTTATATTCTTCTCATAGTTTCAAATATATCGACATCAAAGAATTTATAGCCAGTATTGTAGAAAACTTTAAGCAATATAGCCGGCTGTGGGGACGTGAAGTGACGTTTGATCTCCAGATACCGAAAATAGAGATGAATGCGAATCAGGCTTTGCCAGTTGGCCTCATTATTAACGAACTGGTCACAAACTCAATCAAGCATGCATTTGATGAAAATAAAAGCGGGACCATCCAGATAAAAGTTAGCCAACCTAGTAGTGAACATATCAATATTGAATTAAAAGATAACGGAAAAGGACTAAATCTTGGTTCTTCCAGGTTAGAAGATGTTGGTAATCTTGGTTTTACACTGGTCAGTACCTTAATTAAACAACTGGAAGCAGATTTAGTGATGAATAATGATCATGGAACCACCTTCAGGTTCACGTTTAAAATTGACGAAAGAAGCGGAATTGTGTCGGCTCTTAAAGAATAAGAATTTCCATTCTCGTCAGTATCAAAAATAGCACTTAACCTCTGCTCAAAGTTTATTAGAACCTGAGAAGAATGCTTGCATACAGCACTCTTCTCAGTAAACTTTCTCGCCTTAATTTTCTGCCATTTTTTGTTCTTCAAGCTTATGATACGCCATATATGAACCGGCTAATATCGCCAGAAACACAATTGGTGCAATGGCTTTAGACAATGGATCTCCCGCTGAAATATGAGCGACAAAAGCCGAAATGAAGGTAATTGTAAATCCTGCGTAGAGCCATTCGTTGAACCGCCCTTTTATTGGAGCCAGCAACAGAATACCCCCGCCGATTTTAGCAAGACCCAGTTCCACCCTGAAGTAATTGGGAAATCCAAGATGCACAAATCCTTCAGCAATATCCGGACTGACCAAATACAAATAGCCACTGTAAAGCATCATCAAGCTTACTATTCCGGTGGCTACCCAGTAAAGTATTTTAGTTTTTTTCATTTTTTTGAAAACATATTTATTGTATTTCAATTTATTGTTACTTAAAGTTACTACTACTGAAAATAAGTTATCAATTGACCGTAATTAACCCGATAACGAAAAGTAACTGTCTATGTCTGAAATAACTTTTGAGTCTGTTACTAAAGAACAATGCTGCACTCATCTGCGCCCTGTTCGGGATGTCATGGATTTATTAAACGGCAAGTGGAAAATCCCGATTCTTGTAGTTCTCCATACCGGTTCCCGACGATTTAATGAACTGAAAGATGAAATTGACGGCATCTCTGCAAAAATGCTCTCCAAAGAGTTGAGCGAATTAGAAATAAATGAATTGGTAAAGCGGGAAGTCCGGGACACGAAACCAATTACGGTTGAATATTCCATAACCGATTATGGAAAAACGCTTGACGGGGTAATCTCGGAATTAAGCAAATGGGGGCAGAACCACCGCGACCGAATTATGAAATAAGTCTTAATACCCACTTTCACTGTAATAAATTTTCGAGACGAACCATTCCATTTTATAGTTATGTGATTGATCCTTTCAAGGGACGTTACAAAACGTTTAGTTATACATATTCAATCAAGCTACTTCCCTTTCTCACAAACTCTCCTTTGTTTATTTGATTTTTGCAAATGATGGATTGATGATTGCAAACAGCTTTCCTCCACTTCTTATGATATTCAATCCAATCAAAAATCATTCAAAAACAATTAATAATGAAAACGACAGACAGTAAAATCGCTTTAGTCACCGGGGGAAGTCGCGGCCTTGGTAGAAATATGGCCATTAGCCTTGCCCAAAAAGGCATAGATGTGATTCTGACCTATCGCAACAATAAAGAAAAAGCCGAAGAGGTAGTGAATGAAATTCAATCTCTCGGTCAGCAATCGGCAGCCTTTCAATTAGATACATCGGATGTTAACTCCTTTGATACTTTTATAGAAGAATTGACGGAGTATCTGGAAGAACAAAATGGTTCCAAAACATTTGATTTCTTAATCAATAATGCAGGGACAGCTCTGTATTCTCCATTTGCAGAAACCACCGAAGAACAGTTTGACCAGGCGATGAATATCCATTTTAAAGGCGTGTTTTTTCTCACTCAAAAAACACTTCCCTTTATAAATGACGGAGGACGAATCATCAATATTTCATCGGGATTAGCCAGGTTTTCGATACCGGGATCTTCCGCTTATGCATCAATGAAGGGAGCAATTGAAGTGCTTACAAAATACCTTGGACAAGAGCTTGGATCTCGTGGTATCGCAGCAAATGTTGTTGCGCCCGGAGCTATTGAAACTGACTTTGGCAATGGACATATTCGCGATAATAAGGAAATGAATGAGAGAGTTGCTAACATGACTGCCTTAGGCCGGGCCGGTTTGCCGGAAGATATTGGCGGCGTGGTTGCTTTTTTATGTACTGAGGAAGCACGTTGGATTAATGGACAGCGTATTGAGGTTTCTGGCGGAATGAACCTCTGATGAACAAATCATGGGTATCGCCTTCAAAAAGCGATACCTTTTTTATTACATAAGCAATTGCCATGTCCTTTTCCTACCTTTGAATTTTACAAACCATTTACCCTCAATGAAAAAGATAAAAAGCACATCCCTGGAGGAGTTTTATAAAGAAGCCGCCGATTTTACCGGACGGGATATTGAAACACTTCTTCCTCCCGGAATCAATAAAGAGGTTGGGCATTTTAATGTTTTTGATATTTCTGAAACTATGAAGAAAATGGAACGCCACGGTGAAATGCCTTACAACCGAAGGGCGTATTATAAAATCAGTCTCATCAGAGGGAAAAATCGTGCTGAATATGCCGACAAAGTGATCCAGGTTGAAAAGAATGCCTTATTGTTTGCCACCCCAAAAGTACCTTACCACTGGATTCCACTGGACGAAAACCAGGCAGGTTCGTTTTGTGTGTTTACAGATTCATTTCTCGATAAAAACAAAAGCGGCGTAGTTTTGGATAAATTACCAATTTTCAGATCAGGCGGATATCCGGTGTTTGAGATTACCGACAAGCAAGCCGAAGAACTCGCAATCATTTTCCAAAAGATGGAAAAAGAAATAGCATCGGATTATGAGTTTAAATATGATTTGCTGCGGAACTATGTATTGGAACTCATTCACTACGGACAAAAACTTCAACCGGCCACTACTCTTCATTCCGAACATAATGCCGCAGAACGGATTATGACTCTTTTTGTAGAATTACTGGAACGGCAATTTCCTATCGAATCTCCCAATCAGCGATTACATCTTAAATCAGCCAAGGAATATGCCGAACGCTTAGCCGTTCATGTAAACCATCTGAACAAAGTCCTTAAAGAGAATACGGGAAAAACCACAACGGACATTATCACCAACCGGATTGTGAAAGAGGCAAAAATTCTATTACAACAAACCGACTGGACCATTTCTGAGGTGGCCTTCAGCCTTGGATATGAGGAAGTCGCTCACTTTTCAAATTTTTTCAGAAAACGTGTGGGGATGTCTCCTTCCGGCTTTCGTTCTTAACGTAAGATTGAAAATATCCTCATTCCACTGCTGCCATCGCTTTGGTTAAAACCGAATGCGTTCGATCATAACTCTCCTTCAAAATGGTCTCTGCATCCATCGACTCCCAATATCCGCGATTGAAGAGTTCAACGGAAAAACCACCTCTGAATCCCGCATGATATAGTTTTGGGATTACTTCACGATAGGGACAAATTCCCTCGCCAGGAAATACGCGGTCGGCATCGGTCAGCTTCTCACGCGGTGGATTTGCAGGATAATCGTTCATATGCATCACGGGTAATTTTGCAGCATTAACCAGATTGATAGTCTCCCAGGAATTACCTCCGCGATACACATGGTAAAAATCAAACAAAACCGTAGCATCGGGATGGCCGGATTCAATTGCAATATGTGTACAGTCTGATACCTTGTGAAGCGTACCGGTTCCCCAAACTTCAAGGATGGGAATTACACCAGTTTCATCACCCAGTTCCAGGATAGCCCGGTATCGCTTCGCATAATCATGAAATTTAGTTGGGTCGATTGAGTCAATTCCCTGTACGGGGGCGGCAATGTACTTCCCTCCCATTGCGGCGATCATTTCCATGTCGCTTTTCAGTATCTCGATAGCCTCTTTCCGTATATCCGCATCATCACTGATCCATTGTGAAAAACCAATCATATTTTCGAGCAGAAGATTATTTGAAGAAAGTAGATCCCCAAGTTCTTTGGCGGTTCCACCGGCATCGATATAGCTCCGAATATCACGAACCCACATTTCGATGCCGTCAAACCCGGCATCGGCCACCATCCTGATTTGTTCATCTGCGGGCAACTCATAGGCTTGCAATGTGGATGTATTCATACTGATTCGAAACGGTAAATCATGAGATTTTTTTGATCCTCTTTCTGATGATTTACTTTTCAAAAATCCAAACCCGGTGGCAGCTCCCAAAAAAGCAAGACTGCTGTTCCGGATCATCTTTCTTCGCGATATGTTTTGGTCTGACATTGAATAACTCTTTTTGATACAGTTGATGACGAGCACTTAATTA
Source organism: Rhodohalobacter sp. 614A (assembly GCF_021462415.1). Taxonomy (NCBI): domain Bacteria; kingdom Pseudomonadati; phylum Balneolota; class Balneolia; order Balneolales; family Balneolaceae; genus Rhodohalobacter; species Rhodohalobacter sp. 614A. Next base: position 57,873 of record NZ_JAKEDS010000003.1, read on the forward strand.
AAGAAATATCAGTTAAAAAAACAGGTTCCATAGACCATAAACATGTATCATACTGTTATACATTTTTATTAAAGCTCCAAGAGATATGTCCTCACACCAGCAAAACATTCCTAAACAAGAATTTCCGGATTTATCAGTAGAACAATTGGGCTATGATGAATGGTTTACCCAAAAAGAGTTTGATTTGTTAAATGATGAATTCGCAGTGGCAAGGGTTGTTGAAGTGAATAAGAATAATTACAAAGTCAGCAGTGGAAAAAATGAAATCCAGGCTGAACTTTCAGGAAAATTCCTCTTCAGTATAGAGAGCAGCCTTGATTATCCGACTGTGGGTGATTGGGTAGTGGTACAATATTTCGATCAAAATTCACATGCAATCATTCATCAATTACTTCCCAGAAAATCGGTTCTGAAGCGAAAGGATCCCGGTAAAAAAGTGGAATTTCAGCTGATAGCAGCCAATATTGATTATGCGTTGATCGTACAATCAGCTGATTCAAATTTCAACCTGAACCGGCTGGAACGATACCTGGTTATGGCCAATGACAGTAACATCCAGCCAATAATTATTCTCAGCAAAACGGATTTATTGACAGAAAAAGAACGTACTGATATTTATGAACAGCTACAGCCACTTATCCAAAAATACACGTTCTTTGCAATCAGCAGTGTATCAGAAGACGGGATTGATGCTTTAAAGCAAGAACTTCAAATTGCCCAAACCTACTGTTTACTTGGATCTTCAGGCGTGGGTAAAACCACGCTGCTTAATACATTGCTTGGTGAAAATTTGTTGGATGTGCATGAAGTGAGGGAGAAAGATAGTAAAGGTCGCCATACAACTGTTCGGAGACAACTCATCCGGCTTGATTCCGGCCCCATCTTTATTGATACGCCCGGAATGAGGGAACTGGGTAATTTTTCCGTAGATACCGGGCTGGAAGAGACCTTCGATGAAATCAATTCTTTAAGCCATCAATGCCGTTTTAAGGATTGCACGCATATTCATGAACCGGGTTGTGCCGTGATTGAAGCGGTTAAGAATGGATTGATCGAAGAAAGCAGATATCAAAACTATCTAAAAATCCAGAAGGAAGCCGCCTATTACAACATGACATATGTGGATAAACGGCAAAAGGATAAGAAATTTGGAAAAATGTTTAAGAATCTTAAAAAATCGATGCGGAAAAAGTAACCCTCTGGTTGAGTCACGAATTCTTTAAAATTTAAAATTTACCGCTAATGAAAGGTTGTCCGAACCGACAGAAGGCATAAATTGAATACGATCCATTTGTACATTGAGGTGTTTCTTCGCCAAATATTGCCCCATCGAAAATCCAATTGCTGCACCGGCGGTTACATCGCTAAGCCAGTGCCTGCCTTTAGCCACTCGTGCAATAGCCGTGCCTACAGGAATGGTCATCAGTGCGTAGGTTACCGGCCCGGGGTAGTAAATGACCCACGGTGTTAAAACAGCAAATGCAGTGGCTGTGTGACCGGAAGGAAATGAAGACGAACCCGTTTCTACAAATTCAAAATCATAAGGGCCTTCCATCTCTTCAGGCCGTTCTCTCGCAAAAAGAAATTTCGCTGTATTCACCGTAAGATTGGTCATGATTAACGACTGCAGGGAAGTAAATGCGGCATCTTGGAATTTTTGATTTTTGGTAAACAGTGAGGATGAAAAAAGACCTGCGGAAACTGCACCTGCTATTCTCCAATCGCCCCATACATTTGTAAAGTGGAGCACATCAGATTTGCTATACTTCTGTTGGAAATGAAGGCTTGAAAGGTCATCGCCGAGGGAAATGGCGGTGAGCCCCACCCCTACAGATGCCATTGTATAAACCTCCTGGTGGCCAATAGCCGAAAACATGGAAACCGGATCGTCTTTCAGCCAGTACAGAAATCGACCTGCACTTTCCTGTGCATGGCAAGTCTGGCTAAGGGAAGCAATTGTCAGAATGACAAAAATATATATCGACAAATATCTACTCATATAACTTTCGGATATTAAATAATCCGCCATTAAAATCAAATGGGGTTCTGGTAGTTATTTTAACTGATAAAGTAATCCAAGCTTTTGTGAAATCCTGTCAAAGGATATTGAATAACCAGGGATGTACTTAGTTTTTTTGTTACGTATTCGAGCTAATGAATTGCGGCCAATTGTTTTGCAAGAAAAGTAAACTCCCCCTTTTTCGCACCTTTCGAAAATTTGATTACCTTACTCCGTATTAAAAAACTCTCATACACCGCCGTGTACCATTAACTACGTGAACACGGCATTTATAAACAGGTCTGAACGGGGATATGTAAGGGGTAATCTTTGCAGCGGTACAACTTCCTCTCGGGATACATTAATTATCTACTATACCATATGAACTCAACAAAGTCAGCCTCCCCTTATCATTGGAAGAAAGAACAGCTCCTGGTCATTTTACTTTTATTGATAATCCCAACTAGTTATACAAAAGCAGCCCAAAGCCTCCAGGTTTATGCTGAATCATCGGTTACCTATTTCCCTCCCGAATCTGTTCAGAGTGATAACTTTGATGACGGGAATGATGCCGGCTGGGATCAATATGATCCGCTGGGAAACGGAAATTTTGCATTTCCAAGTGGGGCTTATGAACTCTCAACAACAGCCCCGCCGGTTGCAGATTACGGGCCCGCACGTGTGGGCAGTACACTTTCGGGGATTACAGCATCAAACTTTCGTATCAGCGTAGACCTGGTTGATTGGGATGCGGATTTGCCGCAGACGTTTGGCATCATAGCCAGGGTGAATAATATCGGCCTGGGTACAACCGATGGTTATCTTTTTAGTTACAGCCCCAAGGCAAGCCGCAGCAATACGGCACTTGCTATCGAGAAAGTGGAAAATGAGTCGTCTGTACCAAATGATGACCGCGTTTTTTTGGCAGAAGATCTCGACCCTGAAGCGGGATACCGGATGGTTTTTACCGGGATTGGCAACCAATTGACAGGCAGTATCTATTCGCTGGATGATTTGAATACTCCACTCGGAACCGTGACTTTTACGGATAACTCTTACCAGAGTGGCGGGGTTGGCTTATTTGTTGGAGATAGTAATACGTCTGACCTGCAAGGCGCAACGGCTACGTTTGATAATTTCTCAGCAGAGATCCTTACGACCGGAACAGAAGGATCACCTCATCAAATAAGCACCTGGGAGGATTTAAATAACGTACGCAACGAACTTTCGGCTTATTATATAATGAACAACAATCTGGATGAGAATACAGCCGGATATGCCACGTACGTAAAAGACGGCGGGCCCCTGGCCAATGACGGAAAAGGCTGGGAGCCGATCGGAAATTCTACCGACAAATTTACGGGGTCTTTTGATGGAGCAGGACATACTATTTCCGGCCTGGAAATAAATCGCGATGAATCGGAAGTCGGCCTGTTTTCATATACCGAAAATGCATCTATCCAAAAGGTTGCCTTGATTGATATTTCCGTTGAAGGGAACACCGGTGTAGGCGGGCTCGTTGGGATAAATTCAGGATTGATTCAGGAGGTTTACGTTACAGGGTCTGTAACAGGTGATTCGTTTGTTGGCGGACTGATCGGCCGTCATTCGGGTGATACCGTGAGCTGTTCATTTTCGGGAGCCTCAGTAAATGGAGGTTCGAATGTTGGTGGTCTTATTGGATATAACAGTGCCGGAACGGTAAGCCATTCATACGCTTATGGATTTGTTGATGGAAGCAGCTCCGCTGGAGGGTTGATTGGAGATAACGATGCCACTGTCACGAACTCATTCTGGGATACTGAGACCTCCGGGCAGCCAATAAGTGCAGGCGGAACAGGAAAAAACTCTACTGAACTAAAAACGTTGAGTACCTTTAGCGATGCCGGCTGGGATCTTACCGGGGAAACCGACAACGGAAGTGAGGATGTCTGGCAGCTGGCCGACCAGCAGGATAACGACTACATTTCCTATCCCTACCTGACTGCATTTACCTACGACGCCTTTGATGCCTCGCTGGCGGAAAACCCCGTGCCGGGGCTTATTAAAATTGGCGGGTTTGATCCGGACCGCCGAACAGGTGAAACTGTACTTGCCACTTCATCCCTTGAATTTGACGACGATAATGAATTGACCCTGGTGTCCCTTCCGGAATTCGGCACTCTCACCTTGGGCGATAACCCGGTTACCCAAGGGCAGGTGGTCAATGACGTACAGGTGGAACAGGACGGGCTTACCTACTCCCCATTAGAAACCGATCCCACCAAATATGGCTATAATTACGATAGCTTTACCTACCGCGCCGGTATTAATCAGCGGACGGTGAACATTGATTTGCCAGCCAAACAATTAGATATTGAACAGGAAGGCTGGCACTTTTTAACCAGCCCCGGCGAGCAGACCGTTGGCGCGTTCCTTTCGCCGGTGTGGACACAGGGTTTCCCGGGTAGTGATTGGCCGACGGACAGCAACTCAAACGTGTATTTTTTTAACCAGGAAGCCTTCGAATGGGTAGTGCCTACCTCGGCTGGACAGTCGATCAGCCAGGGCCAGACGGTGCTGGTGTATATTTACACTGACGACCAGAAAGGCAGTACCAGCTTCCCAAAATCGTTGAGTGATGAGGGCCCGTGGAATCCACTGGACGGGAGTTTCAGCTTTGACGGACAGCTGGATTATGATATAAACCAAGACGAGCTGGGTAACAGCTATTATTTGATTGCCAACCCGCATCCTGTAGCTATTGACGTATGCCAGATGATCGATGAAGCCACCAACCTGGCCGGCAGCATTACTGTGTGGGATCAAACCGAGAATGATAATAACGGCGGGTATATAAGCCGTAGCTGTGCCGTTGATGCGCCGGTGTATGTGACCCCGTTTGCTGGTTTCTGGGTACGTACGACCGATGCCTCCCCACAGCTTGGAATCAGTACAGAGAGCTATGTAAGCTATGACGACTTGTTTGGCACAGCCCCAAAAGTCAATAATACACCTGCTGAAGCGATGCCTGAATTGCTGAGCCTGCAGGTAGAGTATGACAGAACGCCTGGCTATAGCGGCAGAACCCGGGTGCTGTTCCATCAGGATGCTGACGAGAAGCTGGATGATCTGGATGCACCGAAGCTGAGTTCGACGGGCCTTGCGAGCCGCTATACCGAACTGGCAGCATATGACAGGCATGGGCGTCCGCATGCGCTGCTATCACTTCCGGAACACCCCGGAGAGCAGAGAGTGATTCCGGTGGGGTTTGCCACCACCGAGAGCGGAGCATACACGTTTTCATGGACCCTGCCGGAGAATGGCTACAATTATTACTTGCGCGACAGTAAAACCGGCGAGATTGTAGAGCTAAACCCCGGCGGGGAGTACCACTTTGAGAGCCTGGCCACGGTAGCGGCTAAAACTGCTAAAGAGGATCTACGCCCACAGAACCCGGTACAAAAAGCAACCGGAGAACAACCGTCGCGCTTTGAACTGGTGATCAGCAGCGGACAAATTAAGGATGATATTGCAAATGGAGAGCTGCCGGGCAACCTGGCGCTGCAGCAGAACTACCCGAATCCATTTAACCCGACCACGCAGATTAGCTACAACCTTCCGCAGGCGAATCACGTAAGTCTGGCGGTGTACAATATAGCGGGCCGGCAGGTAGCCGAGCTGGTGAGCGATCAGATGAGTGCGGGCATCCATACGGTGAGCTTCGATGCGAGTGAGCTGTCGAGCGGAGTGTATATGTATCGACTGCGGGCCGGCGGGCAGATACTCACACGCAAGCTTACGGTTATTAAGTAGAATAAAGAATAAATCGAGTGGTCTAAAACAGTGAGTAAAACCATCCATTAAAAAAATAAGCGGTCCGTGATTCGGAACATCTTCTCATCGTCGAATTTTGATATCTGTATGATTATGCAAACATACTTCGCCCGCAATACTCGGGCCCGGCTTTCTGGCTTTTAACTCTCGATTCCTTATTTAACAAATCCACATACATTTGAGTGTAACTTATGCGCAATGTCGTTATGTGGCAATTGCTCTAACTGATTAATTTGTTATGAGAAAACAATACTATTTTCGTCCATCTCAAAATGGATTCTATGCTTGGGATGTAGATCGACTCATAAACTTGACAAAAAACTCAGAAGTTAAACAGATTCGTTTGGATTTAATTCGAGAAATTGATGAGAATCACTGGTTTCATCATGGTAACGAGCCCACTTGCCGATCAATATATAAACATGCTATTCTAATCCGGGAAGCTGATTTAAATTATCCGATCATACTCGCCGAAGATGGCCGTGTGATGGATGGAATGCATAGAGTTGGCAAGGCTTATATCCTGGGATGGGATACTATAGATGCCGTACAATTCAAGAAAAATCCTGAACCTGACTATACCGATGTGTACCCGGATGAACTCGAATACTAACTTGTCACCTAACCACCACTTCACGATCATTTTAAAATGACAGTAACAACTATCGACAACATTAAAGAATAGACTTCAATGAGAAAACTGATTGCAGCAATCAATATGACACTTGACGGAGTTTGTGACCATACGGCAGGACTGCCAGATGAAGAAATACACCAACACTATGAAGAACTTTTAGGCGAGGCAGATGCGATTTTATATGGCAGAATAACGTATCAACTTATGGAGTTTTGGCGGACACTGTTAGAAAATCCTTCAGAAGAAAAATCGATGAATGACTTTGCTATAGCCATAGACAAAATTCCAAAAATCGTTTTTTCTCATACATTGAATCATGTTGAATGGAATAGTGCAACCGTTGCAAAGCGTTCCTTAGAGGAAGAGATTTTAGAACTTAAGCAACAATCAGGTAGAGACATTCTTGTTGGCAGCCGGAGTTTAATTATACAGCTAATGAAACTTAATTTGATTGATGAATATCAACTTTGTATTCACCCGGTTGTTGCAGGGAGCGGGTTGCCATTGTTTGAAAATATCGAAGCCAGAACGATTCTTACATTCATCAAGACAAAAACGTTTCGTGGCGGTGCCGTACTGATCTATTATAAACCGATACAACAATGACCTGCTAAGTTGATTTTTACACTTCAAGAAAAAGTGCCTGAAAGTCAATTCACACGAGAGATTGTTATGTGACTTTTCAAATAACTCATTCTGAGAGCCTCCTCTCCTTTCCTGACTCTCTTAGTTAATCTATCAGACCAAAATAATTTCAAAAAGTAATTGCGTAAGTATTTACTTACCTATATATTTACGTAAGCATTTACTTACACAAAAGATTGTATGGAAAAACGCAGAGATGTATTTCAGGCTATAGCAGATCCAACCCGGCGGGATATTCTGTGCCTTATTGCTGAAGAACCGCTAAACCTGAATTCGATTGCTGAAAATTTTGAAATGAGCCGACCGGCAATTTCGCAGCATATCAAAATATTGGATGAAAGCGGACTTATCATCATCCGAAAAAAAGGAAGACAACGGTTTTGTCATATTCGTCCACAGAAAATAAAAGAGGTAGACAAATGGCTGGAACAATTCAGACAGCTTTGGGAAGACCGTTTCAATCAACTTGACAATGTATTATCAACAATAAAAAAGAAGGAAAAATGAACATGAATCCACAATTCGACTTCCTTGTAAACAAGGAAACAAACACGATCACCGTAAAAAGAGAATTTGACGCTCCGCAATCGGATGTTTGGGCTGCATGGACCGACCCCGAACTTCTGGACCAATGGTGGGCTCCAAAACCATGGAAATCCGTGACCAAATCCATGGATTTCAGTGAAGGCGGAAGACGTTTATACGCAATGGTTGGGCCAAACGGAGAAGAACATTGGGCTTTTTCTGATTATACATCCATCAACCCAAAAGATAATTTCTCCTACAGTGATGGCTTTTGTGACAGTAATGGAAACAGAACGGAATCCCTTCCTGACTCTGATTGGATCGTTAATTTCAGCGAATCTGATGGAATTACTACGGTGTATGTCGAGATCAAGCATAAATCCCTTGAAGACCTCGAAAAAATCATAGAAATGGGCTTTAAAGAAGGCTTTAGCGCTTGTTTGGATCAATTAACTCTGATTTTTTCTAATAAATAGTACCCAGTTCATGAGAAGATTAAAATTACATTGGAAAAGGTGAATCTGCTTTCTCGATGTTGGAACAATGGCAGCCGCTAAAGTTGATTCGATCAATCACCTGCAAAAGCGGGATTATCATCCTTCATTATGAAAAAGGATAAAATATTCAGGTTAGAATAATCAGCAAATGGAATTCAATCCAAACAACAATATTGTCAAGCTCTGTCTTAAGGGGATGGAACTGGAAGATAAGGGCGAACCCAAAGAAGCGGTCAAATGTTTTCTCCAGGCCTGGAACGAAACATTGAACGATTTTGAAAAGTTTATTGCAGCTCATTGTGTGTCACGGCATCAAACCAATGTTCATGATAAATTAAAATGGCTGGAAACAACTCTGATGCATGCATTAAAGCTAAATGATGATACTGTTGCGAGTGCTTTCCCTTCTCTCTACTTAAAGATTGCCAAATGCTATGAAGATTTAGGTGGACCTGCCAAGGCAAAAAAGAATCATGAATTGGCAACTTCGTACAAGAATAAACCTTCTGACAAAGGTCCCTTCTATCACGGGACGAAAGCAGATTTACAGGTCGGGGATTTGCTGATTGCTGGTAACCAATCAAATTACAAATCTGAACTCAAAATGAATCACATCTATTTCACCGCCCTTGTCAATGGAGCGGGACTTGCAGCAGCATTGGCTAAAGGTGAGGGCTCTGAACGGGTTTATATTGTTGAACCAACCGGGAGTTTTGAAAATGACCCAAATGTTACGGATAAAAAATTCCCTGGAAATCCGACACGTTCCTATCGCTCCCGGTCACCTCTAAAAATTGTCGGTGAAGTAACCGAGTGGATGAAACAAACACCGGAGCAAATCCAAAAATGGCGCGAAAAATTGGCTAATAATAACGGAGAGGTTATTAATTAAACACATTTTTCATTGGTTTCTGTCACAACTATGCTTCACCTTTTTTAACATTTACAACATAAAGCCACCTGAAACTTCAATGTCCTGTGCAGTAACCCAGCTAAAATCATCAGACAATAAGTTTACAATTACCTTGCCAATATCATCCGGGTTGGCAATTCTTCCAAGTGCCGTTTGATCTGCCAAAGGTTTGATGTATTCGGGGTGTTTGTCAAATACTCCATCGCCGAAATTACTGTGAACCGGGCCCGGAGAAACGGCATTCACACGGATTTGTCGCGGCGCCAACTCCTTCGCCAAATAACGTGTCCAGGTTGACAGAGCTGCCTTTAAAGAACCATAAACTGAATAGCCCGGAGGAGTGAGCGACGCTGAATTGCTTGATGTATTTACAATCCGTCCGCCATCTTCCATTAGTTGGATAAGCTGTTGAGTTAAAAAAACGGGTCCTTTAAAGTTTGTATTGAGTATCAAATCGAAATAGTCTTCAGTCATCTCCGGAAACATCATTCCACCGCCAATGCCTCCATTATTCACTAAATAATCAAAACTGTTTCTCTGAAAAACCTCATGGAGACTCTCCCTTATTTGCTGTGTAAAATCGTCAAAGGTTGATTTTTGACTCAGATCTAATTTTAGTCCTATGGCCCTGACTCCATTGTTTTGTTCAATTTGCCGAACCACATCATCTGCACTTTCTTTATGGGAATGATAGGTTAGGATGACACTAACCCCGCGTTTTCCCAGTTCAAGGGCTGTGCTTTTTCCGATTCCGTTACTTCCGCCTGTTATGATTGCTATTTTCATTGGTTTCTCCTATTGTGATTTAAATAAAAAAAGTATAGGATATTTCTGTCCGCACGGAAAGATCTGATCATACCGATTTATTGCCTAATCCTACCTGTCTAAAAACACAATGCACCTTTTCCTTACACTACTCAATCAGAATAAACCTAAAAATAGCATGAGGTATTCTGTATGATAAAGGAAGCAATTAGTGAAATCGCTCAGTTGACAAGTAACGCCGGCACGGATCCTACAAAAACCGAGTTGCCGGGAGTATGGATAATAAAGGGTGAAGTTCCTCAACATCAACTTGCGGCAATCTATGAACCGATGATTGGATTTGTAGTTCAGGGAAGCAAAACAATTACCATTGGTGATCAGGTGATTTACGCGAAAGCTCCCTCCTATTTTGTTGTGCCCCTCGAAATTCCGGTAACGGGGCGAGTACATCAGGGATCTGAGGGACTACCATATTTATCAGTAGGCCTTTCTTTGAATCTATACAGATTAATGGATTTACTGAATGACATTTCTGATGGCCTTCCTGAATCAAATAGCTCTGACAAATTTATGGCTTGTGATGCTACACCAGAGTTTATTGATGCATGGCTCCGGTTACTGCGCCTTCTGAAAAACCCGGAGGATATTCCTGCACTCGCTCCTGCGTATGAAAGGGAAATCCTCTATCGGGTACTTCTTGGTCCCCAAGGTTGGCGTCTCAAACAGCTCTGCCATACTGATGGTGACATCCCGAATGTTCATCAATCTGTAAAATGGCTACGGGAAAGTTATACAGAACCCATCGAAGTAAAACAAATGGCAGACAAAGCCGGAATGGGTGTAACTACATTTCACCGAAAATTCAAACAAATGACAGGCTTGAGCCCCATTCAATTTCAAAAAGAATTAAGATTATTGGAGGCAAGAAAGCTTTTAGTATATCAAGGGTATACCGTTGGGAATGCAGCGTATGAAGTGGGATACAACAGTCCATCTCAATTTAATCGGGAATATTCCAGGTTTTTTGGTGCATCCCCTGCGAAAGATGCTTCTGATCTGAAGGAGCTGGAGAATCAGACGAATGGTGTTTGATGTCTTTTAAATTGCTCATCTTTTCATGCTATCCTCCGGGTGAATCCATTTACTCTGTATTTGATTGAAGAAGACCTTATTTCTTCTGCTCAACAAAATTCATTACAAAATTATATTTTATCGGAAGACCTAACTTTCATCCAAAAAAAATACAGTGATTTTGAGAAAACTTCCTCTCTTCAGCATCGTCTTTGTACTCTTTATTTCCTGTTCACAAGTTGAGCCCGAATCACAAAAAATCCAAGCGGGAAACCCTGTGATTGAAGGCTGGTATGCCGATCCCGAAGGTATCATTTTTGATAACGAATACTGGATTTTCCCCACCTATTCCGATCATTACGGAAAACCGGATACTTCTTCCGTATTTACAGAAAGACAGCTTGAGGCCCGTTCGAAAGCCATCAACGAGCAATACCTGATCCAAACTTTCTTTGATGCTTTCTCATCCAAAGACCTGGTCAATTGGGAAAAGCATTCGCACGTGCTGGACATAAAAGATGTGAAATGGGCGTCTTACTCGATGTGGGCACCATCTATAATCCAAGCAAACGATCAGTATTATCTGTTCTTTTCAGCCAATGATATTCAGAGTAATGAAGAATACGGAGGTATCGGGATAGCCGTAGCCGATCAGCCGGAAGGCCCGTACAAAGATGCTCTGGGCGAGCCTTTGATCAATGAATTTCATAATGGAGCCCAACCTATTGATCAGTTTGTTTTTAAAGATGATGACGGTCAGTTTTATATGTTTTATGGCGGCTGGCGCCATTGCAATGTGGTAAAACTGAGTGATGACCTGCTCAGCCTGGAACCGTTTGAAGACGGAGAATACTACAAGGAAATCACTCCGGATAGTTATGTAGAAGGCCCTTTTGTATTCAAAAAAAACGGCAAATATTATTTCATGTGGTCAGAAGGCGGCTGGATGGGGCCGGATTACAGCGTTGCTTATGCCATCGGGGACTCCCCAACCGGTCCATTTGAGCGAATCGGAAAAGTCCTGGAACAGGATTCCACCGTTGCAAGAGGTGCCGGCCATCACTCCGTCATCATCACCCCGGATAAAGATTACTATATGGTGTACCATCGCCGGCCTCTTGATACGGATGATCCTCACCACCGGGTGGTCAGCATTGACCGAATGTACTTTGACGAAAATGGTTTCATCCAACCGATTGAGATGACATTCGATGGCGTAGAAGCGAACCCCTTGGATTAGTTCATGAATTCCAACGTTGATAAATTTTTAAGCAAAGCCGACAAATGGCGAGAAGAGATGGAACGGTTACGACAAATCTGTCTCGAATGTGGACTCACTGAAGAGTTGAAATGGAGAAAACCATGCTACACATCTCAGGGTAATAATATTGCTATCATCCAACCTTTTAAAGACTCCTGTGCGCTGATGTTTTTTAAAGGAGTGTTGATGAAAGACAACAATAATATTCTGGAGAAACCCGGTGAGAATTCACGGGTAGCGCGCAGGCTCTCCTTCAAAAGGCTGGAAGATATTGTTGAGGTTGAATCCGTTATCAAATCCTACATTCAGGAAGCTGTTGAAATAGAAAAAAAGGGTTTAAAAGTACCTGAAAGAGAAAATGAAGAACCCGATCTACCGGAAGAATTACAAGAAAAACTGGATGAAAATCCTCAACTTAAAACAGCTTTTGAGGCATTAACTCCGGGTCGCCAGCGGGGTTACACTCTCTATTTTTCAGATGCCAAGCAATCCCGGACGAGAAAACGAAGAGTTGAAAAATATATCCCGAAAATTCTTGATGGAAAAGGATTGCATGACCGTTAGATTCAGGTATTTACATCAGAACTTTTCCAGAAAAATTCCTTAGAAACTCCAAACAGTTTAAAAATGAGCAACCCGAAAAAAGAGCTGTCTCAACAGCAAAATGATAAACTTCTCCAAATCTTGAAGACCCGATTTGAGAAGAATGTGAACCGACATAAAGATTTACACTGGCCAGATGTTCAGTCAAAGTTGGAGAGTCATCCGGAGAAACTCTGGTCGCTTAACGAAATGGAGCAAACAGGTGGTGAGCCCGATGTTGTTGGGTTCGATGAAACCACCGGAGAATACATTTTCTTTGATTGCTCAGCCGAAAGTCCCAAAGGCCGAAGAAGTGTTTGTTATGATGGTGAAGCTCTTGAATCCCGAAAGAAGCACAAGCCCAAAAACAGCGCAATGGATTTGGCTGCCGAAATGGGAATTGAAATGCTGACTGAAGAACAATATCGGGAACTGCAAAGTCTTGGCAATTTCGATACAAAAACTTCAAGCTGGGTGAAAACTCCTGCAGAAATCCGAGAACTTGGCGGGGCAATATTTTGTGACCGGCGATACGATCAAGTTTTCACGTACCACAACGGAGCAGAATCTTATTATGGCGCCCGTGGATTCCGTGGTTTTCTTAAGGTCTGATTTTCGATATTCACAAAACAGAAATCGGATTGATCATCTTCAATCTTCACCATTCAAAAAATTAACGACCGGATATCCTGATGAAAACCCTCATACAGACACCAACCAACGATTTAAAGAACAGTATTGAATTTTATTCAAAATTGAAGTTCAATATTATTTCTGATAAGGATCCTGTTCTCGTATCCGATGGGAAAGCCTTTATACAAATCAATCCGGACAGATATGCCCGTGCAGGAATCAAGCTGTTCCGTTCAGAATGGAAGGAAGCGGTAAACGAACTTTCCAAATTGGCAAAAGTGGTCAAAACCAATGACGGATTTCTGCTTACTGATACCAGTGGTATGTGGATCTATTTAATCGAAACGGATACCTCTTTTGATCTGCAAATATCAGAAACCTCTGATTCAGTTCTTGGAAATTATATGGGTATTGGACTGGAAACCCCGGAGGTAGAAAAATCAAAAGAAATATGGTCCATTCTTGGGTTTGAAAGGAATGATCCGAAATGGCCGTCGTTTACGAATATCGACCAGGTTACAATTACACTTTATGAACCAAATAGCTGTCCCCATCTCTTTTTTAACCCTTCATTAACGTACTTCAACGGCCCCGAAAATTTGAAAGTGATCGACTATATTCGGCAACAAAACATACCTATTGCGGAAGAAATCACTTATTTCAACCCGAATAATGAAGTAGATAATATCATTATCAAAGACCCGGGTGGACTCGGCTTTTTTCTCTTCAACGATTGAAATATCAATTCAACAGATCAAAAAGTCGTTTCTTACAAATTCTATCTTCGATATCTCTGAGATTTACTTGTCTATTTAATCTCGTTTTCAGTAATAATCTTGTCAGCACAATTATTGATAGATAAAAGTCCTTTGTTGAACGACTGTGTAAAAGTGCATGTTTAGGTAGTTAAACAAAAAGGACTAATATCATGAAGATTGGAATCATTGGATCAGGACATATCGGCGGAAATCTTGGAATTCACCTTGCGAATGCAGGACATTCAGTCAAATTCAGCTCCCGACATCCCGACCAGTTGAAAGAGCTTGCAGAAGACGCCGGAGAAAATGCGAGCGTTTGTACGATTAAAGAAGCCGCTGATTTTGGAGATGTGTTGGTGTTGTCCATTCCGTTTTGGGCCATTGAAGAAGTCGCTGAGAAAACAGGTCCATTAGAAGGAAAAATTATCATTGAAACGACAAACCCCTACCCCGGACGAGATGGTGAAATAGCAACAAAAGCCAGGGAAAGCAGCAAAGCGGCATCCACATTTGTGGCTGATCATTTCCAAAAAGCGCATGTTGTAAAAGCCTTTAACACAATCTATTACGAACATTTAAAGAACCAGGCGAATCGGTCAGATAACGTAAGAACCATTCCTTATGCTGGCGATGACAAAGTTGTGCTTGAACTGGTTGAAGATCTTATCAGGCAAATTGGATTTGCTCCGGTTTATGTTGGCAAGCTTTCCGAAAGTCATCTGATGGATGTTGACCAACCTCTCTACAACAAAGATTTAAATGAAGCGGAAGTAAAAGAGATTATCCAAAATAACAGGATTGGTTGAAATAGATTCCAAAAGGCAAATGTCATCATTTCAGGATCACAAAATCTGACACCATCATTGATCAAAAAAACGATTGGACAGGTAGGGAAACTTGGCTATATTATCAACCGAACATTCATTCGGTTTTTCAATGAAAAAAGAAGCTGTTTTACAGAGCACGCTAAAACTGATCTCTGAATTGGGAGTACACAACACACCAATGTCTAAAATTGCAAAAGATTCGGGTGTGGCAGTCGGTACGATTTATCATCATTTTAGCAGCAAGGAAGAGATTTTGAATGAACTCTACCTGGAGATTAAAAAGGAGTTCGGAGAACGTCTGGATACTGTTTTGGATAAAAATATGTCGCCTGAACAGACATTCACAGAAACATTTAAAACCGTTTATCACTTCTATTCCGGCAATCCTCTGAAGTTTATTTTTACTGAGCAGGTAGATTTCACTCCTATCATTTCGGAAGAAGTAAAAAAGAAATCCCAGGTGTTCTATCAATCAATGATTCACTTTTTGGAGGAATTGATTGCTGATGGCACCTTCAGACAAATTCCATTGAATTTGCTCAGTCAGCTTTGCTATGGAAATATCAGGACCCTTATTCAAATGGAATTGAGTAAAAAAGGAACCGTAACGAACGAAATACTTGAAGAAGCCATCCATACGACCTGGATCAGTTTTTCAAGCCGCTAAATTTTTTTTAGTAAAACCGAATGAACATTCAATCTAATCAAAATTAAAAACTCAATAAATGAAGAACAAAAAAGTGGTACTCGTAACCGGAGCCTCATCCGGAATTGGAAAAGCGACGGCCAAACAGTTATTAAAAGACAACCATACCGTCTACGTTGCAGCTCGACGAATCGAGAAAATGCAGGATCTTGAAGATCTCGGAGCGAAAGCCATCAAAATGGATATCACGGTTGAGGAAGATATCCAGCATGTAGTTTCCACCATCCAGAAAAACCACGGCGGAGTAGATATTTTGGTTAATAACGCTGGGTATGCTATCTACGGTGCTGTAGAAGATACCACGATTGATGATGCCCGCCGACAATTTGAAGTCAATATTTTTGGACTCGCACGATTAACCCAGCTTCTTCTGCCATACATGCGGGAACAACAATCCGGAAAAATCATCAACATTTCATCCATGGGTGGAAAAATCTATACGCCACTTGGTGCATGGTATCATGCTACCAAACATGCATTGGAGGGATGGAGCGACTGTCTTCGGCTTGAGCTCGAACAATTTGGAATTGATGTTGTGATTATTGAACCCGGAATCATTCAAACCGAATTTGGAGATGTAATGTCGGGTCCTATGATGGAACGTTCGGGCGATACAGCTTATGCAAAACTGGCCAAGGCAGTGAGCAAATCTTCTGCAGATTCTTATGAAAAAGGTGGAGGTTCTCCCCCTTCGGTTATAGCTGAAATTATTTCAGAAGCCGTTTCATCCAACAAACCCAAAACTAGGTATGCCAAAGGAAAACTGGCAAAACCGCTGATCTTAATGAGAAGAATCCTAAGCGACCGGATGTTCGATAAAGCGGTTATGAGCCAGCTTTAATCCTGGAAGTTAACATTGCCGCTACTTCCCGAAAGCACTTGCTCACAAGGCTCTTATTGGAATGATTATTTTTTGGGATGGAAAAAGAGATTTCACTTCATCCGTAAATCTCTGATGCTATAAAAAAGATCCCGGATAAAGTTTACCCGGGATCCAACTTGACTAAACCACAGGAGTCATACCCGGCATGGGTACCGAATAATATCCATTTTCGCCAACCGTAATTGGCGCAGGTGTATCATAGTTCACATCTTCAGGGTTCAATTCGTGATGCGGATAGAACCGCAGGTTTGAATTGAGTGCTTCATCATAAGTTAAAAGCTGGCCTGAGTAGGCAGCCATATATCCCAAAATCGCTGTCATGGTTGTTTGAGCAGCACGTTCTGTATTATCAAGAACTTTTCCATTGCGGATGGCATCAAACAGCTCTGTATGCTCATGTACATATGGATTTGGCTCCGTATTTCCACGATAATCATAAATCACGTTGCCGGATGAATCTGTGATTGTGCCGTCATCGGCAAACCCCTGGGTATAAGCCACACCTTTTGATCCCACAATGCGTTCAGCTACCCGGGTCATTGTATCTCTTTGCCGCCGGGCCTGTGCAGAAACAATCACGCCGCCGGGATAGGTATATTCGATGAAATTGTGATCGTATACCTGGCCGGTGTCTTTACCGGTGATTGCTTCAAGCCGGCCGCCCATTGCCTGTGCTGAAACCGGGTGACCTCCCACATACCAGTTGGCTACGTCGATATTGTGAATAAGCTGATCGAGAACCTGCCCGCCGGATGTCCAGAAGAACTGGAACTGGTTACGGATCTGCATATCGAGTTCGCTCCATGAAGGATCGCGCCGTAAGTTTCCGAATGCGCCTTCCATCCAGTAGATATTTCCTGAGACCACATCACCAATTTGTCCGTCCTGAATTCGATTGTAAATTTCACGGTATTTGTTTGAGTAACGGCGCTGCAAGCCTACAACCACATTCAGATTTTTTTGCCTGGCAACTTTTGCGGCTTCCAGAACTCTTCGTACTCCTCCCGGATCTACGGCCACAGGTTTTTCCATGAAAATGTGTTTGCCCTGGCGAACGGCTTCCTCGTAATGCAACGGACGCCAAAATGTAGGTGTTGTCAAAATTACAACATCAGCTAACGCCATTGCATCTTTGTAGCCTTCGAAGCCAATAAATTTGTTTTCATCAGGCACATCCACTTTATCGCCGTTTCTTTGGCTTAAAATATTGTAACTGCTATTCAGGCGGTCTTCGTAGATATCTGCCATAGCCACCAATTTAATGCCTTCGGCTGCATCCAGTGCATTGGCAACGGCTCCGGTCCCCCGGTTTCCACAGCCAATAATAGCCAGTTTCAATTCGTCACTTGCACCTGCATATGCACTTGCTCCTAAAGGCAATGAACCCAGCATAATGCCTCCGGCCGTAAATGCTGAAGCTGCTTTTACAAAATCCCGTCTCGAAATACTCTTTTGAAAGTTGGTTTTTAATTTTTCCATGAGTCTATTCTCTCTGTTGTTAAAGGGTATAAAAAATCTCTTATCATAAAGATAAGAGATTTCATACAATTTTATCTGTTATAGGGTGTAAAAAATTTACTGCTAATATGATATCTGAACGATTCTCTCTCCTATCATAACCTGTACTGTAACTCAAATTCATTTGTCTTTTCAGCCCGTTTTGTTTTCCAGGTATCAAATAGTAAACTCCAATCACAAACAGTCAATTATCTAGTGCTTAAGCGCAAGAACGCTATACCTCAAAATTAATAAGAACTATGTCAGGAATATTTGAGCAAGATTTTATTATGAGGCAAATCCAGCAGCTTGTTCAGGTCTTGCAGAAAATTTTATTCAAAAAAAGCCAAGGTCTGCATCAAGAAGCGCAAATAATGATTGATGAAACTCTTGATGATTTTTTAGATGATGATTCTAAGAGCTTTCAATCACTAACGCTGTCAGAAACGCTCGAAGTTTTAAAAAAAGATGGCTTATTCAATGTAGAACTTGCATATGCTGTTGGGGATATTTTGTATGAAAGAGCAGAATTAGAAATTGATGAAGAAAAATCAAAGAAATTTTATAGACAAGCCTTTCTGCTTTTTCACAAGGCAATGCAATATCCATCTGTAGCTTTTCCGATGACAACAACAGACAAGATGTCTCATATTGAGGAAAAATTGGATTCGTCTTCTCTGGAATCCATCAAAAAGCTTGCAGAGGAGACATAAATGCCTGTCTGTTTAAAAATTTTGTATAAACGAGAAGAAAACATTTCCGCAGGATAAGGTTTCCATATTAAACCTCATCAGTTAAGTTCAAAGTACACCATCTTTTTTTAACGGAAGCGATTCTCACTCTATTAGTCACGTTCACCGTTCACCCTATCCTATACCGGGCTTATCTGCACTTCAGTTGCCGGAGGGGTAGTATTTATATCACATTTTAAGCATTGAAATCGGTGGTATAAATACCCCCCCTTCAAGACAGACCGCAAATGCCGACTCATGGACACTTAAGCAGAAAGCCTTTTGCATGCATTCAATGGCAACCTCAATTCTACACTCCTGCTGTTACATATTTTTTTGTTAACTCTTCTTTGGGATGATCTAGCACCTGTTCTACAGGGCCATGTTCGATGATTTCTCCATAGTAAATGAACACCACATAATCCGCTAACCGCCGCGCCTGCCGAAGCATGTGTGTGACCAGCACGATGGTATATTCTTCCTTCAACTGCTGAAATTGCTGTTCAATCATTTGAGTTGAAACCGGATCAAGGGCGGACGTTGGTTCATCGGCAAGAATTACTTCCGGATTTACGGCCAGTCCACGTGCCAGGCATAATCGTTGCTGCTGCCCAATTGATAATTGTTCAGCGGAACTGTGCAGGCGATCTTTCACTTCATCCCACAAAGCTGCTTTTTCCAGATATTCCTGAACGCGATTTTGAATCTCCTCTTTATTTTTAATGCCTTTGAGTTTTAATCCATACGCCACATTTTTAAAAATGGACATGGGCAGTGGATATGGACGCTGAGAAAGCAATCCCATTTTTTGGCGGATTTGGGTTACGTCCCGATCAGGGTGAAGAATATCGTCGCCATCAATAAAAATATTCCCTTTTACTTTCAGCTCGGAATATAAATCGGTTAACCGATTCAGGCTTTTCAGAAGTGTAGTTTTCCCACATCCGGAAGGGCCAAGCAATACGGTAATTTTATTTTTGGGAATATCCAGATGAATATTTTTGAGAATATGATGATCCGGGGCATGAACATTAAGGTCCCGGATTCGAATGATTGGTGTTTCAGTCAGTACCATTTGCAGTATATTTTTTGTAAAGCGTTGAAATTCCGCGTCCGGTCAGGCTGAACAACAGAATTAATATTGTTAAAATGATAGCAGCTGCGTACGCCCGTTCCCTGACCGCTTCGATGGGTGAGCTAAGCTGAAAGAATATGGATAATGGAAGTGTAGCCGTTGGCTGCAATAAATTTTCTGGAATGTAATCGGTAAAACCGGCCGTAAATAGAACAGCGGCGGCATCACCGACTCCCTTTCCCAAAGCCAAAAGAATCGCTGTGGTGAGGCCCGGCAATGCTTTTCTTGCATAAATCTTGAATGCCGTTTCCGTTTGGGTAGAACCAAGAGAATACGAAGCCTCCATTAAGCCTCGCGGAATGGTTCGCAAGACTTCATCCATAGCCCGAATCATGATCGGGCAAATCATAATGGCGACGGTGATAATTCCGGCAAGCAATGAGGCACGAAGACCTATAAATAACATCAAAGTAAACCCGAATGCACCGTACACGATAGCCGGCACACCCCACAAAATATCCAGCAAAAGCCGGATTCGGATGAGTGTTTTTCGATGTTTAATCATATGAATGTTCATAAACAACGCCACAGGCAAGCTGACAACAATTGCACATAAAGTGGCGCCACCTGCCAGATAAAAGGATCCAATAATGGCGTTCAGTACCCCGCCCTCCTTCCCAAAATAAAATCCGCCTTGCGGTACTTTGGTAATCATATCCCATGACATAGCCGGAATTCCACGATATAAAATCGTCGCGATAATCCATCCCAAAACCACAAAGAGTAACCATGTGGTAAGCCTTGTTAAATATTTGAAAAACTTTTCTTCAAATAGCTTCTTATTCATCCTACCTCCGATTTTTGAATAACGTACCGGGATGCAAAATTGAAGGACGTCACCATCACAAATAACAGCAATGCGGCCAGCATCAACGCCGAATCATAGAGTGGAATTGACATCATTTCCCCGTAATTGTTAGCAATTAAAGCAGGAATGGGATACCCGGCCTCAAACACATTGGATGGAAATTGTACCCGGTTTCCGACTACCATCAATACAGCAATCGTATTCCCCAAAGCATTGGATACCCCGAGTGCGAAAGCTGCCAGAATGCCGGACAATCCTTTTCTTAAAAGAACATGTTTAATACACTCCCAATAGGTCGATCCCAGAGACAGGGAAGCTTCTTTCAGGCCGACAGGCATGCTTCGAAATACCTCAATCAACATATTGAGCACATAAGGAGTGGACATAACAGCCAGAACAATTCCGCCGGCCAGGATACTGTAACCCGTGGACCGGATGCCAAACCACGATGCCAGCCCGGCGACCAACGGAACAATCGTCAAAATTCCCCAAACTCCGTAAATCACTGATGGAATTCCGGCCAGAATATCGATGACCGGATGCACCATTTTTAAAAACCGTTTTGGAGCAAATTGTGTGATGTAAATAGAGGTCATTAAACTGGTTGGCGCTGTTATGCAAACCGCCAATATGGTTACTAAAACAGAACCCACAATAAATGGAAGAAATCCGAAATTACCTTTCATCGGCGACCACTGGGTACCGCTGAGAATAGTCCAAATACTCTGATCATAGAGCAGTGGCAACGATTTGATCAGCAAGCCGAGGAATATGGCAAGTGGAATCACTAAAATGAAAGAGAGTCCGGCAAACATCCAGATTGTAGATACCCGATCCACCCAAAAACGCCTGCCTGCCTGTTTGATTTTTAAAGCTGAGATCATAACATATTCAGTTTTGAAGTTTCGAAAGCTGATCCCGGATATAAGCCTCATTCAAAGGAACGTAACCACTTGGCCGAACGAATTGCTGTCCTTCTGTCAAAACCCACTCGAGAAATGCAATAACGGCCTGTTGTTCAGGTTCGCCATTCGTTATCAAGTATAATTCACGGGCCGGTGGCGATGGATATTTTCCAGAACCAACTGCTTTTAAAATGGCACTGAAGTTGTCATAAAAATCTTCATCTTCATCAAGCACGCCATTTGTATTCAGATCAAACGGAATAATCTCAATACCCTCATTTTTTTGGCCCGATTCCACATCATAAACATAAATGGTATTGTTAAAACCAACACTCAAAGGATCTCTCCGCACTGCATCAGCAAGTCCCGGATCTCCCATTATTCCTACCCCATTCATATCCTCCTGATGAGCACCAAAATAGGATGCAAATGTTTCGGCGGCGCCGGCTGCATCAGAACGGGCAAACACCGTGATTTGCTCTCCCCTGCCTTCTTCCAGATCTATAACATCTCCCCAATGAGGGTACTCATTATTCAACCAAATCGTGGCTAAATCTTCTTGAGTTACTCCCTGCTTATGCAGCTCTTCCAGGTAGGGATTTTCAGTGCTTATAGTTGGAATTACCGCATCTTTGGTCACAGCTACCCACCACACTCCGCGATCTATTTCTGCCTGTGTGAAATTTCTCGAGAACATACCCAAATCGGTAGCACCGGCCATCACATCGGCCATGCCCTTGCCGGCTCCGCCAGCCTGAATATCGAACTGAATGTTGGGATGAGTTTTGTTAAACTCCTCCGCCCAGGTGGTCACCAATGGATAGAGAGCAAAGGCACCGGATATGGCTATCCTTGCATTTTCACCTTCTGTTTGCTGACCTTTTTTATCGGAAGAGCCGCAACCACCCAGAATACCTAATATTAAGATTGAGAGGATAATGACAGGTAAGAAAAAGGTTTTAATATTCATAATATCTATAGATTTAATAGGATTTAAATTTAAAAAGATTGATTGAATGTTACACGTAAAATATATCGGCTTCTGAAATCATCGCCGTTACTTCGTTGTTGAAACCAATTGATGAGATCGGCCTCAAGATTGCTTTTAGAACTGAATTTGCTTCTGATTCCGACATACAATCGATTCTGGTCAAAGGTATTTCGGACAATATCTTTACCTGCATTGATCATAATTTCATCACCAATTTTGAAGTCAAGAGCTCCGGCCCCACTTTTATCATTGAGTGGAATCCTGAATTGAACACGGTAGCGAAACCGCAAGTTGAAATCATATCCATCAGCAAGTTCAGTTCCTTCCGTTTTTCTGATGAACCGTTCCTCCAGCCGATATCGATGTGTAATCCCCACGTTACCCACCTTATCTCTCATCGTCAAATCCTGGTGAGGCCTTATTTCGGGACGCGTCAAGTCAATGTCAGCCTCGCCATCCTGGGGCAATGACTGGAAAAAATATACACCGCCTGCTCCTATCTCCCAGCCGTTAGAAAGGCTTTTCACAAATGTTACACGGGGAACCAGCAGTTGATGTTGACGGTCGGGGAAAGCCCACCTCCGGATCTCTAATTCACCTTTTAGCGACCAACTGCTGCCAAGATCAAACGAGGGACTATAGCGCAACCAGTAGAAAGTCTCGTGATCGATGTTCTTGCTTTGCGCTGCCAATCTGGTTGAAGTGAATAATGTTAGAAAGACTGAAAACAATGTTAATGTCAGTATAGCTTTTGTATCATATTTGTATTTCATGGAATAAATATTGGTTAGGATTTTAAGAATGGGATGAATCTACAAAATACCTAATTACCTACCAAGTTTATAGGAATTAATTTTAAAAAAACTACAACTCTTCTAAAAACCCTTCCTGTTCTACCAAACGGGTCAGTGTATATCTTTTTAAAATATGCACTGTTTCATCTCTCACTTCTTTTATTGCTTTGCGAATCGTACATGTTTTCTCGTCCTTGCACTCTTCACACCGTTCGTAATAGTTATAAGTAACACAGGGAAGCAGAGCAATCGCACCATCTATCGTACGATGAATATCTGCGAGGTTAATTTCATCCGGGTGTTGACGCAGATAATATCCTCCGCTTCGTCCTTTTTTACTGCTAATGTATCCCGAACTTTTAAGCTCAAGTAATATAGCTTCCAAAAACTTGTGTGGGATGTTCTCTTTCTCTGCAATCTCTCCAATAGACATGGGGCCGCGGTTACGTTCTTTCGCTAAACGTAACATTGCATGAATAGCATATTTGGCTTTTTTGGACAGCAAAGCAAGTAGATTGTTTGTAGTTAAGTATTCAAAATATAAACCAAAAGATGTCGTCTAACAAACGTTTCGGGATGACCGGAGACGATGCCGTGTTTAAATTTAACCATAAAAGTTCAGCTACTTTTATGAATCAAATATAAAAGCCAAGTTGCTACACCTCACTCTAAAACAACTTCCACAGAATTAGATTTGAAGTGATCAAAAAAGTCGGGCATAACAGTTAACGGATAGCTTGAGTGAGTGTTGATAAGAATGCAGATTCCTACTCCATCTTCTGGTGCAAAAGCGATTTCGCTTCGATAGCCGTTTACATATCCTCCGTGGTATACGATTCTTTGCCCATGATTATCAAGCACTCTCCACCCCATTCCATAATACGATTCATTCACTCCTTCCCAATACCGGCTATAGCGTCGGTTGTGGATGGTAGCCAACGGATCAAAAATTTCTTCCAGCCTTTTCCCGGAAATTATTTCAGGATGATGACCGGTTAACAATAGCAACCATTTCCCCATATCTGAGGCCGAAGCATTGATTCCTCCGGAAGAAATTGCATTGTAATATTTTTCAGAAATAGACATGGGTACACGTCCCCTCGAACTGGAATGATAGACATGGGGCAACGCTTTATTCGTGGAAGATTGAATGCTCTCAAAACTTGCCGATGAATGATTCATTGCTAACGGCTTAAACAGTTTCTCTTCCAGAAGTGTGTGAAAGCTGGTATTCGTTTGGGATTCCAGCACTTTTTCAATTGCTGAATAGGTTGCATTCTGGTAGGAAACCTGCCTGCCTTCTTTTGAAATTAAAGGCACGTATTGCAGCCGGGGAATGATGCTGTCTAAAGAAAGTCCGTCTTCTACCAAATTCGTATACGAATGGCGTGGCAATCCTGTGGTATGAGACAATAGATGCTTGATCTGAATCCGCTTGGTTTGTTCCGGATCATTCAGTTTGAAATCCTCCAAATAACGGAATACAGGGTCATTCCAGTTCACAACTCCTTCTTCTACCATTATTCCCGTCAGGACCGAAGCAAAACCTTTCGAAACACTTCCCAACCTGAATACGGTGTGTTCGTCAACTTTTTGAGGCTTTCCTTTCTCTGTTACACCGAATCCTTTTTGAAAAATAACCCGTCCATCTTTTACGAAGACAACCGCGGCACCCGGTATTTGCTCATCAGTCAGGCCATCTTTAAAACCCTGTTCAAATTCTTCCAGGTACATGGCTAAAGATTCATCCATCACCCATTCTTCTTTGGGTTCCGGTTCTACAACGATTGGCTCCGATTTGATATCGTTAAAGGCCAAATAAGCCACAAAAATAATAACCAGCAAAAGAAGTGCAGAAAAAAATCGGATCACAGAATATGGATGTGTAGCATAAAAATGCAGTTCTGGTTCTTGCTAAAATTCATGCCAAGAATACTAAAAATCTGACTCCGATATAAAATAGAATTGAGGTAAAATTTTATTTATATCATCTTCTCAATTATGGCTCACGTCAAAATGAAATGCAAAGATGGATGCTTTCGATCTAAAAAAGTACCTTACATAATTTTATATCCAAATAATCAGCAGAATAATCAACATATCCACCTTTTAAGGCGGCGCAAATACGGGTTCAGAAATTTAAAATAACTACCAGGCTAACCGCTTCAACTTTGGGAATTAAGCGGCTGTAAAAAATCACTGCACATGGAAAAAAAGAAACTCATCGTCCGGCTTCTTCGAATCATCATGCCAATCCTGGCAATAATCTCTATTGTGATATTCCCGCCTTGGGATGGAATATGGGCATGGTTACCGCCATTACCCGACACCGTTCAGGAACAGGTTGATGATGCCATTGATCATGGTCTGGATGGCATCATTGTTTATGTAGATCAATCCGGTAAAAAGCCGGCTTTTTATTCAGCCGGCTGGAAAAATAAAGGAACTCGAACGCTGGCTGATCCACATGCATTGTTCAAAATTGCCAGTATCAGCAAATTATATATTGCCGCTGCAGCCACCAAATTGGCCCATAACCAAAGCTTGGCGCTGGATGATACTCTCGCCGATCATTTGCCAGAACTTGTTGGAAGAATTGAATATGCGGATCAGATTACTTTGAGAATGTTACTACAGCATCGCAGCGGCATTCCTAATTTCACTGACCAGGAAGAATTCGACTGGTTCATTCCCCAGACAGACCTAAACAAAAATCTGGAAATCATCTTAGATAAACCGGCAGATTTTACGCCTGACTCCCGCCACAGTTATTCCAATACAAACTATCTGTTGATAGGCCGTATTCTTGACAACATTTTAGGATATAGTCACCATCAATATATCGAGACAGAAATACTGGCCCCTCTCGGCCTGACGAATACATATAGTTTGCCTGAAGATGTAGAAAACGAAAATATTGTCAGCGGGTACTGGTATCAATATGAAGATGATCTTTGGAGTCTTGATTATTTAATTCCCGGCGGCTCGATGATTGCAACTGCTCAGGACGTGGGTATCTTTTTGAGAGCTTTGAATAATGGTTCGTTACTGAATGACGATGAGCAGGCTATTTACTCTTCAATTTATGAATATGAACATACGGGCTGGCTGCCGGGATACCAGAGTATCGCACGTTATCACAAGGATATGGATACCGTTGTTGTTCAATTTGTGAATACAACCGGTGGAGAATCAATAATGATGTCGAACATTGTTTACAACCGCATTGTTCGAATACTCAGCGAACAATAAGCCCGATTAGCATTATTGTCAGTTAGATATTTGTTATCCTGATGGAGTGCAAATCAACAGGGATTTTGAATTAAATGAGCATCAACGTTGGCAGCTAATTTAACTCACCAAATTCCAAATTCTTTCCAGATTCTTCTTTTATTATGAAACGATGAAAATTTTAGTCATTGAAGATGAAAAACAGCTTCAAAAGAGTATTGTAGAATCTCTTGAAAAGGAGCACTATGTAGTAGAAACGGCGGATGATTATCCTTCAGCAGTCGAGAAAGTCTTTGTGTATGATTACAACTGCATTTTGCTCGATATCATGCTGTCAAACGGAAACGGGCTACAATTACTTGAAAAGCTAAAGAGAGAGGGCAAAAGTGAAAACGTTATCATCATATCAGCAAAAGATTCGCTGGATGACAAGTTAAAAGGCCTGGAGTTAGGAGCCGACGATTATCTGACAAAACCATTTCACCTGGCGGAGTTGAATGCAAGAGTAAAAGCTGTTCTCAGACGAAATACTTTGGATGGACAATCAACCATAGATTTTGGCAATGTAAGTCTCAACCCAGACACCCGGGAAGTTCGTGTTCATGAACAGGAGATCAATCTCAACCGAAAAGAATTCGATATACTTAAATATTTCCTGACCAATAAGAAAAGACTCGTAACTCGAACTGGCCTTGCGGAACACGTTTGGGGCGATCATATTGATCAGGCTGATAATTTTGATTTCATCTACTATCAGATTACAAATCTGCGAAAGAAACTGGAAAAAGCTGATGCCGATGTTGAAATCAAGGCTGTTTACGGAGTAGGTTATAAATTAGAGTTGCAATGAAGTTACTCAACCGTTCTTTACAATATCTTTCGGTTACCATTCTGGTTGTTGTTGGCATCTGGTCTGTGATTTTTTACCTCGACTTCAGAGATGAAGTTTATGATATTGTAGATGACAGCCTGGAAGACCAATTGGAACTTCTCAATGCCCGGGTCAGAGAAAATCCTTCCCTGTTGGAAACAACCACATTTGAGAACGGTGTTTTTTCTATCTCTCCTATCACAGAACAAGAAGCTTTGGTTTATCAGGAAGAAGTTTTCAGCGACGAGCTTATGCCGCTGCCCTATGACAATGATCTTGAACAGGTTCGAATGCTCTCTGAAGCTTACCTGGTTGACGGAAAGTATTACAAATACCAGGTCATTTCTTCAACTGTTGAAGAAGACGATCTGATCGAAAGCCTGTTTTGGTTTATCGTGTGGCTTTACATGGCCCTAATTCTTACCATCATAGTGGTGAATAACTGGGTACTTAGAGGCCTGTGGTCTCCTTTCTATCAAATATTGACGGAGCTGAAGCAATTTCGGCTGGAAAAGAAGACAAACCTCGCAAATGTTTCATCAAGAACCAGGGAATTCCAGGAGTTGAAAAAGGTTGCGGAAGAGTTAATCGAGCGGACCACACAAACGTTTATCAATCAGAAACAATTTACGGAAAATGCTTCTCATGAACTGCAAACACCCATTGCTATCATCAGAAGCAAACTTGAATTGTTAATCGAAAAAGGAACTCTCGCTGATGAGGATGCAAAAACGGTTGGCGAGGTTTTAGACATCACATCCCGATTGACGCAATTAAATAAATCGCTTTTGCTTTTAAGCAGAATTGATAACAAGCAATTTGCCGAAGATAAATATACTTCCGTCAATGAAATGGTTCATCAAATTGTACATGAACTTGATGAGATTTCATCATACAAGAACATTTCTATAAATATCACAGAAAATTCATCTGCAACGATGTATGCAGATCCGTATTTAGCCAAAATTCTTTTCCAAAATTTGCTGGTGAATGCTATCCATCACAATAAAAAAGGAGGAAAAGTTGACATCGAAATCTCAGAAAAAGAATTCAAAATTTGTAATACATCAAACACAAAAGCTTTGGATGAAAAGCAATTGTTCAAGCGATTTTCAAAAAATAGAGAGACAAAAAATAGTACGGGTTTGGGATTAGCCATTGTTCATGCAATCTGCAATTTATACGAGTTCGATATCGAATATTCCTATAATGAATTGCATTGTTTCCAGGTCTTCTTATAAATAATTTTCTTTGCTCCCTCCGATTCCAAATTGTTTCTAAATTTGGCTCATATATTCTGTACGTAATCAAAAGATAAAGCCCTGGAATGCTGTTTTAAGTTTCTATTTGGCAGATCTAAAACAGACGAACCAGGGCAGTAAACCAAATAAACGTACAGAACAATGAGACATTTAATTCTTTTACTCGCACTATTTACTCTTTCGCTCGGAACAGTAAAGGGACAGGATGTGCCTGCAAATCAGGTTCCGGAAGCTGTGACGGCCGCATTCTCTTCAGACTTTTCCAATGCGCGTGATATCGAATGGGAGAAAAATCCCTCCTTTTATGAAGTTGAATTCGAAACCCGCTGGGGAAGAGATCATGAGGCACGATATGACAGCGATGGAAATCTCCTTTATCACAAAGAGGAAATTCCAAACCGGGAAATTCCTGATGAAATTACCAATCGTATTAATACAGAATTTGAAGGATATAAAATTGACGATGCTGATAAAATCATAGAAGGAGAACAAACCCGATATTTGCTCTCTCTTGAAGCAAAAGGCATGGATGACATTGATGTTTTAATCGGTGAAGACGGAGAAATTATCAGCCAAATTTATGATGATTAATTTCCGCAACCTCATCTAAGCCCTATTTAAGAATCCTCTGAAATCGTCTAAGCCTGCAAAAACATTGCGGGCTTTTTTAATTCTGAAATGATTTTACAGACATAAAATGAAAACATTTTTAAACAGCATCTTTATCACTCAACTTTTTCTTGTTCTTGCATTCTCCGAACGTGTTCTGGCCCAAAAAACGCTTCAGGATATTGGCGTGAGCGGACAATTTTTCCTCTCTTATGAATATGATTTCTATGAAGATTATGAAACCAATGAATTTACGGTTAAACGAGGATACATCACTTTTGAGAATGATTTGAGTGACAAACTGGGGATTCGATTTACCCAGGATATTACCATTGACCAAGAGGGAGATGGTTCCGGTGATATCGAACTTCGTCTAAAATATGCGCTTCTCAACTACGCTATGGATGATATTGGAATTTTAACTTCACCAAATATTGAAATGGGTGTAGTCCATCGTCCGTGGATTGATTTTGAACAAAACACGAATGATTTCCGTGTCCAAAAACCAATGATGCTCGATCAGAACGAGATTCTTGCATCGGCCGATTTTGGATTACAGTTTGAGGCCGGTATCGGCAATGAACTAAGAACTGATCAGCAAAAAGGTTTAAAGTCAAACCCCGCTAAGTATGGAAGTTTTAGTGTTGGTTTATATAATGGCGGTGGCTATTCAAGCCTAGAAATGAATAATAATAAATTGTTTGAAGCCCGATTGAGTTTACGTTTCTTTCCACGCACTATTCCCGGTTTTCAAACATCATTCCTGGGAGCTTTTGGAAAAGGAAATATTCCTGAAAGTCCGGACTTTCAGTTGATAGGTTCAGCACTTACGTATGAATCGGAAAAAGTGAATTTTGTATTTCAGGGTTTTCAAAGTACAGGTGATAGTTCAGGCCGATTTGTACATCCTGATTCAGGCTCTCCCTATCGCCTTAAAGGTTGGAGTGCATTTTCTGATGTTAAGCTATTCAATTCTCCCGTTCACGTCACTTTAAGATATGATGAACTTTACAATAGAGATCTTAACCATTTGTCTGTACAACAATGGGTTGCCGGCTTGGCGTATATTTTTAAAAATCGGTCGAAAATACTGCTTGATGTAAGCCGGGAAAATGTAAATGCCCTTTTAAATTCAGATGGTTTTACGAGGTTTGAAGTCGTTACGGAGGTGAGGTTCTAACGGTTTTAATTAAAACGAGTTGTCAGGAAATTTTATGACTTTCATATTACAGCAAATCTCTATAAACAATTGAGAGCATTTAAGTTAATACTATTATCCAGTTGAAACCGTTCTTTCGAAATGTTTGGTTTTAAACTTGAATCGGGGTACGATAATTTTTTGGAAGAATCATTACGCAAGATAATCCGGAATATGTTTCCTATTAGTATCTGTCCCTTCTTAACTTTTGTGGAATGCTTAAATCAATAATCCCCGCCCTTGTATTTTTTACTTTTTCATTGAACGGTTATGGTCAGGAACTTGACGCCCCTTCCTATCAAGCCGGTTTTAAAATTATTTCTTTAACAGATTCAAGCCGCATTTATAAACCAAATACTTCACCTACCGATCGTTTGCATTATCGATCTCTGGAATTAGATGTTTGGTACCCGGCTCAAAATGAAAACTCCTCCACTGGGAAAATGTACTTTCGTGACTTTCTTGAATCGTTTGAAGACAGGGCAAATCGATTTCAGGACGAGAATGATTATACCGGAATGGCATTGAATCTGGCTCAATCTTTTGCCGTTGGACTTGGCCTTGAACCTGATAAAGCTGATTCTCTGCTGAATTATGAAACAAACAGCTACCCAAATGCTGAAATCGCTGACGGAAAATTTCCTCTTATTCTCTATTTGGCCGGATTTAACGGGATGGGATTTGAGAATAATATTAGTTTGGAAAATCTTGCTCAGCATGGATATATCGTCGTATCAATCTGGTCAGTGGGACGATATCCTGGAGATATGACGAACGATAAACTGGACATGCTTGAACAAGTTTATGATGCTGAGTTTGCTGTAAAAGCACTACAGAATCAAACCGATCTTCCTATTGATTTTGATAAAATCGGTGTCCTAGGCACCAGTTGGGGCGGCATGAGTTCAGCAGTGCTCCTGGACAGAAATCCTACTATTGATGCATTGGTATCTCTCGATGGAACAGAAACATTTTACTTTGGCGAGAGTGAAGATGAGAATGCATATTTGAATGAAATCTATAACTCAGATTTAATTCATCCGGGCAAGATGACCGCACCATATTTATATATCGAGAGCGGAAACAAATTGGATGGGTTTATTCCCTCTGGAGAGTATAATTATTTCAAAAAGAGCCGTTCAGAAAGATTTTATCTCCGTTTTTCAGAAAGCAAACACGAAGATTTTTTGAGTATTCCCTCCCTTTTGAAAGTGTCGGAGACGACGGTAAACTTATATCAAACTCTTTCTGAAACTACACTTCGGTTTTTTGATACCTACCTGAAAAATAAGACGGAATTCAAATCCTTTTATAACAAACTGGCCACCCGTGATGATGTTTCGACAAAGCCCTTTGAATATTAATCCGGGTAACAGAAAAGTTATTTATTCCATTTGATTCCTGATCATTTTTATCAAAACTTATAGAGCTTGACAATTTTCAGAAAGCAACGGTTTCTGCCGTATAAACAGAGACTGTCCATTTTCTATAAACGAGATCATATTGTTAGGACGCGCTATAAAATCCCCTTTACTTAAGCATCTGAGATTACAAATATTCTTCTGGAGTATTTATAATTTTTCTTTAGCCAATCTTGTATTTCTCAATTATGCGATAATAATTACAGCCTACAAGATTTCTGTGGAAATGAACTATACAGAATTGGTTCTGTATGCTTTTGGAATGGCTTTCTTTCATGGGACCCTGCTGGGGATTACAAATTATGCTACAAATAAACTTTTTTTCGTCACAAAATCCGTTCGGAAGGCTTTAACGGTTCAATCATTACTTTCTCTTTTAATTTTTGTACTAACGTTCGCAATCGTCAGATTTTTGTTAGACCAGATTCTACTCCCTGACGCTTCATTTGATGGCACCATGTGGTCGTATATTTTTAACCTGGCCTTGGTTCATTACACAATAGGATCAATCTTAATTGCTTTTGCCAATCAGGTTGTGCGGAAATTTGGGATAAATGTAGTTTTGCCCATGCTTACGGGAGTTTATAGAAAACCTCGGCTGGCAAACAAAATATTCATGGTTATTGACCTTAAATCATCCACCATGCTTGCTGAAATCTTCGGGCACAAGAAGTATAGTAAATTCGTACAGGAGTTTATTCTTGATATCAATCGATGCCTCGACTCGTTCAATGCAGAAGTTTATCAATATGTGGGTGATGAAGTAGTGGTCATTTGGGATACAACCTCTTTCCATACCTTACAAGCCATCCATTTTTATTATGCTTGTACCCGCCAGGTTTATAAAAGACGAAATTTTTACCTGAAAACCTTTGGTATCATCCCAACATTTAAATCCGGAATGGACTGTGGATTGGTTACTGCCGTTGAAGTTGGGGATATTAAACGAGACATCGCCTATCATGGAGATACTATTAATACGGCTTCCAGAATTCAAAGCCTTTGCAATGAACTGGATCGTCCGTTGATTATTTCTCAAAACGTTGAACAACTTCTGACAGACGAACATCCATTTACTCTGGAAAAAATTGGGGAAATAAAATTACGGGGAAAGGATCATCCAACTTTACTGTTTGCTATTAATGATACGGATAACATCGATACACATTCCTTAGAAATGATCTGTTCCAGGAATTATGCTCAGCTTAAGGACGCAGAATAATATCACAATTATACCTGATCAAAGGAATAGTTATGGATTATAGCGGGAATATTGGTTTAGCTATAGCCGTAGCAATGGGATTGATTGGCCTGGCTTTTGTCAGCGGCATCACGCTTCTTAGAAAAGCATAAATGATATTCCGGATTTATGTTCGTAGTAATAAGACTAATCAGAATCGGTATTCAGGGAGTCTAATAATCCAATCACAAGTATTTCAGAAATCTCTTCTTTCATCTCGAGTTCAGTATTCCTGATAGCCATTAAAACGGCATCGCGGATACTCATTTCGCCTTTCACCGCATTCACCCAAATGGCTCCCGTTTTTGAAAGATCTGTCTCTATGAAACAACCCGAGGCATGTGCTAATTGTTGAGCGGTTTCATCAAACCGTTGAGCTGGAATATCATAGGGATTTTCTGTTACGATGCTATTACAGCCTCTATATGCGGTTGAATCGTTGGATGCAGTCGTGTTATCAGTCTCCTTTTCCTTTGGAGTACTTTCACAACCTACAAGTAAAACACTTGCAATAGGGATGATGAATAATTTGATCCATTTAACCATTTTTCGGGTACTATTTTTTTTATATCACTTCAAAAAATACCAATTTATATACTGAATAGTACTTTTTGAAAAAGTATATCTACTCAGCTATTGTAATAACAAAAACCAAATCCGGTTCCCATAATATCTGGTCTTGTCCACTCATTCTTTGTGGCGATAAGACAAAATGCTAAATTTCATTTGTAGACATTCATCTGGTTTACTGTTCTACATATTGTGTTCCAGATGAAATGGGCTGAGACAAATCATAATGCGAACAGAACAAAGCAATATGAAGAAAGCATGGACAATCAGAAAGGAAAGAGAGTCAGATTTTAAATCTATTTCAACGGTTACCAGAGAGGCATTCAAGAATCTCGAAATCAGTGACCAAACGGAACACCTTATCATCAATGCCTTGCGCCATGCAGGTGCTTTAACAATCTCACTCGTTGCAGAAATTGATGGCAGGATTGTTGGCCATATCGCTTTTTCACCCGTGACAATTTCTGATGGCACCGAGCACTGGTATGGCCTGGGGCCCGTTTCTGTTTTGCCAGATTATCAAAACCAGGGAATCGGGAAAAATCTTATTCATCAGGGTTTGTCAATGCTGAGAGAAATTGGAGCCGAAGGCTGTGTTCTTGTCGGGCACCCGGAATATTACCCTCAATT
Organism: Rhodohalobacter sp. 614A; assembly: GCF_021462415.1. Taxonomy (NCBI): domain Bacteria; kingdom Pseudomonadati; phylum Balneolota; class Balneolia; order Balneolales; family Balneolaceae; genus Rhodohalobacter; species Rhodohalobacter sp. 614A. The sequence goes on from NZ_JAKEDS010000003.1 coordinate 92,284, forward strand.
TGGGTTCCGAAATATTCCAGAGCTTATATACGAGGGAGTTCCACAGGAGGCCTTCCTTGTCTTACCTTTTACGGACAAAACACCGGAGGGACAAGTGGTATTTCATGATGCATTTAACATGAAAGAATAACATTTAAAAAAATGTCTGATCACAAAATGAGAAAACTGATCGGATTTGCAGCTATCATCGGGCCGGGTCTCCACCTGCTTTCTGATATCATGGAGGTCTGGAGTGGGAAGTTTTCAGATGCACAATTGTCTATCAATTACGTGGCATTTCTGATCATTCCATATATGATTCTCGGCCTTCACTCCATCCAGAGAAAAAGAGGTGGATGGATCAGTTTTTGGGGTGCTGTCTTATACGGTTTCTCATTTATCTTTTTTACCGGAACAACATTGTTTGCCCTGTTTCAATCTACTTCTGATTACAGCCGGCTTTGGGAAGAATTAGGTTTAATATATACGGCTCATGGTATCCTGATGATCGTTGGGGGATTGATGTTCAGTATCAGTGTTATTCGCGCTCGTATATTTCCACAAATGACGGGATTTATTCTTTTATTTGGCCTTTGCATTAACCTGTTGGTGGGAGTACTTGGAACTGCTGAAATCTTTCAGATTGTGGGGAGTACATTCAGAAATATTGCCTTTATAAGTATGGGTTTTGCTCTATTTCTACATCCAAAGTTTAGAAACTTCCCTGTCACAGAAAATGCAGAGTCATGAATTCTCAACAGAGCTTTCGGGTAAATCAAAAGAGCGCACAGTCAGAGAGTTGATGCATGTTTGCTTACATTCTTCAAAAAACTGCATCCATCATGTAAGGAAAATGGAAGATTCAGTCTTTTATTGCTATCATTGTCGTTTCTTAAATTCAATGAAAGTAATATTTGCTCAATGCTCAAAACACCTTATTTATTATTTTTAGGGGATGCTCACGATCAGCTCGCAGCTAAAGTAGCCAAAGGAATTTGTGATTGGCGTCCTGAATATGCCGTTGGTCAATTACGCCTGCCTGGATGCAATGCCGATTTGGGATTGCCGGACATGACACTTGATGAAGCCCGCGAAGCCGGTGCACAAACGATGGTTATTGGTGTAGCCAACCGCGGCGGAGTCATCTCCGAATCCTGGAAAGATGTGATGGTAGAAGCTCTTGAAAATGGTTTTGATCTCGCTTCCGGCCTCCATAACCGCCTGCGTGACAATCCTCACCTGGCGGCCACTGCGGCAAAATACGGCCAGGAACTCTTTGATGTTCGCATACCCAATCAGACCTACCCAATTGCAACGGGAGAAAAACGATCCGGGAAACGCTGTCTCACAGTTGGTACAGATTGCTCTGTCGGTAAAATGTATACAACACTCGCCCTGGAAAAGGAGATGAAAGAGCGCAGCATGAATGTAGATTTTCGGGCCACCGGTCAGTCCGGAATTTTAATTACAGGTGACGGCGTTCCCCTGGATGCTGTTATTGCCGACTTTATGGCCGGTGCTGTAGAATGGCTTACCCCGGATAATGACCCGGATCACTGGGATCTGATTGAAGGACAGGGTTCTCTGTTTCATGTTTCTTTTTCCGGTGTAACTATGGCTTTAATTCATGGTGGACAACCGGATGCACTTATACTGTGCCACGAACCCACACGAACGCACATGCGCGGGATTCCAACTTTTGGTCTCCCCTCCCTGGAAGAAGTGCGTGATCTTTCACTCAAGATTGCACAGGTTGTAAATGCCGACTGCAAAGTTGTTGGAATTTCAGTGAACACCGCATCTCTCAATCAAGAAGAAGCAAAGAAATATCTTGCTGAAGTAGAGAACCGAATGGGCCTCCCAACTGTTGACCCATACCGCCAGGGAGCTGCCCGTCTCGTGGATGAACTTGAAAAAATCACGTAATTCATGAATGTGATGGAGATCGCTATTCAACCGGAATCCTTTCCTCTTGCAGAAGTTTTTACGATATCGCGGGGTTCGCGTACGGAAGCGAAGGTTCTGACCGTTCAGATCACCAAAAACGGAATTACCGGGCGGGGCGAATGTGTTCCCTATGCCCGGTATGGCGAAAGTATGGAAAGTGTAACATCCCAAATTCAATCGCTGCCGAACGAGTTTGACCGTACCACACTTCAGGAACTTCTGCCGGCGGGTGCGGCACGAAATGCAGTAGATTGTGCTCTTTGGGATGTGGAAGCAAAAACTCAGAATAAACGAGTTTGGGAACTGGCCGGGCTCCCCGATCCCGGGCCGGAAATTACTGCCTACACTCTTTCGCTGGATACTCCCGAACGAATGAAAGCGGCAGCTTCCAAAAATGCATTTCGCCCGTTGTTAAAAATTAAACTGGGTACTCCGGATGACATGCCGCGATTGGAAGCCGTGAGAGCTGGCGCGCCCGATTCGCATATTATTGTGGATGCCAATGAGGGATGGACCGCTGAGGTTTATAAAGACCTTGCCCCTCACCTTCTTGATCTTGGCGTTTCGATGGTCGAGCAGCCACTACCCGCCGGTCAGGATGAACTTCTTGAAGAAATTGAGCGGCCGTTACCCGTTTGTGCGGATGAATCCTGCCACGATCGTAATAGCCTGCCAACCTTAAAAGGGAGATATGATATGATCAATATCAAACTGGATAAAACCGGTGGACTGACCGAAGCATTGGCGCTCAAAAAACAAGCCCTTTCTGAAGGCTATGAAATTATGACCGGCTGTATGGTTGGAACGTCATTAGCAATGGCGCCGGCCGTTTTACTGGCCCAGGGATCGGCTTTTACGGACCTCGATGGGCCATTGCTTTTAGCTGAAGACCGTACAAATCCTCTGAAATTTGATGAAGCCGGAGTCCATCCACCCTCTCCTGAGCTTTGGGGATGATCGCTATCTATTCATTTTACTCAAAAAACCTCAGCCAAATCAATACATTGGGGATCAGTATTTACTATTTTCAACAGTAGTTTTACTTAACAAATGAACTGAGAAAACGCATGTTTGGAAAAGAGGTTGCTGCCATACTTGAAGATGTAAATGAGATGATCGTGGAAAATTTCCATTCCGCGCATGAAATCAGCATCAAACCGGATGAAAGTATTGTAACAAAAACCGATCGTGAAGTAGAAAATATTTTAATTCCCAGATTAAAGGAATTACTTCCGGAGTCTACAATCATAGGCGAAGAATCGGCTCCAAAGGATCCCGAAGAAATAGAAAAATGTTTCCAAAGCGAATATCTATGGTCGGTTGATCCCATTGACGGTACCATGAACTTTGCTGCCGGTCTTCCGTTATTTGCGGTATCTGTAGGTTTGTTTAAACGAACCGAGAAAGGCTACGAACCGGTTTCGGGCAGTATCAGTTTTCCTGCATTTTCTGAGGTTTATTTTACGCATGAAGGATCAACCTGGCTAAGGAATATCCACTCAGGAAAGGAGACCAAAATCCAAAGGAATCCGGAAAAATCTATTTCGTCTCTGCTTGTCCCGAATCATTATGTGATTGGGAAAAATGTAGACCGAAAAAATCCTTTTGCAAGCAATATCCGCCTGCTTGGAAGTACTGCCGCAGATATGCTTTTTGTGAGCCTCGGAAAGGCTACAGCTACATTAACGCTTGCTCATTTGTGGGATATCGCAGCTGCCCTTGCCATCGCAAAAACCCAGGATTTATATCCACGTGACTTGATATCCGGAGAAGTCAAAGAATACTTCACTAAAGATGATTTTTTCTATGGCGAACCCAAACAGCACTGGCGTTTAAAAAAGCCGCTTGTCCTTTGCGATGACATTTATTTTTCAGATGTAAAAAACCTTATCAAAGATTAAAACAAAGTCTGCCTACGAGTCTGATCATCTCCATCTTTCAACCGAATTTCCCAAAAAGTGACTTTTAATGCATAGTTCGTTCAACTGCATGCAATTGCTATAATTATTCAGATAATATGGTATTTTAGTCTTTTGATTTTTAAAAATGTATACAATGATATTTCCCGTGTGGCGCATTTTCCCACTACTACTGCTTTTTGTTCTGGCTCTTACAACTTCACCTACTTTCGCTCAAATCACTGCCGAGTTAGACTCTATTGAAGTCACCACCACCCGAATTCCTACATCCATAAAGAAAAGCGGTAAAAGTGTTTCGATCCTTACCCAGGATGACCTCCAGGTGATGCCGGTTTCTTCTGTTGATGAACTGCTGCAATCTCTTCCCGGTGTGAATCTGAATAGCCGAAATGCTTTTGGCGTGCAGGCCGACATAGGAATGCGGGGCAGTACATTTGCACAAGTGTTGGTGATGGTTGATGGAATTCGGATTAACGATCCGTTAACGGCTCATTTCAATAATAATATCCCGGTTTCAATGTCGGAAATTGAGCGAATTGAAATCGTTCGGGGACCCGCAGCCACTTCCTTTGGAGCTGATGCTGTAGGCGGAATCATCCATATCAAAACAAAAACATACGTTAACAACTCTGGCACAGGCCGGCAATTGGATACGTCCGGTGAAATAGGATATGGTGAAAATGCACTATTTCTTGCGGATGCCGGTTTTTATTCCCAAGTGGATAAACTTCAGATTTCAGGAGGAATTAAAACCAGTATTTCTGATGGAGAAACTTTCCAAAATCCCAATTTTGGCCAGGTAGAATCTGCCGACAGTTTATACCGTAACTATTTTGACCTGCAAACCTATACCCTCTCTGCGGCTTATCAATTCAATCAAAAATGGAGACTCTATTCGAGGGTGGGATATGATAACCGTGATTTCAGTTCGAAATATTTTTACACAGCAAGTACTTTTGATGAATCTTACGAAAAAACCGATAGCTGGTGGACACAATTGGCGCTGGATCGAACCTCTGACAAGCACCAAACAAACCTGAATCTTGGCTATAAAACCGGAAGCGACTATTATGTGTTCAATCCTGATTCACCTGCGAATGAGCATTCAAGCGGTCAGTTTGCCTTTTCTTTGAATCACCAAATGAATTTGAATCCCGGCCTCCAACTTTCATTCGGAACGCAGGCATTGCACCGGTCGATCGAAAGTACGGATCGTGGAGACCACAAAACCAGCTCTATTGGTTTCTACAGTATTATTTCCAAACAGCTCACAGAAAATCTTATTGGAACGGCAAGCGTTCGTTTAGAACACGATGAAAAATTTGGAACCGAATTTCTTCCCCAAATCAGCCTGGCTTATCCTCTGGAGAATATCACCTTCCGAAGTTCTTTTGGCAAAGCAATCCGTGCCGGTGATTTCACAGAAAAATATGTTTCCACACAAGGCGAAAGCGTCTCGCCGGGCAGAAACTTGGGTAACCCGGATCTGAAAGCCGAAACGTCTTACACACTCGATTTTGGGGTAGATATCTATCCTATTTCCGGTCTAACCGTAAGCAACACAGTTTTTTACCGAACATCTGATAACCTGATTGATTACACGGTAACCAACTCAAATTCTATTCCCAATAACGATAATCTCCAACCCGATGCCGATTATTATTATGCCACAAATGTATCGGACAGCCAAACATTTGGAATTGAATCTCTGATCGGGAAATATTTTGCGCTCTCTGGAAATCGTTTTTTCCATCCTGAAATAAATTACACCTACTTGCATACAACAAATGCCGCCGGTGAGGTTTCGAAGTACATCGCCAATCATCCCAAACATGACCTGAGTTTTACTCTTTCGTATCAGGGCAACTACTTTGGAATCACCTCGGCATCTCATCTGATTAAGCGAAATGCTGAAACAATATCCGCCATTAACGGACGTGTTAAATCCGACTATTTTCTAAGTCATCTGAAATTGGAAGTGATGCCTTTTACAAATAACAGGCTCAGTCTTTACATGAAAATTCACAACCTTTTTGATACGGATTACCAGGAAATTTTGGGAGCTCAAATGCCCGGACGCTGGACAATGGGTGGTATACATTGGAATCTGTAGATTGATTCTTTTAGAAATACTTCTTCTTCTTGGCCTCAAAAAAGCGCATCAATAACACGAACTATTTCCGGACAAAACTATTGCTTCTCACGAACTCCCTTAATTAACAGCCATAAGCAAAGCGCCACCTCCCCAATAGCGGCCGTAAATCCAACCAAAGTGGCAAAAACAGTTTCATATTCCGGATAAAAAGTAAACCCAAAACTTTCAATGAGGTATCCGAATGAGGCAATTACAATCAAAATACCCAACACTTTTGGAAACAGTTCGGATTGGTAGAGAAGATAGCCGAGAATCAATAAATGGATTCCAAAAAAAGCGCCGGCAATTAAGTATCCGTAGTTATGAAAATCCATGAACAAAAGCGCGGTTGATTGTAACTGGATCGTTTCGAAAGTTCCTGAGAAAACCGATTCTTTCAACACATAGAGTGCACCGTAATGATTCAACAGGTTTAAACTGCCAATTGCAGGATGTGCGATTAACCGAAATGCCGCCGCAATCAATGAGAGGGTTTTGCTAACCGGTTTCAATAACACATAAAGCAGAATTGCAACGACGGCATCACACAAAAAAGCAATCAAATCAGCGGCCAATCCGGCCCGGAATAATCCTTCTGAGGCCAAAATGTTTTGAGCTGTAGTGACAGCATCGCCGGGAACAATCAATCCTCCGCGGACGAAACCTTCAGCAAAACCGGCACACACAATAATCACCAGATATAAAGCGCCTGCAATTCTCGCTTTCTTTTTAAATGAATTCATATTCTTTCCCCGGTTTATGAATGGATGTTGATAACCGCATTGCCTTTTTTGTGCCCTTTGTCGATATATCGATGAGCATCGGCTGTCTCTTCCAGGGAGTATCGGCGGTCAATCATTGTTTTTACTTTCCCCTCTTTAAAAAGCACGATCAGTTCTTTCAGCATTTTTTTCAATTCGGGAACAGGCATCAAACCGGTAGCTGAAAATTTGGCTTTCTTCTTGCCAGCCAAAGATGTCCTCATCATCTGGAATAATAATGGCATTCCAAGCACGGGGCAAATATAGGCTCCATTCTCAGAAAGAACACCTTTACAGCTTGAGAATGAACTTTTACCGATGGTATCGTAAATAATGTCCCACTCCTCACCGTATTTAGTAAAATCTTCCTTTTTATAATCAATCACATGATCGGCACCGAGCTCTTTTACAAACTCCACATTTGATGTACTGCAGACTCCCGTTACCTCCGCACCAAATACTTTTGCGAGCTGTATACCTGAAGTGCCCAATCCACCGGATGCTCCATTAACGAGAACCCGCTGTCCTTTTTTAATCTTGCCGATGTTCTTCAAAAAGTTCATTCCGGTAAGAGCTCCGTCGCAGATCGGGGCGGCTTCCTCAAACCCCATATCCGGTGGAATATTCATCACCAAATCGTCTTCCGCGATACAAACATACTCGGCATTCCCTCCAAAGTTTACCCCCAATTCTCCAAAAACCTTCTCCCCTGTTTTGAAATGTTTGACTTCAGATCCAACGGCTTCAACGACTCCTGCAAACCCCGTTCCCGGAATTGGATGCTTAGGTTTGGTGAATCCCAGAAAAATTCGTCCGTATAATGGTTCGCCCTTTCTCATCATCCCGTCTGCCCTGGTAACACTTGCTGAGTGAACCCTGACAAGAAGCTCGTTCTCTTTGGGAATGGGTTTCTCTACTTCCTTTAATTGTAAGACCTCCGGGCCTCCATATTTCGTGCATACGATCGCTTTCAAAGTTACCCCTTTTTTATTGTTTAATAAGTAGTTAGAATTTTTAGCCCTGCCAATTTACGTAGATTTCATTGTTTTGGTTTTGATTTTTTTGACTCATAGTCATTTTCTATGAAAACATGATTTTCAGACATTCATTTTGATCTTACCTTTTTGATTACAGACCATCGTATTTTTGTTACTCTTTGTTTTTTAAAGTCTAATTCGTCATACTCTCTCAAATAAACATTCACGTTCCTTCTTGCTATGCTCACGAAAATCATTTCTGCTATATGTCTTGTTCTATTTCTTTGTGTCAACTTTTCCTGTGACCGGGAACAAGTCAGCGAAACTGAAATCATGAAATGGAAAGACGGAAAGCGGGCGGCTGCTTCCCTCACTTATGATGACAGTACCATCAACCAATTCCGTGTTGCTCTTCCCATCATGAACCAACTGAATCTGCCTGGCACATTTTATGTGATTACGGGAGCTATTCCCGGATCGCAATATGAACCAACATTTGTAGGGCGACCGGTAGATGAAATTATTGCCGAAACAGCCGACATTCCAACAAATAAAGAGAACCTGTTTGAACGCGCCTCGGCGATTCGCTTTTTAGGATTAGACGGCACCTATCAATATCACAACCGGGCCGGACAAGCTATGGAATCAGGCAATCTCGAAGAGGCCATCAGTGCTATTGATGAGGGCTACCAACGGGTTAGAAATGGCGAGTTTGTCCCGGATACAACATACGATGAGGAATTATATGACGTCCTGGCCATTGAGGATATGAATGTGGATCTCATCACGTGGGATGAGCTTCAGGAAGTCGCAAACCAAGGACATGAAATTGGCAGCCACACGATTTTGCATCCCTACCTTGCCGTATTGGATTCGGCCAATATCCATCATGAACTGGTGAAAAGCCGGGAAGATATTTTGAACCATCTTGGTCCGGAGCATACGTTTTCTGCCGAGGGCCCTTTTGGCACTGAAAATGAACGTGTGATGGAATACGCTTATGAATTGTATCCTGCTTTGAGGAACCGAATGCCGCATTCATGGCTGGATGAGTTGAACCGCTCGAGCGATGAAGATCCAACTCAATCACAAAATGAATACGTTCAGTGGCAAAGAGGTACACTTTCTGATACGCCCATGGAGACAATGAAATCATGGGTGGATACCTCTCTTGAAAAAGATAATATCTGGCTTGTTCTTGTAATCCACGGTGTGGAAGGCATTGGATGGGAGCCGCTTACAGAATCAGAACTAACAGAATATTTTGGATATATGGCCGATAAAACTGATGACCTTTGGGTCGCCACGTTTAAAGATGTCACTCAATATATCCGCGAACGAATGAACGCAGATGTTGAAACCAACTATGATAATGACCGCATTTCGGTTAATCTGACTCATTCCCTTGACCCGCACTTATACAATCACCCCCTCACCCTCAAAACCTATATTCCTACAGAGTGGAGTTCAATCTCCGTAAGACAAGGGGATGCTATGAATGAAGCAGAAGTGATGAAAGATGATACCGGAACCTACGTATTGTATGATGCGGTGCCAAACGCAGAAACCATTGAACTTTCGCCGGAGAATGTAGATTAAAATATCTCAAAAAAGATTTTTTAGGATTTAGGAGTTCAGATAGCCTGGGCTCAAAAAATCAAGAAAAGAATATCGTCAAAGCCCTCTTTTCCCGTCTGCCCAATAAGGTTCGGTTTGAATTTGTTTTTTACTTACTCCTTTTGATAATAAAAACCGACGTAGCTGTTGTATCGATTTTGCTCTTCCGGTTAAGTAAATAGCCGTGGGATGATCTGAGCTCCATAATTCAAAATCAGTTTTCTTAAGGGATTCAATAGCATATTGTGCAGGATATTGAACAGATTGCTCTACATACACATGTTTACCGCCTATCAAATTAATCCAGATTTCATGATGGGATTCCATCTCAAGAAGAATCCTTAATTGTTGACCGTATAATTCGGCAGTTTTTTGTAAACACATGGCCATCCCCAAAGAGGCTTCATCGCCAAACAGAAAATGTGTTGAACTGGATTTATTATAATTTAGTTTTCCGCCCGGTCCCAGCAACTTAACCGTATCTCCTTCTTTAAGATTTTCTGCCCACAAGCTTCCCGGTCCCTTTCCATGAAGGAAAAAAACAACCTCACAGACTCCTTCTTCAGAATGATAGAAGGAAGGGGTATAATGCCTGAAATCTCTATCATTAACTCTGAATTCAATGACATTTCCGGGTGTAAAGTCCGTATCAGACAGATCTCCTTCAAAACGAACTTTCTTTAGATCTTTATGCAAAAATGTTATACCCGTTACTTTGACAGGATGAACATATTTGCCAAAAAACTTTTCAGAGGCATCCGCCATCCATTTGGGCATTCTGGGCATGATCTATTGTATATATTCTGGATTCTTATTGTTAAACATGTTCCAATGGCACATATTTGAATTCACTCTACCGTTTCAAATATAGCTGTTACCCTTTCCTGCTCTTCAGAGCTTAACACTGATTTTAACCCTACATAAAAATCCTTGAACACTGCATTTTGTTGCTCGGAATTAACCGAACCTGTCCAGTCCGTCAGCATTGTATAGAATTCTTCTTCACCGATTTGTTTAATAAGGTTGTACATGGCCAGTGCTCCCTTATTTTCTTCCAGATAATCAGTCCCATCAGCATCAACTAAAGCAGGTTCAAAATTGGGTTCACCACCTCGGTCTTTTTTGTAGCGATCTTCCTTACGCCGGATATAATCGCCCAATACCTGCTCGCCAAATGTTTCTTTTATAAATTGAAGAGCAACGGCCTCGGGCAGAGCCACACGCAGCATATCCGCCCCACGGACATCAGCAATTTTTATGTTTTGGAACACCCATTGCTTTGCAAGTTCTCGAACAATATTGTAGTAGATATCAGCCAGATCTTCCTGTTTACTGCCATCAGCTGTCCATCCCTGTTTTTCTGAAATTGTGATGATATTGGAATAGGCATAAAAATCATCTTCCTCATAAAAAGGAACTTCCACAACCGTCAGTGTAGAATATGGGTATGAATCCAAATGATCTTCAATAAATGTAATTCCTTGTTGAACAGCGTCTTCAATCGATTCTACATTGTAAGTATGCCGAGGATCGTGCAATATCGTCAGATCAGTATTTGAAATATCTGCTTCATATTTTTGATACGTTGCCGAGCCGATATACCATTGCATAGGCGATGGCTGATTCATCTCAAACCGATAGTAATTTCGCCCGTTCTCATTCCACTGCTCCTGAAGAATTCCGGGAGCAAATGCGGTTTGAGCAGATGATGTACTTACTTGAATCGTTGCTTTATGCCAATTGGCATCTGCCGAATAAACATCTTGCCGAAGAGATAACGAATCTTCAATCGAAGCCATGCGGGACGACAACTCAGAAAGTTGATATTCTTTTCTCGTTCTATTTTCAGTCAGCTCTTTTTCTGAATTGTATCCAATCACCGGAAGGATATCTCTGCCCATCAGAGAACCGTTAAACGTTAAAGCAGACTGCGGATCACCTTGGCTGAAACCAACATAATGGAGGCTCAACTCCCCTTCTATTTCCATCTCTTCATTTGGTGCCAGAGAAGACGGAAGCAGATATGCGTACTGCTGATGACGTTCATCAGAAGAAATGTTTTGTAATGCTTCTCCTTGTGAAGAAAATGAATATATAGATACAAAATCTTTTAGGCTTATATGCAATGTATCAATCGAAGTTTGCGTCGGATTTAGAAGACGCATCGTAAAACGATAATTGGCCTTTCTCTCCTGTGGAAAAATATCAACCGATACATCCAGTCCGGTGATGGTTGGCTGCGGTGCCGATTCCAGATATTTATACCGCTTTTCATACTCAGCAGATTCCATCTCTTCCTGGTCCTCGATTTGAAAGTTGCCTGTTTCATTCACGTTCTCCACAATAAAACTCTGCAAAAACACAAAGCCAATCAGCAAAATGGGGATTGCTACTTTTCCAGAAATGGAAAGCTGGGGATTACGAATGTCCATTCGTTTCAGGAAACTTTTTTCGGCACCGCGGCTCCACCACCAGGCACCGGTCAGTAGCATCGCTGAAACCAACAAGCCCCACATCAAAGCATAATAGTTTGCTGCCACCCCAAAAATGCCGTATCCGTTCATTTCTGAATAATCGGCTGAACCCGGCACAAATGGAAAATAGTACCGAATCTGTTCAATGAGTCCCAAATCTTCTGAAATAAGAAGAAACAGGAGAATAGCGACTCCCAAAATATGGGTCGCAAAACGACTGCCGGTAAGTCCCGCTAAAAAGAAAGCGAGTGCAATCATAAAAATGTAGGTCATCCAGCCCATTTTAAAGCCGTATATATCTTCTATATAAAGAAGCCAATCGATATCAAAAAAACCCTGAACAGCCTGAGCAAGAACGCCACACACAAACAAAGTTGTAGCCATTAAAAATGCGACGCCGGCCATCGCAAAAAATTTCGAAAAATAGGTCACCCAAGTCGGGACAGGTAATGAATCTGTGATCTGCCAGATACTTACCGTTTTCTCTTTAAAGAGTAATTCTCCCGCCCAAATTGTCAACAAAATTAAAATAAAAACACCATTTGGGAGCCGGGTAAATGTCATCAAAGATGTAATAGGAAGCGTATTGGAACTGATGTAATATTCTGCATTCCAGATCAAATTGTAGAGGAAGAACATGAGAGCTGTAATTCCAATAATCAATTTAAACCCTGCCGGGCGAATCACGTTTTTTAATTCAAGCCATGCCAGACGAAATAGTTTTTTTATATTTTCTACTCCGCTGAAATTAATCTGAGGTATAGGGATCGTACTTATCCTGTGCTGAATCTTACCATCTTGATTTTGTATCGACGTTTTGACGGACTTATCTTTTTTTACTTTTTCAGACGCTGCCGTTATAAAGCTTTTGAACCGGAATTTTCTGTATGAGAGATATCCAAGAAGGGCGCTTATTCCTATCCATAACAACCGGTTCGCAATCATAAGTGGAAGTAAGGGGAAATAGCTGTAATTCTTTGCAGAAAGTGACATGCTCTGAACCGTATCACTCGTAATTGTATATCCCATAGGATCCAATAAATAGATCAGCGTTTTGTAGGTTGTATTTTCTCTTGTGCTTTCAGCAATCAAAAAGCAAACCATGATCATAAAAACACCTACATAACCGGCCGTCATATTTCTGAAGAACACAACTCCCGCAATACAGATTGTGGTTAGCAGTAAAATATTGGGAATGGTGAATATCAAAAATCCATGAACTAACGGTCCCCAGGGTGTAGGCCCAAACTGTTCGGCCGGCGCCACACCAAGATAAGGCAAAAGAATCATCCCAAGCGGATAGCCCATACATATCACAACATTGATAAGAAAAGCAGCGTTGAATTTTGCCAGAAAATATTTTTTCTCATGGATAGGAAGGGTATAAATAATTCCAGCGGATTTGTATTCAATATCTTTGAAGAGTGCCGTTCCGGTGATAATTGCAATAACGATACATAATAACATCCCTGTACCTGACAGGTTCTGATAAAAGATGCCCGAAGCATTCATCAACGTGGCGTCATTGATGTAAAAATTGTAGGTACCAATGGTGTACCAGACGCCCTGAAAAACCAACATCAATAGAAAAATATAGGTGATAGGTTTCGAAAATCTGTACGTAAATTCAAAGGGAAGGATCGTTCTGATCATGATAATACAGGCTGATTTTGAGTGAACAGAATATTGAAATAAGCATCTTCCAGTGAAGGTGTTTTCTGCCGGAAACCATTGCCTGGTTCCTCATCAGAAATTACCGTGATGATTAATCTTCCAAGATGAAAGTGAGAGGAAATAACAGCATATTCTTGTTCGTGGATTTCCAGATTTTCTTTTTTGATCTGTTTCTCCCAAAGTTTTCCACGGAGTGAATTCTGAATCTCTTCAGGCTGACCGGTAAGTAAAACTTCTCCTTTCCCGATGATAGCCATGTAATTACAAAGAGTTGAAACATCTTCAACAATATGAGTTGAAAGAATAACCACAGTGTTCTCTCCAATTTCTGAAAGAAGATTGTAAAAACGGTTTCTTTCCAGCGGATCCAAACCGGCAGTAGGTTCGTCTACAATAATCAGTTTGGGATCACCCAGCAGAGCCTGAGCAATTCCAAACCGCTGTTTCATACCACCAGAATATCCTTTGAGTTTTTTCTTTCGAACATCCCAGAGATTTACTTTTTCGAGAAGAGAATCTACCATGTCCCTGCGTTCTCCTTTTGCCACAATCCCTTTCATATCCGCAATATGAGTCAGTAATTCTTCAGCGGTAACACTGGGATAAACCCCAAATTCCTGCGGAAGGTATCCCAGCATTTTTCGAAGCTCTCCCGGTTGATTAAAAACATCAATATCACCAAATGATATATGCCCAGTATCTGCTTCCTGCAGAGTTGCAATGGTACGCATCAGTGTGGATTTGCCTGCCCCATTCTGTCCCAAAAGGCCAAACATACCTTTCCCAATTGTAAGAGATACATTCTTTAATGCCTGTACCCCATTGGGATAGGTTTTAGAAAGGTTACTTATAGTAAGTTGCATAAATGTCTGATTTTTGAATAAAAATTTTTCCCGGATGTAATCAATAAATGGTTTGATGATATATAGAGAAGCTTATAACACTGTTTTGGCCGGCCTCAAAAAAGTAGCCTGAAGAAGCCGAAAATGGTGAAGAATAATCACCAAATTCAGGCTTAACAAGGTGCTGTCAAAAACCATGTATCCTACATTTTTTGAAAAGAATACATGTGTCATTACCAGGCACAACATGAGCGGAAACAGCATCACCGCCCCCAGCAGATATGTTTTTTTAAAGACCAGGAGTCCCCCGCAAAGAAGTTGGCAAACCCCAACAAAACTGAGATATCCCGTTTTCTGAAGTAAATCATAGAATTCAAAAAAAGCTTCACCAGAGTGGGGCATATTGGCTTGAAACACCTCCGAATGATAGGGTAAAAATAATTTTTCTATCCCCGAGTAGATAAATAACAATGCCAACAGAAATCGAATGATATAGATAACCACCTTCATATATCTGACTGGTATTTAAAATTCTGCTGTTAATGTAGCGCCGAATGTAGCAGGAAGGCCGTAGTTTCCTAAACCTCCATATCCTGATATAGCATAGGCGTAACTGAAGTACACTTCATCCGTCAGATTTTTACCCCAAAGTGAGAGTTTATAATTTTCCAACTGTGCAGAAATTTGTCCATTTAAAATGCCGTAGCCATCTTGTGAATAATTGTTTTCTGCACTAAAATACATTTCTGTCTGGAATTGATAATCCAGGGATGCATTGAAATGCACATCATTCAAATTTTTATTAAAAATGAGTCCCAGTCCCCCATTCCAGTGTGGTGAGTAGCCTTGTTCATTTCCGCTGTAATCCACCGTCTCTCCCAGGCTGTTTATGACCGTATACTCCGTCACATCTGTATCCAGATAACCGAGATTCACAAGAGCATTCAATGACTTCGACAGAATCCACTCAGATTCCATTTCCAATCCATAACTGATACTGGTTCCTATATTTTCCCGACCATAATTAAAAGTGGTCATATCAATAATGGTAAAAAGCTGCTGATCCTGATAATCGATGTAGAAACCCGTCAGATTCAATTTTAACCTGTTGCTTAAAAGAGTTGATTTCAATCCCGCTTCATAATTCCAACTTACTTCTTCATCAAATACGGCTTTATCTTCATCCGAGGTCCACGTATTAATCCCGCCAGGTCTGTAGCCTTTTGCTACATTTCCATAGATCAACAGCTGATCATTTGCTTCATACGATAATCCAAACTTTGGCGAGAGCGCATCATAAGAAGCTGATTTCTCAAACTCCCCGGGCATAACACCTAATGGCGGATAGGTATAGGGGGCTCCGTCTTTTCGATAATAATTTTGAACCTCACTCTCCTGTTTGGATATCTCATACCGAAGACCGGCGATGAGGCTTAACTTCTCCGTAAGATTGTAATCCACGTTACCGAAAAATGAAACGCCGTTGTCGGTCGTCAGGTTGTCTTCAATACTGTTGTATGGAAACTGGGCCTGGGTTTCGGGATCTTCATAATACATGGCATTATCGGGTCCCGACGTATATACCTGGTAGAGATCTTCATTAAAATGATAGACAAAAACCCCGGCAAGCCAATCGAACGCAGGATTGCTTTGAGAGGGACGCAGCCGAAGTTCTTCAGAAAGCGTGTACTTTTTAGAATCTACATCTGCGTAGGAGATATTTAAAGGAGTGAAGTCATATTCCTCCTCTTCATCCGTATCCTTGGTTCGCTGGAACGATGTGATAGATGTTAATGAAACCTTGTTTCCGTAATATCCAACTTTCAACGAATTATTCGATAACAGAACCTTATGATTCCCGACGTGGCTATAATTTACTTCATACGGGTGATTTGTTTTTATTGAATCCAGTTGTGCATTGGTGGCACCCGGCGTCCCGGCTAATGCAAATCCTTTCATATCCCGAAACTCCAAACCCGATGAAAGTGTAACATTCCACTTATTGGAAGGAAGCCAGGAAAGTTTCATATTCCCGTTTATTCTCTCATGAGATAAAAGATCCTCACTATCTGGAATGGCCGCATTCTCAACATAGCCGTCTCTCGTGGTGAATCCACCGCCAATTAATGCAAAGAGTTTATCATCAACTAACGGAAGGTGTGTACCGGCATTTACATTAAACTGATTCAAACTTCCATATCCTGCCTTTATATATCCTCCGGCAGTATTCGTCGGTTTTTTAGTTACAATATTGATCACGCCGGCCAATGTATTTCTGCCGTATAGTGTTCCCTGCGGACCTCTTAATACTTCAATTCGTTCAATATTCGTCAAAGCTGCCGGAAACGAATAGGTGCTAAATAGCGGGACATCATCCACATACACACCCACTGTCGGTTTTTCATCGATTGTAAAAATCCCTCTGCTGGCCACCATCGAAAAAATCCCGACGCCATCGTCATACGTCATAAAGTTGGGAGAAATTCTGCCGATTTCATTCAGATTTGATATTTGAAGATCTTCAGCTCGCTGCTCACCGATGGAAGCAACTGCGATCGGTACTTTCTGTAATTCTTCTTCCCTTTTTTGAGCCGTAACAACCAGTTCCTGTAACTCCAGCACATTTTCGCTGAGACGAAAGTTTACTTTCCGGGAATCCGCGTCGATATCAATCTCTTTTGTTTGAGCTGCAAAGCCAATAAAACTTGCCCGAATTTTTTGGTTGCCCGCAGGAACATGCAACAATTCATAGCTCCCCTGGCTATTTGTGACGGCTCCAATCGTCGAATTTAATACCTGAATACTAACGCCGGGAAGTGGTTTACCTGAAGAATCTGTCACCTCTCCGGTAATCGATGTTTGAGCAAAACCAACAGATGTAGATATAATTAAAAAAGTAAATATTAATAGATGTTTGAACATTTTAGCTATTTGTTTAGATTTAGTCTAAATAAGAGCCAAATATACAGCACTCTTTTCTTTTGAGTGTTACGCCAAACGGAATAAAACCTACGCTACAAGTAGAAAATGAAACTGCACATACATGGACAAGATCTCTCAGAAATACTCATCAAAAACCGATATCCCCGCTCCTTTCAGGATGACCAGTCAGATATTGTAGAACAGACCTATGGAGATGACTTTTTCTTTGGAACCGGAACTGTTCATGAAATTTATTTTGAGGGTATACACATTGCTTATGGCGACCTTCACCTCATCCATAAAACTTGCCTCCGATTTGAAAGTGAGATCAAAACCGTAGAAATGCATTTTGCTTTGTCGGGCCAGAGTTTAAGCCGTTCACCAAATTTTAAAGAAGAGATTATTTTTGGTTCTAATCAGCATAACATTGTATATGTAGACGGCTTTAACGGCATTATAGAATGGTCTGGCCTGAACAATAACATGGCGTTTTTAGAAATCAACCTGTTACCGCATATTTTTGAAAAATATCTTCCTGAAGGAACTGAAATTTTTGAGTCTTTCAAGAAAAATATCGACCGGAATAACACATCCAGTTTGGGCTCCCAAAATTTTCCGATCTCCCCACAAATGTTGATGATCATCCGGGAAATCACATCATGCAAAAGAGAGGGGATTTTTAAAAAGATATTCCTGAAAGCCAAAGTTATTGAATTACTTTTACTTCAACTGGAACAGATCAATGAACGCCATTCCCAAACGCCGTATTCAATTAAAAAAACGGACATCAACAAGATGCATGCCGTTAAAGAGATTCTTCTAAATAACCTTGATCAGTCATACACGTTGGATGATCTTGCACTTAAAGCAGGCACCAATGCCTTCACCCTGAAAAAGGGTTTTAAAGAGATCTTTGGTACTACAGTTTTTGATTTCTGGCATGACATTAAAATGCAGCAAGCCAGGAAAATGCTTTTGGAAGAAGGACTGGCTGTGTATGAAGTTTCTGAACAGGTGGGCTATAAATATCCGCAGCATTTTACAACAGCGTTTAAAAAGAAGTTTGGAGTAGTGCCAAGTGATTTAAAAACTTGATAACTATCTGCTTTAATACCAGATACAGGGGTTAGTTGGGTTTTTCTCCAAAAGCATATTCGTTTTGACGATATTTGTCATCCCATTTCTTAAGCCAGGCATCTGCCATACTTTTTTTGTTTATGATTTTTTAGAAGAATTGTTTTTTAGCAAAACTTTTAAAAGAAAGAGCCCTGAATCCACTTGAATTCAATCATTCCTGTGGATGGGCTCTCCTCAAATTTTCTGTAATTAATGACTATACGAAAGATCATATAATCCAATCAATTCGCCACCGGTAACATCAAATGCTTTTTGAGATTGGCCTGTGGATGGATCATATTCGTAATAGGCATTTTCGGACGGTGTAACAACCGGAATGTAGAGTTTCCCATTTATTTCCGTAATTATATTTACTGAAAAAGGAGAAACATTCGGAAAGTCAGGGAGCGGCGTTACGGTTTGTGCCTGTAAATCAAGCTCACTCCATCGTCCATTTTGAGCATTGTATAAAATATCAAACGCCTGTACAATTTGCTCATCCGAGAGATTGGACGGATCGCCACCGACTGAAGCAACAAGTTCCAAAAGCTCCTGTGGTATATCTGTGGCAACGGCCGCATATGCTTTGTTATTTTGATGGTAATAGAGGCCATTGGTAACGGAAAGCAACTGATTTGAAGGATTTGCTGTAAATGCCGGAGGAAAATCGTAACTGTCATCAAATTCGTTGGAACCTGCCGGGATTCTCAAAACTGTAGAAATTGGATTGGTTCCGGTAGGATTTCCGGTATCAGCTACATAAATATTTCCCTGCTCGTCAATATTGTTTTGGCCAAATCCAAATACAGGAATGGATTGTCCACTGGCCATTGAAGTGGTTCCTACGTAGGTCCCCGTTGATACATCCGCAATATGCACGATGGTAGAATCAAAAGAGCCACCTGCATTGGGCCGTACAGGAGCAAATACCAAATCGTCTCTGAACGCGAACGATTCGTACCTTGATGGAGCCGGAGTTGTGGCTGCACTCATATCAATGGTTCCTTTTATACTAAGATCAGACGGATCAAAAACCGTAATTTCATCAGGATTATTTCGGTCATGATATACACCTGTGTTTTCGTCCTTAATTTTAATTGCAAAAGAAGAACCGTCTACCGTAGGCAGTACACCTTCTTCAATAATCTCTCCTTCACTGTTAACCACGATTTTCGCAAAACCGCCTGATTCATCAGGACGAACCATAAAAAATGCTCCGCCTATAGCATCAACCGGATAAAAGTATTGGAAATCGGTTCCGGTACTAAGGTCTACTGTGCCGGTTGGCATTTCTTCTTCATATTTCACCAAATATGTATTTGAAGGAGTCATTCCGGTTATAAGGAAACCAGTCTTTTTATTTTCAGACTCGTCTTCTCCACCGGTGCTGTTATCACTGCATGAAGACAAAACCACTGTCAGTGTAACTAACAGGATTATAAACATACTTGCTTTTGTGCTGTATCTATGTAAGAGGTTCATAGTATTTGTTTATTGATTTTAATTTATAGAATAGTTGATTTTTAAAGAGGCGTTTAAACCGGGTTTAGGAACACGATAATTATCATAAACCGTGTTATCGAAGACATTATTTGCCTGGAAAGAAAAAGACAGAGATTGCCGGGGAGCGTACGTGATTCCGAAATTATGCTGATGTTGGGTCGGCACAAGATTCTCACGATTGGCATTCGATTTATCCGGCACATATGTGATGCTGAATTGATCAACGAAATAGTAATTCCAAAACAATTCAAGAAAACCCTGATTTCTGAACAGCTCTGTAAACCGATACGCCCATGATGTATTAAAAAAGAAATCAGGGATATTCGGTACCTGAACACCGACGAAACTTTCCTCCTGGACGGTGTTTGCGGACGTCAGCTCTATTTTTTGATAGGTTACATTTGCTTGTACCGACAGGTTTTGAACCGGATTTGATTTCACAGCCAGTTCGAGTCCACGTGCCGAAACCTCATCTTCATTCATATACTGAGACTCTTCCCCAAATCCTCGTGGCCGTAAACGAACCAGGTTTTCCTGACGCCGCAAAAAGCCATTAACATCAACCGAATAAAAACGTCCGCCCGAGTACTCTTTTTGATAGAACAAACCTATGTTCAGGTTTTGACTTCGTTCTGGTAAAATGGTGTAATTGGGAACAATGCTTAGAAAATCCCCATAAATTTCAGTTTCATCCGGCATGCGAATGGTTCGTTCAAAACTGCTCCGTACAAATAAATTCGAATGAATGTCCATCTTTACCGCCATCCCATACCCGTGATCGAGAGAATTGTTTTCTCTAATTGGGATAATGGTGGATGAAACCTGATTGATGTCTATTGACCGGGCGTTGTAATAGTAATTTTTATAAAAAACTGTTGTGGTCAATCGATCATTTTTCAACCATAGTGATTGGAGTTCGGCACCCGAAATATTCCGTTTATAATGAGATGGAATGGTATTTGGATCTAACATTTCTCCAGCGAGATTCAGCCGATTTCCCACAGGGTCTTTTCCTTCAATCCGCGAATACCCAAAGAAATTACTTAGTGCAACAGAATGGCGGGGATGAAGGTCGATTTGAAAGGTAAGCCTGTGTGCGGTTCCTGTTTGATCTCCGTCCCGAAGGGATGGCCTTGATAGGATTTCGGCACCGCGGTTATTTGTAATTGGCATGATATCGCCATTCCAGTCATACAGGTTAGAGGTCGAATCATCTACCATGCTTTTTGTAAGTGACACCATTCCGAAATACTCAACCTGAATTTGTGAACCAAAGGCTTTCCGATAGCGTATTCTTTCTATGAAAGATTGCACATCCTTATGTGCCTCGCCTGCAGGCCGTTTCGTTACTCGCTGCCCATGCTGAAATTCATCATACCGTGTTGAATATGCCGTACTGAGTGTTAATTCATCTGCCCATGATTGATTGGAAACCGAAAAACCTCCTTCAAAATATGCTGATGTATGCTGGCTGTTAAACCGTTTTACATCCGTCCGATTTTCCACAACAGTGGTATCCATTCGCCCGAAATCATTCTCAAAAATCCTGATCGTCTGATTTGGGATATTCTCCATACCATATGTATTGTCTGAGTGATTAAGAAACATATTTCCAGAAAGAGATATGTTCTCACCCACTTCTTTCCGTCCGGCTATTGTGGCCCGGTGTGTGTTAAAAGAACCATATTCGTAAGAAGCCTGTAAAAAATTATATCCAAATGTTTTCGGGATAATGTTGATTCCGCCTCCGAGTGCGTCCGTTCCTACCGTAATAGGCATCACTCCTTTGTACACCTCCACCCTTTCGATACTATTCACCGGCAAATTATTCAGTTGAATTCCCTCCCCGTATAAATCAATAGGAATTCCGTCATAATAGACTCTCACGGCGTTTCCGGTCAGTCCATTTAGGTTAATGGATGACCGGCTTCCCAAACCACCCTCTTGCCGCACCAACACTCCCGTGGCCCTTTTCAAAATATCTTCCGCTCCGATGGCTTGCGTATTCAGCGAGGCAGCGTCAATCGCGGTGATGGTTATCGGTTCCCTGGATCGTCGCGTGGCATCCGATTCTGCCGAAACGGTGATATCTCCTAACGCTGAGATCTCTTCAATCAGCGTAAAATTGACAACCGTTTCTTCATTCCTCCTCACCGTTACACTTTTCTTTTGGGTTTGATATCCCACGGATGAGGCTACAATCGTATAATCACCGGTTTCCAAACCTGTGATTGAATATTCTCCGTTTTGATCGGTGATATTTCCCTTTCTTGTGCCTTCAATTCCAACATTTACATTCTCAAGCGGAGTACCGGTTTCATCCGTTATTTTTCCCTGAACCGTTTGTACAGATTGAGCCTGAACAGTGACTGGCCGTATCACCAACAGAATAAAAACAAGTAAGACCAGTTGATTTTTCTCTTTCAAAATTTTCATTCTTGAAATCCTGTTGTCTCTATGAAAAGAGTGTTTATCTGACAAGTGCAGGTTCGGGTTCTGTTTGATTCTGAGTTTTAATTTCACGGGCTCCCCAAATCGCAGCGATACCCGAAATCAGCCAGAGAAGGTCAATTCCGGCCACAGCCGGCACTTCTCTCCAGCTGTTCCATATCCAATCGCTGGTTATAACTCCATTCAGGATGGGAATCAAAAAAGAGAGTGCTCCGCCAAGCAAAAAATAATTCCGGGTCATTTCAGAATATTGATCCCAGAACCAGCCGACGGTTGATAAAACCAGCCACGATACAAAGAAAATCATCTCAACCATTATCCCTCTTCCGTCAACATCCAAAGGAATGACTTTGTTAGCGATAAACAGGATGGCAATAGCAGGAAACAAGCTGAGGCAAACCGTTAAGTTTAATTTTGTAATCCGGTGGTGAAACCTCTTCTCCTTTTCTGTGTAGCTATTCTTGTCACGCGCTACCTGCCAGATAAGAATTCCACTGATAATCATGAAACATGTAAGCAACGCTAACAGAAAATAGATGATCCTTAATAATACTCCACCAAAGGACCCAAAATGCAATTTGATGAATATCGAATACACGGCTTCGCCATAGCTTTTCTTATAAGGCAGATGACTGGACGCTTTTAAAAAGTCACCATTCATCAATTGAAAAGACATGTTTCCGCTACCCATCAGGCCCTGATGATCATCAACTTCAAAAGAGGCAACTGCGTCTTCTCTGCCGTAATTAACCAAAGTAATTCGTAGCAAATCGTGTTCCGGATAATTGTTTGCTACTGTTGATTTTAACTCGTTGAGTGAAACCATTTCTGCGTGCGGTGCATCTTCATCTGCTTCAATTCCATAACTTGGCTGAATAACAGAATAAACGGGAGTCGCGCTGCCGCCAAACATCACCATTACACTCGGTAAAAGAAGTAAAATCGACAAGCAGAACAGAGCACCTGTAATGGCATACATTACCTGGAAAGGTAAACTTATCACGCCCACAACGGTGTGAGCATCCGTCCATATCTGCTTCCAGCGTTTTCCTACAAAAAAGGCATAAAACTTCTGAAAGATATTCCGCCAGTGAATTAATATTCCGGTTACGGTAGCGAGCAAAAAGAATAAAGCAACAAATCCGGAAATGTACATGCCCAATGTTGGAATTTGTGCAAGATAATGGAGCTCGTATAGCGTTTGGCTAACGGTTGTCTGGCTGCTTACGGAACCTTGATCTTCAACTTCAACGTGGTATGATTCCGGATCAATATGGCCCTGAATGTGATCATGTGTACCATCCGTATTTTTAACAGAGGCGTAAAATTCAACTTCTGAGTGGCCAACTTTTGACGGATAAATATAAACGGGATCGTGCATATCCAATTCATACGATTGGGTAATACTTTGAATCACCCGGTCATAGTCCACATTTTTAGCAGTTGCTGTTCTGGCCTCCGGGTTTTCCCAGAGGTAGATTTCATCCATAAACAGCGAATAGGCCCCTGCATAAAAAATGATAAACAGAACAAGGCTAATCATCATACCTGTTACGGTATGTGCGTGGTGCATGATATTATAAGCCCTGTTTCCTAACCCTTTTAATCTCATATCACCTCAACCCATAAATAATTCCCGAACAAATGATGATGATCAGGAGATATAGCCCCCAGACTTTCCACGCTTTTTCAAAAAGAAGTGCGACAATAATTGTTGTAATCCACAAAGAAAAGGCACTGTATGTTGTGGTTTGAATCCAAACGGCTCCAGTGCCTAAAACGGCCCCGAATACCAGGTGAATCACTACCGTAACAAAATACCCGCCAATAATTCCGGCCAGGGTTTTAGAAATACGCTGAAGTCGGGTTGACAAATATCTTTCGTTAGCCGGCATAAACGACCAGATCCAAGACTGCGGTTGCCGTTAATAAAATCACCCAGACAATCCAGCTTTTGGGATAAAGAGTCAGGGAAAAAATGAGAAGAGGCAAAATGGTCATCCATGAAACCAAACTTACAGTAATCGCCGTAGCCAGTTTCATATCCTGAACAAGAAATGCAACGCCAATCACCCAAAGCCCCAAACCTGCCAGACGACCTATATTCTTGTTTACCGATATTTTTTCTTGCAGCGAGAGCGGAAAATATTTTGAGGTACTATAGAACAGCAATGCTGAACTCGTGATAAATAATAAAGCCATTCTTTACTTACCGTTTATCGCGCTTTTGAATCGAGAGAACTTATTAGCCAATTCTGAGTGTTTCAGGGCGGTAAAAATATCAGGAAGGATAAAACTCGTCAATTTTTATTTAGAATAAATCTAAACAATCAATAAAAGCACGCAACTATTGTATCATAATTAAAATAAAATCAATCATTTAAAAAATATGACATTTCCAACGATCATGATGAGTTGATCTGGAAAAGGAAGAATGATTTTTTAGAAATCATCCTCAAAGACAAGCGTTTCGTCTGTATTTTTAAATCGAAGATAATCAAGATCCCCAAAGCCGGAAAACCGATAATCCACCCCTACCACTTTGCCAAAATCATTTTCAAAAGCGATCTCATAAATCTTCTCTCCATTCAAAAGAATGGTGGCATATTTTTGTTCAACATGCAGAGAGACTTCCTGCCATTCTGAGAGATCGGTTCCAAAGGCAGACAGGTCATTGTCATTTCCCGATATATATTTCTCGCCGATCATTAAAGCCAATTCACCGACACATCCCATGGAAGTAAATTTCAGGAAATAAATATTGGCTTCGGTATGAATGGTAAACTGTGTAAATGGACACGGCGAATTCATGAAAGGCCTGTTCTTAAAACGTGTTTCTGCAATGAAGTTATGTCCGTCCAGGTTTCCGAAATCACCAATATTGAAAAACCCCGAACCACCAAACCGATTCATATCCAAACCGCTTTCGGGAAGAATTTCCTCTGGTATTGAAAGTGCTCCATTTTCACGCAATACATTTGAAAGATAAACGGGTTGTGTATCATCATCACGGTGTACGGCAGCAGCCAGCCATCCCTCCGTTCGGATGAAAACCTCCTGCATCTTCAATAGGGTTTCATCCGCATAAATTCGCGCTTTATGAAAACCGGGGTAGTAATAGACACTGGTAAAATAGTTGGAAGCGGGATCGATCTCCTGCCTGTTGTCAGGATCCCAATCCTGCTGAATGAAGAACTTTTCGGCCTGAATATCCTTCAAATCATAATTAAATATGACGGTTGTCGGTACACCGGACTCAACCGTATTACTCACATTAAATGCTACACTCTCTGCATCGGCAGGAGTTACAATTCTTTTTGAAGTGAATGAAATTACAATCAATGCCACAATTGCCAGAAAGACGGCCGCCATCAGCATCGGTTTTCTTTGGGTGACAAATGAGGTCTTTGATTTATCAGGAGCCGCAGGCAAGGGATTTTTCTCCTCGATATTCTGCGCATTTTCAACTTTAAATTCCATCCAGTCTTTATTTCCCAGAATGGATACAAGTGCATCCAGCGTGGATGGATGTGGATTTTGCTGCTCCGTCTCCCGCCACAGACGTTTTAGCGTAGATATGCTCAGTTTCGTCCCGCATTTCTCTTCAATCAGATCAATGAGATATTCGAAATCCCGCTGCTTCAAACGCTGATCACCCTTTCCGAGATGGTACTTCTCCTCAATTTTGGTTTTGCAGATCTCTAAAAAATCCTGTTCGGATAGTTCCATGAATGTATTCCAAGATTCTGAAAGAGCCGTTTATGGCAAACAAACCACACTTGAACGGTAAATGAACGGCCAATGATTTTTATCTCACACGATTCATACTGAATATTGATTCATAGAATTTTAATCCAAAAACAATCGGGAAACAAAATGAAAATCATCCTAACAACTATCCTTTTCTTCACCCTTAGTTTTCATGCCGCATTTAGTCAACAGATGAATATGCCTGAAAAAATGATTGCCGTTGATGTGGCGCATGATCCAATCTTCTGGGGCGATCCCAATCAAACGGAAGCATTTGATGAAAACCGGGCAAACCGTGTTCAGTATCTATCATCACAACTCCAGGAAAATGCAAACGCAATCGGTGCTGAACAGTTTTATATACATGATGAAATTTCTGCCGATGATTTAGAAATGAGCGATCTTCTTTTCATACATGTTCCTTCTTCGCGATACAGCGAAAATGAAGTGAATGTTATTCGAGATTTTTTGCAAAATGGAGGTTCTCTTTTCCTCGCTTTTGATGTCGATGGCTGGGCTACGCTTGATCAGACAAATGTAAATGATTTGATTAGTCCTTTTGGAATCCGGTTTGGTTCCGACAGTCCGGATACGGAAGTTGGAGCTTCATCAAGAAAGGGAGAAATCACCAATGAAGCTTTTAAAATACCGTATCACGGAGGGCGAATTGTTGAAGGCGGCACACCCTTCGCCTTTACAACCGGGCCCGATGAAGTGCCTTTCGCTTTTTTTACCGAAATTGACGGCGGCGGAAAATTGGTAGTCATGGGCGATGCAATGACTCCGCTCTACATGAATAGCTGGCAGGGAGTGGATGATTACCAGACTGAGAAGTTTATGGGGGCTGTTATTCAATGGCTGGTTGATTCATCCAGATGAAGTCTGAGTTGTCAGTTTCTAATCGCTGTTCTGCTATCGGATTGATGCTAACTAATAATTTCAAATCGCCTGTTATGACTTTCAAAAAAATTCAAGTTTTACTGTTGGCTATCTTCATTTCAAGCTGTTCGTACGGACAACCGGCCACTAACGGAACTGTTAAAGACTATTTTGGGTCTGACAGGACTATTTCTGAAGTGGATCGTTTTCTCCAATCCAAAATGGATTCTTTACATATTCCCGGACTTTCATTCGCCTTAATCAATAATGGAGATGTGGTTCATCATAAAACATTTGGATATGCAGATCGTGAATCTAAAAAGCCGGTTACATCACAAACCATTTTTGAAGCGGCATCTTTATCGAAATCGGTTTTCGCTTTCTTTGCAATGACCTACGTTGAGGACGGCAAACTGGACCTTGATAAACCGCTCTATGAATATCTCCCCTACCCCGATATTGCTGATGATGACCGGTATAAAAAGATTACCGCGAGAATGGTGTTAAGTCACCGATCGGGCTTTCCGAACTGGCGATTTAATGAGCCCGACGGCAAGCTGAAAATCTATTTTGAGCCGGGAACCGATTACAAATACTCTGGAGAAGGATATCAATACCTGGCAAAGGTTTTACGGGAAATTGAGAATACAGACTGGGAAGGACTGGAAAATATTTTTCAGCAGAAAATTGGAAGTCCTCTGAACCTTGAGCATACGGTTTTTCTGCAAACACCATTTACACGAGCGAATAAAGCCATCCCCTATGATGAAAATGGTCAGCGTTTAACGCCTTCAATGAATAATCGTGAATTCGGTGCAGCCTATTCCATTCATACTGAAGCTGCCGATTTTTCAAAATGGATGATCGCAGTAATGAATAAAGAAATATTGGCTGAAGAAAGTTATTCAGAACTGTTCAAGCGGCATTCAAAATTGCCTAACAATGAGCGGGATGTGTACTACACACTCGGATTCACATCGCCGGAAATTCCCGGAACAGAAACCAATATTTACATGCACAATGGAAACAATCCGGGGTTCACATGTATGTATCTTCTGGATATCGAAAAAGATTGGGGATTTGCACTTTTTACAAACTCTGAATTCGGCCAGGATTTGGGAAACGAGCTGGGTGATTATTTGATACCGGAACCTAAGTAAAGAATTTTTCCAAAGGCCGGGCGGGAATTTTTGTCGGTTGAAGTTTTCCTGATTTGTGATTTTGGTTAGGGGCTGAGCCCACGCATTCAGAATCGTATATCAATTATCGATACAAAAAAATATTTACTGACAGGGCGCGCTCTGATGGCCAGATTCTATCTATAAACCCACAAAATCACAAGACAAAAAACCAGTAATGCTATGGACCAGAAGCGGTAGTTTTTATACCATTTTGTGCCTTTCATCTCCTGTGTTTCCTTGTAGAAAATCTCCTTCGACCAAGTGTTCTCTGCAATTTTATCGGCGGGCGGTTCTTCTGTCAACCAACTGATGCCCATCATTACCATCAAACTAAATCCGAATAAATAAGGTACAACAAGCAGAAAGTGCAACTCTCCAAAAATCGAATCTTTAAAAAAGAGAAGAAGAACAGCCACGGCCAATCCGCTGATCAATCCGTAAAAAGCGCCTTTTTCATTGGCTCTTTTTGAGAAGAGCCCGAGAAAAAAGGCTGCCACGATCGGAGGTGCAATATAGGAGAGCATTTCCTGATAGTATTTTACAAGGGAATCAAATTTTCCGATCTGCGGTGCCCAGATAACGGCTATAATTAACACCACTACCGATGTAATTCGACCGACCCGAACCAGCTCATCCGATGTAGCATTTTCTTTGAAAGACGAATAAAAATCCATCGTAAACAGTGTGGATACAGAGTTCAGAATCGCACTGAGTGTAGAGGTCAAAGCGGCGACAAGTGCGGCCATCATCACTCCGAGAAGTCCCACCGGAAGAAGCTGCAGTACCATTTGCGGATAGACCATATCCGGCCGTTCCAAGCCGGGAAATAATTTTTGGGACATGATGCCGGGATACACTATGAAGAACAGAGTCAGCACGGTTAGTAACCCTACCAGAAGCACGCCCTTTCGTCCCTCATCTACAGATTTTGCACTTAAAACGCGCTGGACCAGCGTTTGGTTATTTCCCCAGAAATAAAATCCAAGAATGGGAATCCCCACGATTAGCCCGAGCCACGGAACCGATGGATCATCCAGGGGGCGAACCAGCTGCATCGTCATAGCATGTTCTTCGATCAATCCCTGGATATATTCAGCACCACCATTTACCATAGCCAACCATGTCAAAACGATAGACCCCACAATCAGGATAAACGCCTGGATTATTTCCGCGCTGATGGCCGAGGAGAGTCCTCCGGGAATGGTATATGAAGCCACAGCAAGAGCAAAAACAATAATAATCAGCTGGAGTCCGACTTCCGGTAGAATTAGCTTTATAATAAGTGCAGCAGCATAAAGTGCGCCGGCGGCATCCAGGAAAATATTTCCCAGAATGGTGATGAATGAGAAGTAATATTTAGACTTGGAATCAAATCTTCGTTCCAGGAATTCCGGCATTGTAAATACTCCCGATTTGATATAAAACGGAAGGAAAAACCAAGCAAAGAAAATCATTACAATCACAGAAATGAGATTGTAATTGAACACGGCAATACCGGTGCTGTATGCATCTCCCGATTGCCCGATCAACGTTGAGCTGGAAATGCTTGCGGCAAAAAGTGCCAGTCCAATGGCAGGCCAGCGCATATTCCGTCCCGCTAAAAAGTAGGATGTAGAATCCTCACTTTTACCATGTTTCAGGGCCCACCATATGATGGCGATGAAATACACGACCAGAATTGAAATATCAATCCAGCCCAAGTTAATTTGCTCCATCTGTTTCTACGAATGTTTTACGGTCTTCTGATTTGAGGGATGTTGGCCGTTCCTGGGAAGCGAATGAGATTTAAGAAAATCGAGCAGTTCCTGAACAGGACAAGTAGCTACGCAAACATATTTATCTGCGCCGCCATAATACACGAATAAAGTGTCGTCAACAATAACGTTTCCCACGGGAAAAACGCAACCGTTATAAAAACCCTGAGTTTCATATTCGTGCTCGGGTTCCATAATCCACTCAGGAGTTCTCGCTATCACTTTGGTGGGCTCCTTCAGATCCAGCAGTGCAGCTCCTACGCGGTAAAATCCGGTACCTCCGTTTTCAACGCCATGATAGAGCATCAGCCAGCCCTCTTCTGTTTTGATGGGCGGCGCATTCCCTCCCACTTTTTCTTCCCACGTTCCTTTTCGTCCAGCTACCAAAAGGTGACTCTCCTCATTCCATACCATCAAATCGTCTGAAAATGTGATCCAAATGGATGGATAGGAACAGCCATACTCTTCACCAATCCATTGTTTGGGACGATGTAAAAGTGCATATTTTCCGTTGATCTTTTCCGGAAACAGAATTACGTCCCGATCATCGAGGTTTGATTGTGTCATCCTCCCCAGCCTCCGCCAGTTTTTAAAATCTTTTGTCACCGCCAGTCCTGTATTCGCAATATTTTTTTTATACACGCCAGGAGTAAACTCATCCGAATCCGGCACCCGAACCTGGTCATGTTCAAACGTCCAGTATTGTCCCGGTGGAAACGGACGATAAGCATAGGTTACGTAAAAGGAATTGCCGAATTTAACGATCCTCGGATCTTCCACGCCTCCCGAATCAGGTCCGTCCGGGCTGGGTCCAAAAACCGGTTCATCAGATACCCTTTCAAATTGAATCCCATCTGTACTTTCTGCCAAGCCAAATCGAATAATATGTTCTTCATCATTCCCGGCCGCCCGATACAACAACTTAAATGTTCCATCTTCATGCCAAACTCCGGGATTACACACAGCTAAATTTTCCCATTCATTCTTTTCATTTGGACGAAGAATGGGATTTTGATTACTCTTCGATAATTTCATTCTGTAGATAAAAAGTGATTAAATAGTTAAAACTGTTCCTAAACTGTTTTCCAAAGGA
This sequence comes from Rhodohalobacter sp. 614A, assembly GCF_021462415.1. NCBI lineage: Bacteria > Pseudomonadati > Balneolota > Balneolia > Balneolales > Balneolaceae > Rhodohalobacter > Rhodohalobacter sp. 614A. Next base: position 123,257 of record NZ_JAKEDS010000003.1, read on the forward strand.
CAGATATTGAAAATTTTTTTATTGGATGCTGACCCCTTCCGCCATTTCATACATATCCGGCAGATCATTGCTGAATAGCATAATTGAACTATTATAAAATTCAATAAAATCCGGAACGGATGAATGCCCCTCAAACGGAGCGAAATAGTGATGCCCTGTATTCTGCGGATCGTATTTATTCCGCCACATAATTACCATGCTGATTTCATGCCCGATTAACGGGGTCATAATTTCACGCGTCCAATATTCATTGAGGGGATTTCCGTTGTAATCCCGAATGCCTTCAATTCCCGTTTCTGTGATGCCTCCCGGCTTTTTCTTTTCCAGGATCAGCTCTTCAAGATTTGCCACATTATGCGCCAGTGCATCGGTATTGGTTCCGTGGTAGCTGTCCATCCCGATGAAGTCCACATACTCATCACCCGGCCAGGCGTAAAGCATCTCTTGCTTTGTACCCACGCCATCCAATTGGGGAGAAATCGCATAGATAAGATTATGCACATTCTTTTCATCTCTTAAATAGTTGATTGTAAACCGCCAGAGATCAATATATTCCTGCGATGTAGTCGTACCGCTTCCCCACCATGACCATGAATGATTGTGTTCATGAAAAGGCCTGAAAATTAAGGGCACTAATTCTCCATTGTGCCCCCGAAGATTATTGACGAATTCAGCCAGATTATCGAGCCATTTTTTAAATTTTTGATGGGTTTCACTGCCTTCTGTCAACAGCTCACTAACCACCTCCGAGCTGGAATTGTCCCACGCATCTCCTCCGGTCAGCGGATTGTTGAGATGCGCATTTGCGATAATCACCTCGCCCCTTTCGTACGCTTCCAGGATCGTTCGCCTGCGATCGTCATTCAGTTCATACCCATCCACAGCACTTTTGCTGTTCATGATTTCAGCCAAATCCACACTAAATACGGCGGGATAATCTCCGGTGATATCTTTAATATCGGAGCGGCCCTGCTCAGCCATCCAGTGTCGGCCGTAGATCAGATCATCATGATGTCCAAACATCACTCCTTCTGACTGCATGGCCCATAAATTTGAGTATAAAGCGCGGGTATTTTCAGTGGCATTATCATCCACCATTTGTAATGTGATAGGCTCTTCCGGTTCAGGTTCTTCTCCGGGATCTGTGGGGGTACTGTCTGATGAACATCCAACCGTAAGTGTGAATAAGCCTAATATTATTAATCCCGACAGAAATGGTGACCCATTTTGATGCAGATTCGCGTTCGAGTTTATTTCTAACATTCTTTCCAAAATCTCAGTAAGAAAAATTTGTGTAGACAATAAGTGATTCAGAAGGCATCTCAACCGATATTCCTTTACCGAAATCAAGGTTCAGATCTTCGCTGTTCGGCACGATTTGATGATCGCCTCTTTTCTTCAGCGTTCCTTCTGAGTAGATAAACTTTTTCATATTAGATTTGACCCCAAGTTTATCACTCCGTAACTGAACGGATCGGCTCTCATTCCCCACATTTACCAGCGCAATCATGTGATGATCTCCTTTTTGAAGGGCGATCGCCTTAATATTTTCATCGCCATCTGTGGTCACTTCAAAAATCCGGGAACCGGCAGGCATATATTTGGAAAGAAGCGACCAGGCATAATACCACGGCCGAACGTTTTCTTCTTCGGCTCCAAAGTATTCTTCTCCAAAAATATTCCAGAACCCCCACACTTTCAGTTTATGCGGTTCTTCCAACGAGTACATGGCATCGTCCAGCATCCATACGACCGATCCGGAATAGCCGGCATTCACGGTTTGAAACAGTGCATCAGCCATATCTGTACCGTATATATTATCGTAAACAAACATCTGTGAATCTCCCACAGAGGCATACTCTTTCGCTTCAGCACGCCGGACATTTTCCTGATTGAGTAACGAATCGGCATCTTCAACAAACTTGAAACCGATCTCTCCCATCACAATCTTTTTACCGTTTGGAACGCGGTCCTTATAGGATTTCACGATCTCGTAAAACTCACCGGAATTGACCGTTACTTTTGATGGATATGTGTGGATATCATACAATCCTACCGCTTCTCCTAAATCAGTTGCGGTGCTATCAATCCACCAGTTTTCCTCCGGCGTCCAGATGGCAACATCCGGTCCGACGATAGATATTTGATCCGATATTCCGACTTCCTCAAACTGCTCGTGCAGATATTTCGCTGCACTTGACCACAGCTCATAACTCCCTTCTGTTGAGGCCCAATATCCATTCGGTTCGTTGATGATGTTGAAATATTTCAGGCTTTCATCAAATCCCTCTTCGTTGATCAGGTAATCGGCAAGCCGGGCGGCATAGGCAATATTTTCTTTGTTGAGGGTTTTATCATCGCCATTTATAAGATCCCATCCCCAGTCTCCAAACAGAACCGTGATTCCGTTTTCGTTACAGTAGTTGAGAATATTCAGAAGCTGGCCGCCATCTGCATCCGGACGAAGTTTTCCATCTTGGACATAACTCCCGATATTAATCACCACCCGCATCAACTGCGGACGCATAAAATCGAGACGATCATAAAGTTTTTCCCAATCCTCATCGGAAATCTCAAGTTTTACTTCGCCGTAATCCAGTTGATAGGGATCCCATTGGGCTCCATTCCCGATATAGTGATCATTGATAATGGTTTCTGAATGAATCTCTACCGTTGCATCCTGGGCAACCGTTTGATTACAAACCAGAAATACAAGACAAAACAGTGAAAAAATAGTTTTCTGCACGATGATCGATTTTAAGTTGGGACGGCTACTCCACCGCCCCATTTCATTTCTCTATTGTTGTTCGAGTTCAATCCAGTAAATCCGTGGATTTCTGACGAACTTATCGTAGTCGGAATAAATATTATCCCAATCGTCTGTTCCATTCAGATCAAACTGAAGGGCTACATTTTCAATCGTTTTGGAAAGATTATTTCCAAGATCAAATATGCCGGATGTCACGAATGTACCCGTAGCTGTAGAACCGTCTTCCAGGGTGATTGTCAGCGTATTGTTGGTGTAGTTTCGGATCCACTGTCCCTCTCCTTTCGGAACTTTCCGATAGAAATGATTCACATCGGTTTCCGGGCTTCCCACAAACATAAAGTCTGCATAAGCTCCGTCATCGCCGGAAGAATTGGTTACCGCACCATAGGTATTTCCTTCGTCAGTGATTCCCTCCAGTTCAAACGTAAGACTGTTATCCAGTTCTGCTGCGGGTCCGCCGGTTTCCGGCCAAATCCACGGTTTGGATGTCAGATCCAAAACCGCACCCCCGCCATATTCAGGACCGGTTCCTCCAAAAAGGGAAAGACCCGTTATTTGATACGTTCCAATCAGGGTTTCGGAAAACGAAGATGCCGTGATGGTATATTCCCGGGATTTTCCGGTTTGAGAGGTTACGGTTACCGTCGCACTATTCGATCCGTTTTCAAAGTTTAATGCATCACCTTCGGAAACGGAAGATTCCGCTCCATACGACAGTACCAATTGATCGATCACGATATTGCTCAAATCCGGAACGGCATCCACATTAATGGATATGTTTACAGTTCCGCTCGTTTCATCGATGCGGGTGACTTCCGCAGTACCGACCTGGTTTTCAAATTTTATGGTTTCAATCGAACGCTCGTTGTTCCAGTCTCCATCTTCAATTTCCGAAAGTGGATCCTTCTGGCAGGAAACAAACCCCAGCACAACGATCAAGAGTGATAAATACGTTAATTTCTTCATGATTATATATTTTTGGAATTATAAACCTTGATTCAGATCAATTTCAGTCTGAGGAATGGGATAAAACGCTACCTCTTCATCACTCAAACCGGCAGCCTCCGGAACGAGATCATTAATCAGGTTAAAGCGTTTCAGGTCATATAACCGATTTCCTTCAAACGCCAGCTCGTATTTGCGCTCTTCAAGCACAGCTTCCCGGAACTGCTCCATGTTTAAACCCGGTTGCAAATTACCAAGCCCGGCACGATTACGGATGTAATTAACCTGTGCATAGCCTTCAGAAGTGGGTCCGACCGCTTCGGCATAGACAAGAGCAATATCGGAGTAACGAATCAAGTAAGGTTTCGTACTGGTTTTGTCACCAATGAATTCGGGATCAACATATTTACGTGAAAATGGATAAAGTATGGAGCCCGGATAGGTGGCAGAAACTTCTCCATTCTGGTTATAAGTGGTGTCTACGATCATGACAGACTTTCGTTTATCGGAGCCGTCAAAGCTGTCGTAAAAAGATGGACGTGTCTGCATGGAACTCCAACCGTCATGTGACCGGGTGAACGTTCCGTCGTTGTCGCTCAGGTAGATGGTAGCGCCGTCAATGTATGGAATGAAAAGTTTGGAGATTTTTGAGTATTCTCCCTCGATATCACCCGTTCGATCCATCGACATCAGGAGGATATGTTCTGGCCCCATGGGGTTGCTTACATCATAGATACTTAGCAGATCGCTGTCAAATCCATAGGTCCCTTGTCCGTTTACAACACTGTCTGAATAATCAGCTGCCATGCTGTACATTTCATCAACATTTTTTTGCATTTCTGCATACTCCGGAACCCCATTTTCTTTTGCTGATGCAATTGTCAGGTAAACCTTTGCAAGCAACGACTGAGAAGCAACTTTATCAGCCCGTCCCAGCATCGGGTCAATCGTCAACAAATCGATTGATTGTTCAAGATCCGAGATGATTAAATCATAAACCTCATCCAGGTTCTCTGCCATCGGAGCGGAGGTTTGGTCAAGCGTTTTAACAGATGAGGTGTGCATCGGAATTCTTCCGAAATTCCGGACAAGATTGAAGTAGTTCCACGCCCGGAGAAAATAGGCTTCACCCATGTACTTATCTTTTGAAGCCTGATCGAATCCCGCTTCCGGAACCTGGCCCAATACGGCATTCGCCCTGTTTATGGCGATATAAGCGTATTGAAAATAATTCTCGAGATTGCTGTTGGTTGGAAAATTGGCTGTATTCCATTGAGAAAGAGCAATGACGTCAGGCCCCTCATCATTTTTAGGCGTCATTTCATCGGTTGGGAGATCTCCCAGCCAAAACACGCCCCTGGAATATTCCAGGTATGTAAGGGCATCGTATGCGTAAACCACAGCAGCTTCTGCATCTGAAGGGCTTTGGAAAAAATTATCCTCAGAATAGAATCCATAAGGTTCTTCCTGTAAATCACAGGATACAATCGCTGCCAAACTAAGTACGAATATTAGTAGATATCTTGTTTTCATGATTAGATCCTGTTTAAAATGTTATGTTTGCACCGAGCGTAAGCTTGCGAAGCCGTGGATAGCCGCCCCAATAAATTCCATTGTTGCCAACCTCGGGATCGTACCCGTCAAATTTGGTGAATGTGTACAGGTTTGAGGCGTTCGCAAAAAGCCTTATGGAGCTAGCTTCAAACAGATCGAACGTGTAACCGACGTTCAGATTCTGGATGCGTACAAACGATCCATCCTCAATCCACCAGTCTGAGAAATAGGTATTTCGTCCATCTTTCAGGCTGGGATATTCATCCGTCGGATTGTCCGGAGTCCAGCGAAGAGGTATCGTTCCGGGCTGATTAAATGCCTGGGTATTCAATACGTCATGCCCGAAGACGCCATTTAAAAAGATGCTTGCATCAAAATTCTTGTATGCCAGGTTTAACTCAAAACTCATGCTGAAATCGGGGTTTGGATCTCCAATAATGGTACGGTCCTGTGTGTCGATAATGCCGTCACCATTCATGTCCAAATATTTGAACTCCCCTGGTTGTGCCAGATCACCCGTTAAGCCGGATTCAATTCCTTCTTCAAGCGATTGAATAATCCCGTCAGTTTTATACCCGTAATACACGTTTACAGGCTGACCCACTGCCAGAATATTTGGGTATTGGCGGAATTGTTCCAGGCTGTTTCCCCAGTATTCAAACTGCATTCCGCTATTAGGATCTGTATTCAGACCGGATTCCACTGCATTTCCCAAACTTTCCACTTCATTTCGGTTGCGGTAATAAATCAGGGCTGCAGACAAATTCCAGTCTGTAGTGCGGATAAGATCTGCATCAATCGTTAATTCAATCCCTCGATTTCTGATCTCACCATCATTTACCCACATCCGGTCGTATCCGGATGAGATTGGCAGAATACGCTCGCGTAAAAGATCACTGGTTAATTTATTGTAGTAATCAAAAACAACATTTACTCTGTTTTCAAAAAATGCAAGATCCACGCCGATGTTACTCTGAGCTGTAGTTTCCCACTTTAAATCGGGATTGGGAATTCCACCCCAAAGCACTTCAATACCTCCCTGTCCGGTTCGTCCCACTTCGTACCCCGGTCCAATAGCGGTTACCCAACTGCCATTATTATAATACTGGCTCACTCCATACCGGCTGAGTGTTTGATACGGACTGATCCCCTGGTTCCCTGAAATCCCATAACTCACCCGGAACTTCAACTGGTTAAAGAAATTCATCTCGTCGATAAAATCTTCGTTATGGGCATTCCAGCTTACCGCGCCTGAGGGGAAAAAGGCCCACTTATTATTCGCACCGAATTTAGAAGATCCATCCGCCCTGGTGGTTAGGGTCAATAAATAGCGGTTATCGTATCGGTAATTCACCCGTGCAATTCCGGAAACCAACTCCGTTTCTGAAAATCCATTGGATACCTGGTTTAGTTCCGGATTTCCTGCACCGAGATTTTCATTTCGAAGCGTTTCATTTACAAAATCATAAGCACCCAGGTTGGAATCGCGAAACAGATCCCGCTGATAGGAATATCCTACCGTAGCCCCCACTGTGTGAACATCATTGATATCCTGATTATAATTGGCAAACGTCTCGCTGACAATATTCTTGGCTTGCCAGTTATAAATTCCGGCAGCTCCATTGTTAAAATCCCCTGCTTCAGTGTATGTGTTTGGGAAATACGTATCCTGTACATATTCGCCATATTTATAATTCAACCGGGATGTTATTCTTAATACCGGAAGCACGTCCCACTCTGCATTTACCATAGCCAGAACATCAATGCTCTTGGTTTCATCATCTTTGTTTTCGGTGATTGCTACAGGATGTGAATAATCATTGGTTCCGATCAGATTATAGCTTCCATCTTCATTATACACCGGCCGGATGGGATTCCTCCAGTACGCGAGTCCGCCATTAGCCTGACGAACTCCCCGGCTTAAAATATTATTAAAACTGACTTTCAGATTATCAAATACATCATGGCTAACCCGAAGGTTGTACCCAAGTTTTTCATAATCATCTTCTACATACACGCCCGCATCCGTAAAATAATTTCCACTCAGATTGAACGTGGTTTTATCATTTGCGCTGGCTACGCTGAGGGTTGTATTATTAGAAACCGGAGTATCCCGAAATACAATATCATCCCATTGTGTATTATGGGGCCATTGACCCGACTGCAGTTCATACACCGATGGATAATAAACTCCTGTGGCATTTTCTTCTCCAACATAAAGAGGTTCAAAGCCACCGTTTCTGCGGCCCTCGTTGCTTAACTGAGCCATTAAAACGGGATCTTGCCACAAATTCAGTTTAGAAGTAAACTGAGACAAGGTTGTTTGTTGCTTCAAACTGATTTGAGTAGTTCCTTCTCTGGCCTGTTTGGTTGTGATTACGATCACGCCGTTAGCCCCGCGTGAGCCATATATTGCGGAAGCGGACGCGTCTTTTAAAACCTCGACAGACTCAATGTCTTCCGGGTTAATTTGCTTAAGATCTCCCGCATTCCCGAGAGGGAAACCATCTACTACAAGAAGTGGAGAATTCGATCCGCGCAAAGAACTCCCTCCACGAATACGAACTGTAGATCCCGCTCCCGGATCTTGAGAAGCATTGGATACCGATAATCCTGCAATACGGCCCTGAAGAATACCTTCCACAGAGTTCGCCGGAATATCCTGAACTTCTTCTAAACTTACTTTGGCTACAGAACCGGTCAGGTCACTTTTGGTCGTAGTTCCGTAGCCCACTACCACCAGCTCTTCCAGCATTTGGGTATCCTCTTCCAGAACTACATTCAATTCCGATTGTCCGTTGACCGGAACCGCTTTCTGCTGAAAGCCGATGTATGTGAACAACAAGGTTACCTCGGGGCCCGGAACATTCAACTGGAAGCGTCCATCCAGATCGGTACTTGTTCCAAGATTGGTTTGGCCGTCAACAATTACGTTCACTCCGGGAAGTGGAATATCATCAGTCGTAACCACCATCCCTGATACGGTAAAATTATTTTGTGCGTACGCCGAAAATGGCAAAACTACGATCAACATAGCAAAAAGAAAGAATGCCAGTATCGGTACTCCTTTTTTTAGAATCATTGTTTAAACTCCTTCGTTGTTAGGTGCGGTATCAAATAGCTCATATTTGGTATTGAATATTGATTTGGAACCGGTTTCATTACCGATTATTTAAATGAACACGTTTTTTAAAAATTCGACCAGTAGTTTAATGCTCTTTTGATATACTTTAATGAAGCCTGATAGTTCATATACCATATTTTATTCATAAAAATGTATTTCCATAGCATAAATGCATTTTTTAAGATATACTTATATGAATGAAAACACTCTTTATACGCATTTAAAGTTGTAAAAAATGAGAAATTCCTATGCCGAACGTGAGATTACCCCGGTACATGCTGACGATTTTTTCATCATTATGAACCATGTAGATGCTACCTTCGATTATCCCGTGCATTACCATCCCGAATATGAATTAAACCTCGTGATGGGATCTTCAGGCAAACGTATTGTGGGGGATTCAATCAACCAGTATTCTGAGATTGACCTGGTTTTAATCGGTCCGAATACGTACCACAAATGGACCAACGACAACGAAGAAAGTGGCAGCCATGTGATAACCATTCAATTTCCGGAAGACCTTTTTGAGGAAGGAATTTTACAGCGAAAGTTGATGGCGCCTATCCAGGAATTACTGAATAAATCCAATCGTGGAATTGAGTTCTCTATGGAAACCAAGCTGCAAATGAAAGAGAGGATTATGGATTTGTGCAATACCTATAGCTTCGATTCAGTTCTGAACTTCCTCTCCATTTTGCATGACCTGGCGATGTCAAAAAATCAGAAACTGTTGGCCAGCTCAACGTTTAAATCGGAGTTCGAAGTCCCCAAAAGTCGTCGGATTAAAAAAGCCGTTCAGTATCTGCAGGATAATTACGAAAAGGATATTATGATTTCGGAAGTAGCCCAGATGGTAAATATGTCGGATTCCGCCTTCAGCCATTTTTTCAAACGAAGGACACAACGAAGTTTTTCCGATTATTTGATTGATATCCGTATCGGCCACTCCTGCCGGAAATTATTAGAGACGAATCACAACGTCTCCGAGATTTGTTATAACTGTGGTTTTAATAACCTTTCCAATTTCAACCGGCTCTTCAAAAAGAAAAAAGGATGCACACCCAGTGAATTCCGGGAATACAACCAGATGATTACGAAGTACTAAACACTCTCCTTGCAAAATCTGTCAGGTTTAGAGGATATAAATCCTACAACATTTTAAACTCTTAAACCTGACAGATTTTTTACCTCCTGCTCTATACAAATCCCAGGTATTCACTATTTGACGCAAGATTTCTTGACGGTGAAATCACAGACAGATAAACGTGTACTGCCGGTTCCTTTTTTAACAATTCATCCAGTTCGAGCCATTCCTCTTTGTGGCTGCGTTCGGATCCCTCCAAATTATAGCATGCATGAAACTGTTTGCCCTCTGCCATGGCCATGGCTATCACACGGTCGCCGGCAAGAGCATTTCCAGCGCCACTATTATCCTGCCAGGTAATTCGAATTCGGTCTTCTTCCATCCGATCTGCTACGGGGCCTTGAACCTGCCGCAAAGCTCCGGCCGAAACCATGATGTTGGAATAACGGATATCATTGTCGCCCTCTTCATAAATGCCTGATTTCATGTTATAGGAAATACAGGCGCCCCTGGCCGTTTTGGTTTCTGCCGTGGCGAATCCTTTCTCTATGAATGGCCCCAGCCGCGAAGCCAGTTTCGTTGCCAGGGCAAACTTCTTTCGGTTTGCCTGCTGCTTTGGAGTTTGTGGGTTGGTCATTTGTGCAGGAGCCGACCGAATGTATTGAGTTCCATTTCGAATCACCCCTACAATATTGCCGATGCGTCCACTGAAGCCGCCGAAGATACCGTCTGGTAATTTTGCCATCTCTTCTGAATATTTAATTCCCGTTAAATGGAATTGCTCTCTTTTCTGCAACTCCTGAATAGTATTGGCTTTGAGATTAATAAATACAGATTCAGAAAACAAATCAGGCCAACTTCAGTCACTTTTATCACAAACGAACCTCTCTCCAGTCATCCCCGGTCTCCGTTTTAATCATAACCTTGTTAGCACCATAACTCCTCCGTGATTTTACGGAGCAAACACGGAGTATATACAGAGTTTTATCGGAGTTTAGATAAGGATGGTACAAGGAATTTGGATGCAAATCTCAAAGTTCAATGATTGATTTGATATACGGATGTACTGTCTGATTTTTTAAATCTTAAATCTAAGTTCGAATATCTCCAATCGCATATCATCCTTGATCGAGCGGGCTTTTAACTCCGTGGCTACCTCGGTTCAACACATGAAGATAAAAAGCGACGCTTTTTAAATATTACCGGACATTTATTTCCGGCTATATGTCGTGTAATATCCTCGGTAACACATCTCATTTGCTAATAAAAGCAAAATAAAATATTCTACGACATATGAAGCGGCAAGTGACTTGTCGTGGAATTATATGTTAGGCATTTTTCCGAAAATGAAATCAATTCAAAATGAGTGAAGAAGAAATTCATTTATCAAGTTTAGAAGAGTCTCAAAAAATATTGAAGGATAAATTCAGAAATGTTGCCAACAAGTTTCACAAAGAAGTGCTTTTCCCAGAAATTCCTGTAGAGAATTTAACTGAAAAGGAAATCGAGCAGTACGAAAATAAACAGGAAATATTATTTGAACTCCGGGACGCCTTTTTCTATCGACAAGATTCATTAATATTTCACTTCAATCTATTGAATGAGATCCAGGATAACACCAAGAGTAAATTTAATCTTGATCTTAGTTCTAGAGGAAAGGACTCCTTGTTAAAAGCTTCAGCATTTCAACAAGAATTTATTTTCGACGACATTTTATTCAATACAATGTCTCTTTTTGATTACTTCGGAAATTTTGTCGGCTATATCTTCTTCGGGGAAGAAGGGAAAAAATATAGATGGAAAAGACTTCTAAACCATTGCAAAAAACCCAAAAAGGAAGAGATTGGTAAAGAGAGAAAACGATTGATTAACTCAAAAATTCGATCCCAACTGCAAGAGAACCATATTTATTGGGTACAACATTTGAATTCACATAGATCTGAAATAATTCATTATAAGGTTGATGAGATAAATGGGGAGCTTAGTTACTCTATTCCAATTCAGGGTAAATCTTTACCAAAAGAGGATTCTCAAATTAAAGTATTTGTTCCAGAGGACTTTGCCCAAAAATTCAATCTCGGGGATACAGAAGAGTTATCTTTAATACAAGCTACTGCTTGGTTAATGTCTAAAAGTTCAAAAATAATTGTCAGTATGTTAGAAGCACTTGAAGAAGACATTGCTAATTTTGAGTTATAAAAAATGCCTAACCCGCGCATTAAGCGGACACGCCTCGCCAGGGCTTGCCACTTTCTGGCTTTTTAACTCATCGTTCATTATTTATCAACTCAACATTCATGCGCGTGCAGCTTATGCGCAATGTCGTTATGCCACAATAAGCACTTCTCAATTAGAATTAGTACGAATCAAGTTTTTTGGCAGCAATTTCTTTAAATTTTTTATCCAATCTCTCTTTGAATTCTTTCCCAACTTCGTCGAATGTATCAAGTAGTTCTTTAAAAGTATTTTTGCCACCAATGAAATCCCAATATTCATCACCTACTAAAAAATCATTCGGTTGATCCATCATACCTACTTCTGTAAACCTTGAGTATGATTCAGGATAGTAAGGGTTATAAGGAAATGCTAAAAATACATTAACAAGTTTTCTGCGTCTTGCAACCCATTCTAAAAGCTTAGTTTTACTTTTTTCAAAAACATCTATGTTCGGTTTAACTGTCTTAATTTCAAAATAATATTCTTCACCATTTCTCTTCATGTAAAAATCTGCGATGGCGCCAGACTTTTGAAATTCACCCTTTTTAAAATCAGCAGCCAAAACTTCTTTAATCTCCTTTTCAATGTCAGCTTTTCTTTCATTATTGCGAAGTTTAGCTATTATGTTTGAAATTGTTGATTTCTGAGCTTTAGAAATAGCACCACCAACCCCATAATTCCTAAAACATTCTTCTGCAGTTTCAGAGGCAATGATCACTGAAACATCTTCATAAATTGACATTCCGAGTGTAGTAGCCATAGAATGTATAAATGAATATGCTGCTATTTTTTCATTATCCTGAATCATTCGGGCAAGAAATGGCATCGAAGTTGTCTCACGTCCGTAAGATTTTAACTTCTTTTCAATTTTACTCGAAAGCAGTTTCTTTATTTCGTCTTTTTGATTCTTTGTTAATGCCATTAGTCCTCAACGTTTTCTATTCCATCAATTTCTGGTATTTGTGCAAAAAATTCATTCGAGTGATTTTCAAAAATTGACCTTGGGTTGCCATAATATTGATAAGTATCATCTTTCACACAACTTGCATGATAATGCCGATATTTTTTGTCTTCTAAATCTTTCCCATTAAAACCAGTTCCCTCAACCTTCCCATAGTAATTAGAAAATTTACAGTCCCCGTCATCAAAATGTGGACAGCCATTACAACTAAACCTGCCATTTTCATCTAATTCTTCATTCAATCTTCCCGATGAATATGCCTCAATTACAGGATCACAGTACAATATATTTTCCCCACATTTGGGGCATCTATTATGCATATTATTTTTGAGATCAACTGCAAAAGTGGGTATTGAGGTATGAATTGAAAATTCTCGGCTTTGCCCTTCTTTCTCATACCCCACTTCAATACCATAAATTTCTTTATTTGTCTTTAATAACAAAAAATCAGGTGGGGCAAGTGAAGTGGAGCCTTTGAAAACTCTTTGGGTTAATAGTAAGGGAATTATATATCCTTTATTTAATCTCAATAATTCAGCATAAACTATTAATTCTTTTGGATTACCTAATGTCTTGGGAAGTAATGAGTCAATAAAATGATCTATCCGCTTTGTCCACTCGTCAGTCCAGATGACTACATCACTTTCTTTTAAGTTCTCTGCTACTTTATTATCACCTTCTCTTTCATATAGAATTTCATCTTCAAACTCATTTTCTAATGCTTCCAACACTTTTTTCCTCATGTCGGGGTCTACTGTAATAGTATCTAATATTAAGAGCTTATTAACACTATACATTAATAATTTAATAAAGCTGGAAAATGCTTTTTTTGAATTCGATGCATAATAATATGCTCTTCCTGTAAATATGTATTGAATAACATCCCCTAAAATCATTTGACGAGCCATCTTCGAATTTCCACGGGTCTGCTTACCACCTGCATATAGCTCAAGTGATATTTTTTTATAAATAGGTTCAAACTCTTTGGAGGTTAGAATTTCTTCAATTCTACCGTATTCCTCGTGAAATTCTAGAAAAGTATTATCTAAACAATCGAGATGCTGGACTGATTTGCTTAATCTATCTAATAAATATTTCAATAATTAAAGTGGCTTTAAATGAAATATAATTTCTGCATATGCTGATCGATTTTTTTCAACCCGATTCAAAACTGGTCTTTTGTATTGATTGACAATCTTCATTCCAGATTTTTCAGCGATCTTAGGATAAAGATTGTTCTTGTCATTTGCCACCAAGAATATATCATAGTCCTCTTTTAGGTATTTCTTACTATTATTTAAAACAGCTACTATCCCTTCTACATAGGAATCTCTTGCTTCCTGCCCCTTCCCTTTATACAGAGGACCAATTTCCAATTCATCTTTTCTTTCAAATCCAAAAAGATCGTAAGCATATGCGTGCTGTTCATGATAATCTATCAATCCGACATAAGGCGGACTTGAAAATATTCCATCAATTTTTTTCTCTCTTACAATTTCAGCTAAATTTGGATTTTTCTCTTCCAGAGAAGTAATTAAATTTATTGTCCTACTATCACCGGTTAAACATCTTTGCAATGTATCCGTTCTAAATTCATCAAATTTAGATAGCCGCTTTACAGTATCTTTAGAATATCTTTTCCACCAACTCAAAATTGAAAATAGTGGTTTACATATCTTTTTATGTTTTCTACAATAGTATGTAGTTAGCTGTGGCTCCTTAAGAGTACCCAAGTCTGAATGAGTTGTAGCTCTACATGACCGAATTGTACGGCTAAGTACAACACTAAGTATTTTTTTAGTTCTTAGATTTTCAATCTTTTTTAATTGTTCAAATACAAATTCAATCTCATCTCTTACAACTTGAAGGTACCACTTATCAAGAAATCCTTGGTCATCCTTTTGTAAAAGTTGAATACCATATTCTTCAATAAGTTTATTGTAGTCTGATAAAAACTGTTTCTCCTTTTCCTTGCCGTATTTCTTTTCATTAATATCGCCATTTCTTGCTTTTCTCTTGAATTCAGGAGAAGGGAAATATTGATCGTTAAAATCTTTGAGCTCATCAAGAAGCTTATTTTCAAATTCAATATTATTTCTGTCTGATAAGAACTTTTTTAATTCACGAGTAATTTTGTCAGCTGTTTTTTTGACATCAATCAGATCATAATTATTAATCTTTGAATTACTGATAAGAGCATTAAATGAAGAGACATCAATTCCTACAGCGTGCATTCCTAATTCGTTTGCCTGAACCAAAGTCGTACCTGAGCCACAGAAAGGATCTAAAATTACATCACCAGGATTAAAAAAGACTTCCTGCTTGAAATTATCTGTATGGTCATCTAAAAAATACTCCACAAGTTGTGGTATAAATTTTCCCTTGTACGGATGCAGGCGGTGAACATGTTTTGTTGTTTCAGATTCTTTGTATTCCGAAAACGATAATGCCCAGTTTAAGTCGTTTCCTAATTTTTTCTTCCACTCTTTTTCTTTAAGGTCACCACTGTTTTTATAGTATTTTTTTAAAGCTTCTTTTGAAACTAAAGTATTCCCATTATCTCCAACTTTTGGGACGCGTCCATATTGGATTAAGTATGAAATATTTGATGGAGTAACATCTTTTTCCAGAAAGTTGGAAGCCCATTTGCTTGCTTCTTTGATAGTGAACAGTTCTGACATAGTTTTAAAATTTTATATTTCCTTGTTTAACATTTTTGCTCTTCATGTAATCGATTTTTTTTTCAGCTACTTTTAATACTTCATCCGTGTTTTCTTCTTCAAGCAACTCATTTGCCACCTTGTCGCTCAAAAAAGAAACCATTAATTCATCCGCATCAATATCAAAAAGATCTGCTAGTTGCAGCACCATAACTTTATTTGCAGACCTTTCATTTCGCTCTATTTTGCTTAATGTTGATGGATCAATATCAAGCACAGCCGCCACTTTCCTTAGAGGTAAATTTCTCTCTTTTCTTTCTGCTCTAATAACTGCACCGAATGTTGACTTAGAATTCATGACAAAATTTTCTGGACAATTTTTGTCAAAATTAATGTTGAGAGATGTTAATTCAAAATAAAGTTTAACTAAATTTTTAAGCAGTCATCCAAGAGCTTGTGGCATAACCAGCGTTTCAACTCGGACTTGGCCAGAGTTTGCCTATTCAAAATTTCTTGACTTATAGAAATCCTGAGTTTTAATTACATTCCTAATTCAAAAGGCCAAGCCGGTTAAACGCCAAACCGTTATTTGTCTAAAATGAATCACTTATCAAGAATTCGCTCATTGATGATTTATGCCTAATCTTTTCTTCAATATCTGTATTTTCTGACATGAGTAAAAAAGAGATAGACATTGAAATTGACCGGTTAACCAACTCTATCGAAAATAGTGTCACGGGTGAAGTTTTTGATACGAAGGTTGTTCGATTTGGAAAAGCAGACAGGAAAGATATCGAGCCGGCAGAATGGTTTTTTGATTGGGAATCTGAACTGGATTTGAAGAATAGAGAAGTTTATAAATTGACTACGGTTAACAATCCCAAAATTATTCATGGGTTGTTGTGCCTGGAAGACAAGAGTGATCATATTTTTATTCACCTTGTTGAAAGTGCGAATTTCAATAAAGGCACCAACAAAATGTATCTGGGTGTGGCCGGAAATCTGTTTGCCTTTGCTTGCAAATTGTCGTTTGAGAAAGGATACGAGGGGTATGTTGCCTTTGACTCAAAGTCTGCGTTAATTGAACACTACAAGAAAAAGCTTGGCGCAACGCATTTTAAAGGACAACGAATGTACATTGAAACCGTTAATGCATTGAAGCTTTTAAAAAAATATTTTCAGGATTAAAACCATGGCTATAGTTAAAGAACCCAAAGGAGTCGATTTCGTTGTTAAGTCAGAGCTCTGGACTGATGAGGAGTTGAAGGAGTTCAGGAAGCTGATGGAAAAGCAGAAATCAGATCTCGGTGAAAAAAAGCGAACGAAGATAAAAGAGAATTATAAAAAGGTTTCCAGGCAACCGGCGTAGTCTCCTGCTTTCCTATTGATAGCTGCGCCAAATAGCTGTACATAAAACAATTCAAATATTTTCATATATATTATCTTCAATCTATAATAACATGCTAAAGCCATGCCTGAAAACAAGGCTGTAAGTAATTCCAATTCAGCAGATCTGAATGGCCGAAACAAGTACGTAGACTTATTACCTGCTGTCTTGTTTGGCTTTATTCTACTTTGGTTCATGAGTGCACTTATACATCTTGCTGATCCTGATATAAGTGGCATCCATGAATTCGCCAAAATCAGTATCCTTTTTTCTGTGACTTTTTGGATGGTATTTGTTTTTGTCTTGCCGGCTTTGATTATAATAGGCGCACAAATAGTCTGGAAATCAAAAGGATACATAGCAAGTTTGTTATTTGTATCTGTAGGGCTAACAGTACTCCTTGAAATTGCGTCCAAAGGTGCTGTGGGATATAGTGCTCTGCTAGTACAAAGTGGGATTTTATTGTTGGTGTTTAGTTTCGCTACATATCCTATTCTACAGATACTTAATCATCGAAAATTTTTTAATTGATGCTGTTAAGCTGGTCTTATGTTTAAAATGAATGGCCAGCAAAATAACAAGCATTTCCTGCTGACCTGCAAACGTTAGTTGATGAACTTTAGAGTTGATCGCCACGCAGCAGAAATGCCAGGCCGTTATAGGCCGCCATCAATTTTCATAAACCCCAATAATTCGATAAATTCTCTTCAGTGATTATTGCCTTTCTTTTCTTAGACTAGTCGCTTTTTCTATAAATTTTTTCTGACGCATTTCTTAGTCAAATCTCCCCAATAGCTTTATGCAAACAAAAAACATGAACGATAGTATTATCTCTAAAAAAGATTATGAATTTAAGAAGACTAAAAAATAACAACCATTTTTTTATACTTACAGGTGGACCAGGAGTCGGTAAAACATCCGTCATTGATTATCTACAAAACAAAAATATGCGGTGTTTTAAAGAGGTAGCCAGAGGTATCATAAAAATGCAGTTACAAAATGATGGTGAAGCCTTGCCTTGGAGAAATAAAGACCTATATAAAGACCTTATGCTGGATCTTTCCGTAGAAGATTATATAGAAGCCAACAGGCAAGATAAAGAAATAACATTTTTCGATCGCGGCATTCCCGATACATTGGCATACGCTTATCTTGAAAAGCTCCCTATTACAAAAAAATTACGGTTTTATGTTCAAAGGTATCGATATAACACAACAGTCTTTATTTTTCCTCCATGGAAGGAAATTTATAAAACCGATAATGAACGTAAACAACAATTCGATGAAGTGATAAGGACGCATAAAATAATGATTCAAACCTACCAAAATTGTGGCTATAAAACGATCATAATGCCCAAAGAAAGTGTGGAACACCGGGGTGAGTTTATATTGAACTGTCTAAACAATTAAAGAGTTGGTTGCGCCCTATAACCAGCGCATTAACGCGGACGCACCTTGTCCTCCCTTGCTCGTTTTGTTTTCTTTACGTCAAATAGTAAACTGGAAATTGAAGTAACAACTGTACGTGCGCCGGTTATGCACCATGTCGTCAGGCACCTTTTCTCCGAGATATTTAATACAATAATTTGTTCTGAATTTAGTACATTAAAAAGAACAATAATTAAAAAATTCACCCATGTCTCACATTCGACTTGACCAAGATATTCGGTCACTCTCCGATTTTCGAGCTAATGCTGCATCATATATTGAGCGTGTCAAATCAAAACGCCGACCGCTTATTCTTACTCAGCATGGCAAAAGTTCTGCCGTATTAATTGATGTAGAAGATTATCAAAAAATGTTGGACAAGATTGAGTTATTGGAAGAATTATCTGCTGCCCGAAAGGAATTAGATAATGGAGAAGGTATAAGTCATGATGAATTCATAAACGAACTGAGATCACAATATTCATCATGAAAATTATTTGGTCGCCAACGGCAAGAAACAAAACCAAAGAAATTCTCGAGTACATTGCTGAAGATAATCCAGATGCTGCTTTAGCTCTTATTGATGTGATCGAAGAGAAAGTTGAAAATTTAAGTCAAAATCCAGAATCAGGAAGAGTATTTCCGCCAACAAATAATGACAAAATCCGAGAAATAGTTGTTCATGAGAATTATGGGGTAATCTATGAGGTTAATCCCGAGATAATCGAAATTTTAACCGTTCGTCATTTCCGGCAAGATTTTTCTGATTATAAAATATAATTCCTTCGGTGCCTAACAAAGTGTTTTAAATCGGACGCGGGCGGGGTACGATGGAAACTTGATTGCCAGGAATTAATTTTGCTACTTCAAAGAGATCATAATTCCCGCGCCGTTTAAACACCAAACCGTTATAATTCCTAATAGATAAAGATATAGAGTTTTAAACGTAGCAATTTTTCTATAAAGAACTCTGATTTTGCTATTATATTTTATGCTACATGTGAAGGGGAAATCCCAAACTCTTCTTTAAATCTTGCAGAAAAATGAGAATAGTTTTTAAAACCCGTTTCAATAAAAACTTCTGTAGGTTCCATGTTTTTTTCCTTTAACAAATAGCAGGCATCTTTTAGCCTTTTTTTGATTAACCATTTATTAGGTGTGATCTTAAAAATACGCTTAAAATCACGCCTGAATGTTGAAAGGCTTCTTCCAGTCAAATATGCAAAATCGCTGAGCGATCCATTATATGTATAATGTTCATTCATGTATGCTTCCAAGTCAATCTTGCCGGGTTCGCTAAAGTCAAATAAAATGTTTTTTAACTCCGGATTGGACTCAAGAAAAATCAATACCGTTTCTTTTGTTTTTAAGCGCACCATTTGTGGATTCATATCCTTTCCCTTTTCCAAATATGGCAATAGACTGGATATATAATTTTTAAAAACTTTATTGGGCTGAAGAAGAAGTACATTTTCTGTTTTTTGCGCGTCATAATCTAAAGACGGTTTTATAGAGCCTTCCCGAGCAATTTCCTGTAATGTATTTTGATCAACACAAATGGAAACAGATTTATATATGTCATTTACAGGAGGAATTTTCATAAACTTGCTTAAACGATTCCTAACCGCAAACCGAAAATCACCAGAATTAAAAGTTACTTTTTTGCCTTCAAAAAAAACTTTTGAGGTACCGGACATTATGTAATCAAACACATGCTGTTTAATAAATAATTCTCCCTCTCTTAACGTTTTTGAAACGTTGGAGTAGAGAATCCGAGGAAAATTAACATCTATTGTCTCTGCCATGGACAATATAATTTCATTTTTTAGATAGAAACCGAAAATTACTTCGAATAGTAAGAAGCTTATTAACTATGTTGAAATATTTTGTTTAAAAGTTTGGAAATTCAAGGACTGATTTCTGATTATCAATATCTGTAAACTCACTCACTTGTTTCCATATTTCAGCATTTTCCCATCTTTTTTTCGATGCCTGTTTTGCTATCTGATAAGCATCACTACCTAATAAAATATGCGGAGGCAATTGTTTGGCATTAGCAACCTTAAGAACCACCTGAGCTACTTTCTCTGGATCTCCGGTTTCATTTCCCCAAAGATTCTCTACTGATTTTGTCGCAGCTCCCACCGAATCTGCATATTCTGCAATCAACTCCAGTTCTTGCCCATAGGCATGTTTTCCCCAATTAGTGCGCATGGCTCCCGGTTCTAAAGCAGTTACCTTTACATTAAAGGGAGCCGTTTCCAACGATAATCCTTCCGTAAATCCTCCGACAGCCCATTTAGAGGCAAAGTAAGCAGCATTTCCCGGCCCGGCAAACCGACCTCCTACGGAAGAAATTTGTATAATATGTCCACTGCGTTGTTTACGCATTATTGGCAACACTTCACGTGTCAGGGTCACTACTCCGAAGAAGCAGGTTTCTACTAACCGTCTGAATTCATCAGCTGGCATTTGTTCAAATGGCCTGTTATCCCCATACCCTGCATTGTTAACTAAGACATCAATACGGCCAAATTTATGGATTGCCTTTTTCACAGCATCTCTGGCCTGCTGTTCGTTTGTCACGTCTAGAACAGCTGTATCAATTTGCTCACCATATTCTTCTACCAAGCCTTCCAGTTGTTTGATATTTCTGGCAGTTGCCATTACACTGTTTCCTGCTTTCAACGCAGTTTCTGTAATATGTCGTCCAAGGCCATTTCCACTTCCGGTGACAAACCAAATTTTTTTATTTTCTGACATAATTAATTCCTGTTTGTAGTTTCTGTTTTGGGACTACAAAATTAAAAAGGATCGTATTTATCTGCTTTGGCCTACGCGCCAAAATACTTTGCTCTAAGCGTCAATTGAATTATAACCAGCGCCTCAAGCGGACAGATCTCGCCCATTGTTGTCCGCTTCCCATTAATTAGTTGACATTTCATTTGTAAATAATTTCAATACGTTGGCGCCTGCAGCTTATGCGCAAGGTCGTTATACTCCGCTGAAGATTCAGTCGTTTTTTACAAGTGATGGAGATTACCTACATTACGATATGTCTGAGAAAGAACTCATAAAACAGATAAAGAAGCTTCCCTCGGAGGCGCAACAAGAAGCGGCAGACTTTGTTGAATTTCTTAGCAAAAAGTATCTTCAAAAAACTGAAGAATCTGATTCTCCTAAGAAAAAGTCCATTCTTGAAAATTCATTCAGAGGGATTTGGAAAGACCGTGAAGATCTTCAGGATAGCACAAAATGGGTGCGGGAGCTTCGTAAAAGTCGTTGGGCAAATTAGGCTAATTCATGGCTTAACCGGTAGTCATTGACACAGATATACTTATTGATTTCGGGATGGACAGAGAAGATGCTGTTGAGACCATGGCCGTTCCTGAAGAAAATTATTTATTAACAACAAGCGTCATTACTGCGATGGAGTTGTACTCAGGCTGCAGAAGTAAGCGGGATTTAAAGAAAGTAGAAGAGCTGATTGCAGATTTACACATCCTGTTTGTGTCAAAATTAATCTCAGAACGGGCATTTGATTTGATGAAGAAATTCAGATCCAGTCATGGAGTTGAGATTAATGATATGCTGATTGCTGCTACTGCAATTGAAGGCGGGGCAAAAATGATCAGCAAGAATCAAAAGCATTATCAGTTTTTACCAGGCTTGGATTTACTTCCATATCCTCTTAGCGAAGTATAACAAGTATTTCCCCGAATGGTCGGGGCAGGCTCTGCTAACGTGCAAGTGTTTTTGCTCAACTTCAAAATTGGTTTCCACACAGCAGAAATGCCGGACCGTTATACCCACTACCAAAAATCTAATTTCTTCCGGTTTTCATCGTTAATAATTACATTCAGGTAAACCAAATACTTTTCCTATGATGACCGATATAAAAGAGATTGAAAACTCAGCCCTGAATCTAAACAAAAGAGACAAAGCGCGTCTGGCTGATAAATTATTGCAAAGCATTCATGGCAAAATTGATCCTGAAATTGAACAGGCCTGGATTGATGAAGTCCAAAAGAGAAAGGAGTCACTTAAATCGGGCGAAGCTTCCCTTCATTCTGCTTCGGATGTCATTAATGAAGCAAGACAACGACTTCAAAAGTGACAATTAAATTTCATTAGGAAGCCAGAAAAGAATTTTTTGAAGCAGCCGATTATTACGAGGAACAGGTAGTTGGCTTAGGTGATGTTTTTATTGATGAGGTAGAAAAAGTAGTGGATGTAATCGAGCAGCAGCCAGCTTCGGGGACCAAAATCGCGAAAACTGAACGAAGATTTTTAGTGTCTCGCTTTCCCTATGGACTTATCTATTCAATAGAAAAAGACCCGATTACAATATTTGCTGTTATGAATTTAAGGCGAAAACCGGGGTACTGGAAATTTCGAACGTAGAATCCGAGGGTATAACCAGCTTTTCCCCGAATAGTCGGGGCAGGCTCTGCTGATGTAAAAGTGTTTTACTCGAATTAATAAGTGGTTGCCACGCAGCAGAAACGCCAAACCGTTATACCTCGAACTTATCTTGTAACCTTTTGATTTGAGATGAGTGTCTACTCATTGAAGCTTATTCTTCATATCTCATATAAGAATTCGATTTTATGAAAAAAACACTCTTAGCTTTTATCGTTCTCTGCTCAATTTTTGGCTGTACAAGGCAAGAAAGTACCCCCAAATTCAAATCAATTCAGGAAAGTTTAATCCCGTCCGTGGTTGTAGGTGATACTATAGTAACAACGTATTCGATTGAAGAAAGAATGACTCACTATCATGTACCGGGGGTTAGTATAGCGGTATTTAAAGATGGAAAAATTGTTTGGAGCAATTCCATTGGTGTTACTGATGCCAATCAGGAACTAAAAGTAAATTCTAAAACAAGATTTCAAGCCGCCTCTATCAGTAAACCGATAACAGCAGTAGGTATTCTGAAATTAGTCGAAAAATATGAGCTAGACCTGGATGAGGATGTCAATAAATATCTGCAATCCTGGAAATTAGACAGCCCCTTTCTTGAAAACGAAATTGTTACAATTCGCAGACTACTAAGTCATACAGCCGGGATAAATATTGGTGGTTTCCAAGTTTACGAGAAAACAGACACTATTCCTCATACAACCGGTATTTTGAAGGGAGAGGGAAATACACCTCAAATTGAACTTGATACGATTCCCGGCTTGGGTTTTTCCTATTCAGGTGGAGGCTATGTAATTCTCCAGCAATTGATTGAGGATGTTTCTGGAAAAATCTTTGAAGACTATTTTGAAAGCGAAGTATTTCTACCCTTAGATATGATGAATAGTACATTTAATCAATTTCCAGAAGAAAATGTTAGTATTGCTCATGATAAGGAAGGGAAGCCTTATCATGGAGATTGGTTGACATATCCAGAACAAGCTGCCGCCGGCTTATGGACCACACCCATCGACTTAGCGAAATTTTGTATAGCTATTGAGAATGCATACTATGGGGAAAAGGAGACAATTATTTCAGCTGAATTAGCTAAAGAGATGCTTACAACAGTAGAAAATTGGGGATTAGGAGTAGGTCTGAGAGGAGAAAGCCAGAACCGTTTCTTTTTTCACGGCGGATCAAATCCGGGCGGTTACAGGAGTATTATGGTGGATGCATTTAATGCAAGAACCGGTATCATAGTAATGACAAATGGTGTTCAGGGGGATAAGCTACATGACGAGATTCTTCGGGCTTTTTCCATGTTTTTTGACATTAGTGTGTTACAACCAAAATATATTCAACCAGTCAACTTGGAAGAGAGTACACTTGAAAAATTTATTGGAAAATATCACTTTCGGGAGATGGGAGACTACTACCTTGAAATGAGTATTGATAGTGACAACCAATTAATTTTGTATGATCCTAATGATGGGATGGAAAATACGTTCTTGCCAATAAATGACTCCACATTTGTTGAAAGATTTGAGGGGTTAGAACTAACCTTTAAAATGGATACTTTAACTGAGAGCGTTGTAAATGTGGATTATAATGGAGCTTATACGTTTTATAAAGTTAATGAATGATTCTGACATTGACATAGTGCAGATCTTCACACTTAAGGTGATTCCACAGTATAATTGCCAGACCGTTAGGTACCTTCCTTTTCTTGCAATTATTAACCTACCTTATTAGTTTCATAACGAAACCAAGTTGATATGCCTAATATCAAGTAAAAAACATTCCCGAAGAAATTTACAATCGAGTCCGTGAGCAGGCCAATGCTCACCATCGTAGCATCAACAGTGAAATTATTGCCTGTTTAGAGCAAACTGTTAAGCCTCAACAGGTTTCTACGGACGATATTTTGCAAGAAGCACGTCGTGTGCGTAAAAAGGCAAAAGGCAGCCTATCTTCTGAAGAAATTGAATCTGCTATTAATCAGGGGCGGCCATGATTGTTGTTGATACGAATATTCTTGCTCACTTTTGGCTTCCATCAGATTCAACAGAACTTTGTGACCAGCTGTATCAAAAAGATCCACAATGGTTGGCCCCTATTCTTTGGAGAAGTGAATTTCGAAATGTCGTTACGTTATATTTGAGAAAAGAGCTGATTGATTTAGCAGAAGCTTTACTAATTATGGAAAAAGCTGAGCTTCAAATGAGAGATCAGCAGTTTCAAGTGAATTCAGTTCAAGTGCTGCATCATGTCAGTCAATCGACTTGCTCTTCCTACAATTGTGAATTCGTAAGCTTGGCCAAGGATCTGGATCTGGAATTAATTACTATGGATAAAAAGCTTCTGCAGGAATTTCCAAAATTGGCCAAACATCCAGAAAATATAATCGAATCGTAAATTTTGTCAGGAACCTAACCCGCGCAATAATGCGGACACACCCCGCTCCCGATGCTTCGGGACCACCTTTCTGGCTTTTTAACTCTCCTTTTATTATTTATCAACTTAACATTCATTCGTACGCACCTTATGCGCAATGTCGTTATAGGCTTAGGGATTCGTCACTGAATAATATTTTATCCGACTGATACTTCCACGTCATGGAAAGTCTGAGTAAAGAATATTCTAACAGCGATAGTCTTTACCTCATTTTGACTACGAGGCTCCCCACTTAGGCTACGTGCCTAACCATTCCTCTTTTTATGTTTTAGTCGTTCAATCTAAAATTAAAGAGGATTTCATTATGACAAATCAAAATGAGAATAACGCATATGCTGAAAAAGTGTGGTTTATAACCGGTTCATCCCGTGGCTTCGGGCGTATATGGACGGAATCGGCATTGAAACGTGGTGATAAAGTTGCGGCTACAGCCCGGCGGCTTGAAAGTATTGCCGACTTAAAAGAAAAATATCCTGAAAATGTATTAACACTGAAGCTGGACGTTACCCAAGCCCATCAGGCAAAATATGCTGTGGAAGCGGCTTATGATCACTTCGGCAGGTTGGATATTGTTTTCAACAATGCTGGATATTCCCTGGTAGGAACCATTGAAGAAGCAAGTGCCGATCACATTCGGGCCCTCTATGAAACGAATGTATTGGGGACGGTTTCCGTAATCCAGAGCGCATTGCCGTTGCTACGCAAACAGGGGTACGGACATATTTTGGGCACATCGAGTGGTCTCGGTCATTTGGCGTACCCGCTGATCGGTTATTACTGCTCTTCTAAATGGGCATTCGAAGCTATTCATGAAAGCTTGGCTGCCGAAGTAAAACCGTTTGGCATCCATGTTACCATCATAGAACCGGGAGCTTATGCTACGGAATTCGGCAGCCGGAAATCCTTGGATTTTGCAGACGGTATGGAGATATATGCTGATTTCAAACAACAAGTATTCGAGCGCATAAAAGATCAAGAACAAGGCGATCCAAAGGCAACACCGGAAGCGATATTCAAAGTGGTGGATTCCGAAGAACCTCCATTGCGGTTATTTTTAGGGAGCCATAATTTGCCGGAAATTCGGGAGGCTTATGAACAACGATTAAATACGTGGGAGGATTGGAAAACTGTTTCCAATGCGGCCCAGGGATAATTCTTTAATTCTTATGGTTAAGGGTGGCCGATGCCTGGAAAACAGGATCGGCGGTCCTATTTACCTCACCCTAAATACTGAAAGTATTATTAATTATATTTATGCAGCAGTCTGTTAAAGCTATTTATAAAGCAAACGCTTTCCATATCCTGCAACCTGTAAAGTAAACAGATGAAAAAAAGTGGGCATGTACCGAAACGATTTAAGTCGCTGTCAGATGCTTTAAGTGCTTCCGGCTTTCCGGTTCCGCAGCATCCGTTGCTTTCGCTGATTAATGGTATAGACAGGTCATTGAATCTGCAAGCTCCCAGGCATCCTCATGTGCTGAATTTTTATAAAATCTCGTACCGGCCATCCATGGGCGGGACATTGAAGTACGGGCAGACCCATTTTGATTTCAATGGCGGAGGAATGTTGTTTGCTGCTCCAAATCAAATTGTAGGCAGTAAAGAAGATGCAGATAGTGCTGATGATAGAGAATGCATTAATCAACAAATTACGTTATTGATAGATCCTGACTTTTTGTTGAATTATCCATTGGCAAAAGAGATCAAACAGTACAACTATTTTTCTTATGCTACTAACGAGGCCCTGCATTTATCAGATAAGGAGAAAGAAATTATTCTATTTATTTTCAGGATGATCGAAGATGAGTTGGACGGGCGCATTGACGAATTCAGCCAGGACGTTGTTATTTCTCAAATTGAGTTGCTGCTTAACTATGCCAACCGTTTTTACAAACGACAATTCATTACCCGTAAGCCGGTAAACAGTACTTTGCTGCAAAAAATGGACGATATTTTAGACGAATATTTTAAGCAGCAGAAACCATTTAACCAAGGTATCCCAACGGTTCAATATCTTGCAGAGTGCCTGAATATTACTCCAAGTTACCTGAGCGATATGTTGCGCTCGCTGACAGGCCAAAATACCCAACAACACATTCACAATAAGCTGATTGAAAAAGCCAAAGAAAAACTCTCCACAACTTCTTTGAGTATCTCCGAAATAGCCTATGATTTGGGATTCAAGCATTCCCAATCATTCAGCAAATTGTTCAAGCGGGAAACGAAGCAATCCCCCACCCACTTCCGTCAGTCATTTAATTGATAAATGCTGTTTTTAATGAACCTATTGATATTTTTTGAGAGCGAACTATAACCCGCGTATTAAGTGGGACGCAACCTCGCCAGTGGCAGCCGGTTTTAAAATAATTAGCTAACCTTTCAATTGTAATCAGTTCAATACGTTGGCTCTTCCCGCTTAAACGCAGGGCCATTATACCCACCTCTCAGAGTTCAATCGTCCTGTTTAGATTTATTTCATTTACAAAATGCTTGTCATGAGATATGACGACCAATGTCCCCCGATAAGATGAAATGGCATCTGTGAGAATCCTGATATTGCGAAGATCAAGATTGTTGGTGGGCTCGTCCAAAATAATCGTATCAGGTTGTTCGGTCTGCAAGGTCAAACAACAAAGTGATAATCGCATCATCTCTCCACCACTAAGCGAATGGCAAGGCTGATCCCAAACCGGTTCATCAAAAAGATACCGATGCAGCAGGGTTTTAAGTTCGTGATCCGATTTAAGTACCTGGTTTGAAGCTTGCGCCTGTTGCAAAACCGTGGCCTCCCGGTCGATCACACCATATTCCTGATTTAGCATAAAACGGTGCTCAGATTGTATTTTCAGTGTCCCGGTCGTCGGTGTAAGGTCTCCATTCAAAAGTTGGATTAATGTCGTTTTGCCGGAACCGTTCTCTCCTGTTATCCGGATATGCTCCCCGGAGTTTATAACAAAAGAGAGCGGTTGCTTCCAAAGGGAGGTTGCTCCAGGACAGGTATAATTGATCCGGTCAGCCTTGAAAAGAATTTTTCCTGTATGCAACGAAGAGTTGTTCAGATCGATCTTTATTTTTTTGAGTTTACGTTGCTGTTGTTTCAGTTCCGGCAGTTGCCGGCGTTCCTCTTTGATCTTCTGCTCATGAACATCGCTCAATTTTGAAGTGGATTCTTCCGCCCTGTTTTGCGCTGCATGGATCGCCATTTTAGAAAGTCCCTCTTTCCGGGCTTTTTTATTCCCCCTCGCATTTATTTTCTGTTTCCGCTGCATCACTTCGCGATGCTTTTGCTTTGCTTCGGCAATCGACTCTTTCGTGTGATGAATTTTGCGATCAATGGCTTCGCGCTCGATTTGTTTTTGTTCTTCGTAAAAGGAGTAGCTGCCTCCATACCTCTTTAAACCCAGTGTGGAAAGCTCAAAAATCGGATTACAAAGTTCCAGCAACTCCCGGTCGTGACTCACAATCAGAAAACCGGCATTCGATTTTCGAATCATTTGATAGAGCTTCTCGCGTCCCGACGTATCGAGGTGGTTGGTCGGTTCATCCATCAGCACCAGTTCAGGTTGATGGAGGTCCATACCCGCCAACAAAATCCTGGTCTTTTCTCCCCCGCTGAGTAATCCAAACGATGTGTCAGGCGAAAGATCGGTCAATCCCCACTGTTGCAACGCCGTTCGGAGTCGCTCACGGATCGTCCAGTCACCGGTAACAGCATCAAAATGCTTGGGATCTGTAGAACCATTTTCGATTGCACGCAGGGCTTCGATTTTATGCTCTACCTGTAGAACCTGCGCTACAGTACAGGAATCAAATTGTCCAAAATGCTGGGGAATAAACCAACACTGATCTGTAATATTCACAGATCCTTCATCGGAAGAAAGATTCCCTGTGAGTATACGCAGCAAGGTTGATTTTCCGCTACCGTTGTCTCCTACCAGGGCCGCTGTTTCTCCCTCTTCAAGGCTTAGGCTGACATTTTTTAGAATAACTTTTCCGGATGGTGTTGTGTATGAAATATCTTCTGAAATAATCTGCATAATAAAATCTTATCGAATTGAATGTGGTGAAATTGAAAGGGTATGTAAATGCAGATATTTTTTTCATTGTCGCGCTGATTTGTTCTCGTTGATCCCATTTCGGAAAAATAATCCTTCAATAGAAAATGGGTTTTAAACAGGGATATACCTTACCGGATAGGCAATTTGGGCAAAGGTACTATGTATAGAGTTGTTACTTCATGATTGAAAAATGTAACGACCTTCCCTCAAAAAAGAAAGAGTGTTTATTATCAACAACTATAAAAATTGGTTGAACAAACATTTCAAGCGGCCTCACCCCTACACTCTCTGAGCTTCGGTGAGCAGGCCGCTGTTTCTAAACTTATTCATTCCATCATTCTGGATGATACTTTTCGGGCACCTTATCCAGTAGTTCCTTAAAACAATTTGCCCATTCTTTCGGCGATAGTTGCGTAATATCAGAATCCGGGTCAATTCCATATTTCGCAACAATATTCCTTACCTGTCTTTTCCTGAACAGACTCTTTAGCGCCGTTCTGGCTGGTATATCAGGTTTTCGTAATAAATGGAATAGAAATCCCAGATACTTTTTCTTTTGCGAGAATTGAACCATCGGATTTTGTTTCTTTCTGATTTGTATTAATGCCGACATCACAGCAGGCGGTGGCGTAAAGCTAGCCGGTGGGATTTCATGTATAAACCGCAAATCAAAAAATGTATGGTAGAGAATGGCATATGGATTATACAATTTTCCTGAAAACAGTTTTTCAGCGACTTCCAACTGGGTAATAATGGTGCCTCCGCTAAAAAATTCTGCTTGTTGAAACATCAAAGACTTAAGGATATCTGATGTAATGCCATAAGGGATATTTGATACAACTTTAAAGGACTTATCGGGAAAAACATAGTCACGAAAATCACTTCTGATTACATCTACATTTTTACAGTTCGAAAACCGTTTTTCAAGTATTCTGGCAAGAACTCTGTCCTTTTCAATGGCGATCACTTTTTTGCATAATTGTGATAAATGAATCGTCAGGTATCCTTTTCCTGCCCCGATATCCATAACGGTATCGTTGGGCAGTAAGTTTGCCAAATTGATTGCATCTGTTATCAGTTGTTTACTAACTGTGAAATGTTGTCCGGTAAAACGTATGGGTGTCTTGGATTTGCTCATGAATCTTTTCCATTGAGATGAATGCTTTTTGTTTAAATCACCGGGCGGCGACAAGACAGCATACATCCCGCAAAAAAGAGAGAGCGGAGTTACATACGTATTCCTGGAATCAATATAATCTTACAATGCGCTTCAATCACACGATAGAGTGGCCATAAGAAAACCTGGTAATAAGATGGGCTGTCTGTCACTCAGACAGCAACCAAGGTTTCATGTAGTAATTGAAAGTATTGTAAATCATTACGGTTTGTTTTCTCTAAAATGAAAGCTGAAAATATTTAAATGTTATATTGAAAGCAATCACGCTAATCGGAGAAAAGTGTCTCGAATTGTTCTATAACAACGGTTTCCACACGGACTTTCTCACTGCTTTCCGTTTCAAAATTAGTTGGCTAAAACGAAATTTCCAGTTTTAATTACATTACTTACCAGTAAGGCCAAACCGTTTAAACGCCGGGACGTTAGGTAGATTTAAGCAAAAAAATATTAAGTCGTAGTAAACTATATGATGAACAGCAAAAGCGGATTTATAGCGCTTATCAAAACGATTACGGATTTACCTCCCGGACAGGAAGATAAATTCAAAGCTCTTCTTTCTATAAAACATATCAAAAGAGGAGGTTTTTTTGTGAAGGCCGGCCGGGTTTCGCGTAATATTGCCTTCGTACAAGAAGGACTATTCAGATATTTCTACACGACTGAAGAAGGGGTTGAATTCACCAAGGGCTTTTTTGACAGCCGTTCGGTACTAAGTGCTTATGATGCCATCCTTGAAAATAATCCGGCACATTATTCCATTGAGGTGCTGGAGGATGCAATTATAGAAACCGTAGATTACGATAAATTTCGACAGCTGTTTTCTGAAGATCCCTGCTGGAATGAATTTTTGGTGGCGCTTCTCCAGAAAGGATACGTGACCAAAGTACGGAGAGAACGAGAGTTTCTATTGATGGATGCCGAACAGCGCTACCGCACATTCCTGAAACGATATCCCGATCTGGAAAAAAGAATTAAACAGCATATTATCGCCTCTTATATAGGCATAGCACCTGAATCGCTCAGCCGGATAAGAAAAAATCAGGTCTCTTAACATAGATCAATGACTACCCGTCTTTGGGGCTGTAGATTGTACCATAATCAAAACGAATACAACGATCATGGTACTTCAAAACAATACTGTTCTTATAACTGGCGGGAGTTCCGGCATCGGCCTGGAGCTGGCTCAAAGGCTCATCGAAAGAAATAATGAGGTGCTCATTTGCGGACGAACGCCTGAGAAGCTACAACGGGCCAGGCAAAAGCTGCCGGAAATTAAATACCTGCAATGTGATATTTCAAAACCGGCGGATTGTGAGCGGCTGCGCAACTGGGTTTTGGAGGAACATCCCGATTGCAATGTATTGATCAATAATGCCGCTATTGTCCACGTCGAAAATTTTTTCCAGGATGATGATATTCTTGATAAAGCCGATGCCGAAATTCAGACCAATTTGTTGGCTCCCATCCGGCTTTCCAAACTGTTTGCTCCCATTCTGAGTAACAACAAAAATCCGGCGATCATAACCATTACTACCGGACTGGTTTATGTACCGCGTACTATTTATCCGTTCTATAATGCTACCAAATCGGCCCTGCATTCATTTGTGCAGGTGCTGAGGTCTCAATCCTCTGATTCTCCAATTGATATAATAGAAGTTCAATTTCCGGCAGTGGATACGCCCTGGCATCAGGGTAATCCGCCTGATATTGCCATTTCTGCGAAAGAAGCCGTTGGGAACATGATCCAAGAAGTAGAGAAGGGAAATAAGGAAGTGCAAGTGGGAAAAGTGAAGCTTCTGTATCTGCTTTCACGTATTGCTCCGAAGCTTGCCTTCCGAAAACTAAATAGCTTATAAACCAATGGACCAAGAGAATAACCATTCAACGAAGAATGTCGCACGCAGCGCTTTTTGGGCCAGCTTCCTCTTCTATGGACTCATCGCCTTTGAGTTCTTTTATATGTTCAGTCCCTTCGCTGCATATATTTACAGCATCTATGGACCGGGACTCGAGACACTAAATCTTTCAGGATCTACGAGCTGGCTTATCAGCTTTTTTTTGCCCCACATTGCTCGCGAAACTCAGTCATTATTTATAACATGGCATGAGGTAATTGGAATGACGCTTTTCCTGGGAGGATTTTTAGCATTCCTGGTGGGTGCGGCTCAAATTTACCGGAGCAAACTGAAGAATAGCGGTGCTGTTTTTGGTGGCATCTATAACTACATTCGGCACCCGCAATACCTTGCCCTCATGGTCTCCAGCTTTGGGATGGTGCTGGTCTGGCCACGGTATCTCGTGTTGTTTGGATTTGTGACGGTATGCTTTGCGTACTTCTTCCTGGCCCGGATTGAAGAACGTTCATGCAAGCAAAAGTTTGATGGTTACAAAGAGTATTGCTCCCAAACCGGGATGTTTCTTCCACCCGCCATTGAACAGTTGTTTCATTATTTGCCACGGCCTCAAAAAAGATGGAGCCGTATCATGACGTCCCTTGCACTTTACATCTGTGTTTTAATGATGATTTTTTTCGCAGCAAGGGCCCTTCATCTTTATTCAGTAAACAATCTATATACCCATATAACTGAACACGAAGTGTACCTTTCACTAGGCCAGATTGATGCTGATGAGATCGCAGAAATAGTCCACATGGTAAAATCAGATTCTTCCGTGGCAGCTTCTTTGGTTGAATTCCAAGATCCTGATCAACGGTTTATTAATTATATGATGCCGGCTTCACTGTTTGTATCAGAAGTACCAATGTATATCCCGGAGGGAGAAACGCCCACGCATGAATGGCCAGGTGAAAAAGATCAAAACCGCTACAAAATCATTTACTCATTGGCTCAATTTGGTCCCGAAAGTCAGGCTAAGGGTCAGCAAATATTGCTTCAGGCAGTAAATAAAATTCCGGTTCTGGAAGTCTGGATCAACCGTAAATCTCAAATCATCGAAAAGATATTGTATTCAACACCTGACCAGGATTATGAGGGAATGCCTGTTCCGGTTTTCTAATTGAGAAGCTTACACATAATACAATCTTGATAAAATCCTACAGTCATCTTACAAACGTACCAAGGGGATACTGGACATGCCAGCAGTATGACTTGCCAATCATTTCTCAAATGCGTAGCCTTTAAATACATTTGAATTCCCGGTGCATTTAAGCATATACCACAATTATTTAACATGGATCAATATTTACAACCGATCTGGCAAGATTCCGCCCTTTTAACCATTGACATGCAAGAGGATTTTAGCCGTCAACATGCTCCTGCATATATTGAAGGCACCGATAAGATCATCCCAGAATTATCAAAACTAGTTCAACATTATCGCCAGCAGCAACGGCCTATAATACATGTTGTGCGTTTATATAAGTCAAATGGCTCGAATGTTGACCTTTGCAGAAGAAGAGCAGTAGAACAAGGAATGAATATCGTGACTCCGCGCTCTGATGGAGCTGAACTTGTTAAAGAACTAAAACCTGATCATTCTGTTACGTTTGACGCACAAAAATTGTTGAAAACTGAGCCTCAAAAATTGGCACAACAGGAATGGGCGATATATAAACCACGCTGGGGTGGCTTTTTTAAAACAGGTCTGGAACAACTATTGCAAGACTTACATATTTCCACTCTTGTTGTGGCCGGGTGTAACTTCCCCAATTGTCCACGAACAACGATCTATGAAGCTAGCGAAAGAGATTACCGCATTGTTCTTGTTAAAAACGCAGTCTCAGGTCTATATCCCAGAGGAGAAAAAGAACTTCAAAACATTGGAGTTTCTATACTTAACACACAGGAAATAATTTCTAATACGCAATAATTTTGGCATCACCAGTGTATTAAGCGGACAGGCCTCGCCCTACCCTGCTGATTTTTAGTTCCTCAATTTCTATAGTACACTTTGTTTTTAAATCAACGCTTGAACAGAGGAAGCTACAAACATGCCTCAATTCTGACCTATAAACAGGTCTTCTTTCGGCTTATACTTCCTTTTACAATAAATTGACTAACGCCAACAACTGCTTCATTGTAGAATAGTTGTCGATAAACGTTGAGTTGATTGAGCAAACAGAAATCAAGAACGTTTCTGGATCACAGAACGTAATCGCTCTTCATTTTCATCCCCCCATTGCCCCAAATCTGAAATGACAGGAATCAGTGTTTTCCCAAAATCAGTTAATGAATATTCTACTTTCGGAGGCACTACGGGATAGATTTTTTTTGAAATCAATTCGTGGTCTTGCAACTCTTTCAATTGAATATTTAAAACCCTTCTGGAAGCATCCGGAATTTTACGCTGTAACTCGCTTGGTCGTCTATGGCCTTCATTAATAAACCACAACAAACGGATTTTCCATTTTCCATAGAGTACTTCCCCAATTAGGTCGAGCCCACAATTGAGGTTCAAAGGAATCTTTCTTTTATACATAATTAAAATTACTCCAATGTTCTAAAATGTTCAATAGGGGAAAAATTTATCCCTATGCAATTCGGTTTTCCGTACTTGTATAAACTGTTAATATGACGGAATTTTGTCTTAAAAAAATAACCCTAATGGAACCGTTTAATTTTAATAATGAGTTAGCAAGCAAAATTGCCTTGGTAACCGGAGGAACAAAAGGAGCAGGAAAAGCCATTGCCGAAAGACTGTCAGCCGCGGGTGCAACTGTGATTATTACTGCGAGAAATGCGCCCGAAACTTCAAACGAGAACCTGCACTTTATATCGGCCGATTTAAGTCATCATACAGGAACTCAAAAGGTCGTAAATGAAGTATTGCAACAGTTTGGGAGGTTAGACATTTTGATAAATAACCTGGGAGGTTCTGAAACCAAAGGTGGTGGGTATGCGGTTTTGAGTGATCAGGATTGGGAAGAGAGCCTTCGGGTTAATTTACTTGCCCCGGTACGTTTAGACAGAGGATTCCTGCCGAAAATGCTTGCACAAAAAAGCGGTGTAATCATTCACATTGCATCTATTCAGGGGAAACTACCTTTATATGATTCTACGTTGCCATATGCCGCTGCAAAAGCCGGTTTAATCAATTACAGCAAAAGTCTGTCCAATGAAGTTTCGCCTCAAGGCATTCGTGTTTTAACAGTTTCACCCGGTTGGATTATGACAACTTCTTCCACAAAAATGATGGAACGCATAGCCGAAAGTTCAAACACAAGTATTGAAGAGGCCAGGAAAAGCGTCATGGAGGCGTTGGGCGGAATTCCTTTTGGACGACCCGCAGAACCCGAAGAAGTTGCAGAATTAATTGGATTTCTGGTCTCGCCAAGAGCCAACTATTTAACCGGAACGGAGTACGTCATTGACGGCGGAACCATTCCTACTATTTAACAACATCACAATCAAAACCTATGAACTTACCAAAAGTACTTACAGATTTAGTAGCTGCCCAGAATAATTTTGACAGCGAAGCTTATGCCAATTGTTTTTCCGAAACAGCCGTAGTTTTTGATGAAGGGAAAACGCACAGAGGAAAAGCAGAGATAAAAAGCTGGATTGCGAAAGCAAACGGAACCTATAAAACAGTGATGAAACCCCTTGATTATTCCCCTGATCAACAGATGTTAGAAGCAGAAATTTCAGGAACCTTTCCCGGAAGTCCGCTTGTATTAAAATATCAATTAGAAATCGCAGACGGACTTATCCAGTCATTGAGAATAACCGATTAAAAAATACGCTATGATGAGGTATTCCTAACAAGCTTTCCAAGCGGACTTGAAAACGGTTCGGCTCGTTAAATTTAAGCTTCAGGCTCGCCGCTTAAATACCAAGACATTCATTATACTGCATTTATTATAATAATCGCCTTTTATTATTATGATCAAGAAAATGAGGCTCGATTTTTAAGTCCTTATGAACTTTAGATATTAGCCAGATACCCCGTGTATTAACCGATGGTTCGGGCATCTTTTTCTGGTTTTTTGTTAATTTCAAACTCCCGGCTTGCCACTTAAACATCGGGGACATTAGGCGCCAAAATCATACAACCAATTTTAAAACTGATATGGGCAAAGTTCTCATCATTACTGGAGGAAGCCGGGGTATCGGTGCAGCTACAGCAAGGCTTGCCGCTACACAGGATTACGCCATTTGTATTAATTATTTTAAAAATAGGAAAGCGGCAACTGCTATTGTCAATGAGATAACCTCAAATGGAGGTCAGGCTATTGCCGTAGCTGCTGATGTAGCCAAGGAATCAGATGTGACCAAAATGTTTCAAACTGTCGATCAAGAACTCGGCACTGTAACTTCATTAGTAAATAATGCGGGCATTCTCGAAACACAATGCCGTGTAGATGAAATAACCGCAGACCGTATCAATAGAATACTTTCCGTAAATGTAACCGGGTCTTTTTTGTGTTGCAGAGAAGCTATCCGGCGGATGTCAAGCCGACATAAAGGTAAGGGTGGAGCCATAGTTAATGTATCTTCGGCAGCTTCACGTTTGGGCTCTCCTGGAGAATATGTTGATTATGCCGCTTCAAAAGGGGCCGTTGATTCGCTTACGATTGGATTATCAAAAGAAGTTGCTGCAGAGAATATTCGAGTTAATGCTGTAAGACCAGCTTTTATTTACACCGATATACATGCTAGCGGAGGAGAACCTAATCGCGTGGATCGGGTAAAAGAATCGATTCCAATGAAAAGAGGGGGACAGCCTGAAGAAGTCGCCAGAACGATTTTATGGTTACTTTCAGAAGAAGCATCATACGTAACTGGCACATTTGTTGACTTATCAGGTGGAAAATAACTTCCAACCGTTGTACTAAGCGGAT
The DNA here is from genome assembly GCF_021462415.1 of Rhodohalobacter sp. 614A. Taxonomy (NCBI): domain Bacteria; kingdom Pseudomonadati; phylum Balneolota; class Balneolia; order Balneolales; family Balneolaceae; genus Rhodohalobacter; species Rhodohalobacter sp. 614A. The sequence continues at coordinate 160,275 of NZ_JAKEDS010000003.1, forward strand.
GCCCCCGCCCTACCCTGCCAATTTCTGGCTTTTTAGATCATCGTTCGTTATTTAACACCTTAACATTCATTCGCGTGCAGCTTATACGTAAGGTCGATATTTTCCAAACCCAACTGTTCCAATGTTTCGAATTCGATTACTCTCAACATTTTGCACTCTTTTTTTATTAGCAGCATGTAGTCAAAATCAACACCTCCCGCCCAAGCTTACTGCTTCTGTAGTTGATCAAAACGGTTCCGTTCTTCCTGATTTTAGTCTTCATTTTATCAAAGCTGCCGATAACTGGACGGGATTACCTTATGATGAATGGGTGAATGATGGTGAGGATTCTATAAACGTTTTACTTCCCGAACAAGAACCAGTTGTCGTAAGACTATCAGCCCCGGGACATCACCCGCTCTATACTTTTTTATTACCAACAGATCAATCTATTAAGCTGAGAGTTATACTTCCTTCTCCCACGAAAATTCCAAGTGGTGTCCCGAAAGTTGTAGGTAATTTCAACAACTTTTCTTCTCAAACTGGTATTGAAATGAACCTGCAACCAAATGGTATATGGACTTCTGAAATAGTCTCAAATTCTGATACACTTAACTATGCAATAAACCATTTCATTTTTGGTGGAAATATAACCGGGACAGAAGGAGAGCTTCAATTTCAGAATGAAAGCCGCGGTGTTCAACCAACTTTCAGAAGAACATTAACGAAATCCGCAGATCAGCCTGTATTTACTGTTAACTTTGATCCGGAGAAATATGAAAATCTACGCACTCGAACAAAACCACAAATACAATTTACCCATGAAGTACCAGAAAATATTCAGGGCGTAGCTAAAATCTATTCGTTAATGATTCATGAATATTTATCTGTAATCACTGAAAGAAATCTTGCCCAAATGCAGAGAGATGAAATTGGAGAACACGACTACACAGAGTTCTTAAATAATTTGAATCAAATTAAAGATAGATATTCCCACCCTGATGTACGATTGGCCTCCGATATCGCCAAATTGCGATTACTTGATTCTGAGAAGTTGACTGTTTCTGAGATTGAGCAATTTCTTAACACAATTCCATCAGACTCGCCACTGTGGCTGATGCATTATACAGCATTGAGTACTGCATTAGATATTTCAGGTACAGAAAAACATTTAAACTTACTTTCATCTATTGCAAGTAAAAGTCCGTATCCGGAACTTCAGGCAGAGGCTCTTTATAATTTGGTGAAGTATCATCACAATCAAAGAAATGAAGAGAAATTACATCATGCTTTTTTCAAATTGACTTCGAATCATCCAGATCATTTTCGAACAGGTTATGCTTACAAAAACTTTGCCCCTGAGCCTCCAATTTCTAAAGGCGAACCTCTCCTCTATAATCAATTCAATAACCTAAATGGCGCTGGATCTTTGAATTTGGAAGACATTGAGGAATCCTATTTATTAATTGATTTCTGGGCTACTTGGTGTGGACCATGTATCCAGGCCATACCAAAACTTCAAAAACTGAATACAGAATTTAAGGACGAAGATTTTGCCATCGTTAGTATTTCAGTTGATCAAGTACCTGAGAATGTTTTGTCTTTTCAGAAAAAATGGGACATGCCATGGTATAATCTTCACGAGCCGCAACAAGGAGATAAAATCAGAAAAATGGGAATAATGGGAGTACCTCATTACATCTTGTTGGGCCCAGATCGGAAGGTTTTATCTCATGATCAGTCTTTGCTAAGTGGTGATAAAGCAGGTGAAGTAATAAGGGAGTATCTCGATAGACAGCATGAATAAAATATAACAAACGCATTCACCAGGATGCGGACATCCCCTTTACTTCCAGAGTTGGTAGTTTTAGAATTTTCACCATTCACTCCAGTGACCGTTATACGTCGGTCGTTAGATATTTTCAACTCATAAAATGAGTGGACATGTTTTCAATCCCTCTTCGGCTCTGACATAGGGTTGTCAGTAGGCATAATTATCTTCCAGATTCATACTATGTTATTAACATCAGGCTAAATATTATGAATATCATTTTAGGAGCCACCGGACAAGTTGGAGCCGCTATTGTCGATTTTTTAATTGAAAAGAATTTAGATGTAAAAGCGGTGATCAGAGATGCAAAAAAGGCAAGAGTTTTAAAAGAAAAGGGTGTTAAAGTCGCAATTGCTGATTATTTCCATTTGGATGCTTTAAAAGATGCCTTGAATGACGGAGATCTTATTTTCTTACTAACGCCTGAAACAATGCAATCGAATGATGTTCTTGGCGATTCTAAACAGATGTTGGAAAACTATCGAAAAGCCATTGAAAGTTCAGGGATAAAATCAATCATCGGACTCTCTTCTGGTGGAGCACAACATGAAAAATATGAATGGGATACGGGCAATTTATTAATGTCCGATATGCTCGAACACGAATTTTTGAGTTTGCCTGTCAACCAGGTTTTTGTCCGCCCTTCTTATTTTTACAGTAATTGGTTGATGTCCGTTGATATGGTAAAAGAAACCGGAATACTGCCAACCTTTTTTCCTTCGGATCTAAAAATTGATATGAACTCACCAAGAGACGTTGCTGAATTTATTTCCAATAAAATATATGAAGGAGTTGATAAATCTGAACTAATAGAATTAACTGGCCCCAAACAATATTCGTCAAATGACGTGGCGGATGAAATAGAAAAAGTACTTGGTCGTGAAGTAAAGGTACAAGAAATTCCAAGAGAAGAATGGTACAATACTATGAAAAATGTCGGTTTTTCAGATGATGCTGCAAAAAACTTCGTCAAAATGACCGAGTTTGTAGCGGACGGGAATGCCGAATTGGAAGGGAAAGGATCTAATCCTATTGAGCTGAAAACTAGTTTAAACCAGTATTTCAAAGAAAATATTAAATAAACGAATGCTTTAAAGGTGCCAACTCACCATAAGTTGTCCGGCATTAGTTTTATGGCTAAAATGATATTGCCAGATAAAATCATCTATGTTGGTCCATCTGCATCTTTAGCTCAAAGCCATCATATGTAATGAATAACTCAAATCGATTTACTCTTTCAGGCCGAATTAGAAGTTTCAGATTTGCCTTTATCGGAATAGCAGAAATGATTAAAACCCAGCACAATGCCCGGGTTCATTTGGTTGCTTCAATCACCGTTATTGCTGCTGGAATTTCTCTAAACATTTCAAATGTAGAGTGGTGCTTTCTCATTTTGGCTATCTTTTCAGTTTGGGTTGCCGAAGCACTAAATACAGCCTTTGAATTATTATGCGATGTTGCCTCACCTGAATTCCATCCCCTGGTAAAAAAATCAAAAGATGTTGCGGCTGGAGCTGTGCTCCTAAGTGCAATAGGCACTGTATGTATTGGCTTAGTGATCTTTATTCCATATTTGCAGAATTATATATAACAGGCCGTTATAGAATTCCCCCACCATCAAGATAAATGGTACTTCTCCGACATCTTATCCAGCAATTCTTTTAAGGATAAAGAACGACCATTTTCAACTCCCAAATAATCTCGCCCGCGCTGTGATTGTTGACAGATTTTTCAGAAATAATATCGAATTCCAACCGCCCCATTCCCTGCAAATTCTGTGTCAGGCGCCAGATCAAAAATAGGAACGGCTTCAACGAAAAGGTCAAAGGGAATCTCATCAAATAAGTAAGTCAATCCAAGAGGAATTCGAACGCCTGCGTGGGCTTCATCCGTAAAAATAACCCGTCCGCCAATGCCATAGTAAAAGGCAAGATTTTCTGTATCGGGAAACCATGAATGCCACAAAACATCGGCATGTAAATGCAAGGCCTCGTTTCTGCCGCTCAGTGACCAGGCAGCGCCCACATCAAATGCGGATCGATTGGTAGTCCAGAATTTTACCGAAACCCCGGTTGGTTCTCCAAGCATTACACCAAGACCAAAATCTTTGTCAATATTATTTGATGACTGCGATTTTGCAGAATCAGGTAACAGGAATAAGCAACTCAAAACCACTAAACCGGTGCATAAAGTCTTCACTATGTTCATAAAAAAATCTATACTCAAATTGATGTTTACTTTCAGGTTCGAAAACCTAACACAGATTTCAGACAATCCGTTTAACTTACTTTACCCCAAAGAAAAGCCCATCTGAGTGTCAGACGGGCTGAAATACGTCTTGCAGATACCTTTACAAAGCAAAAAAGCCTCAAAACATTTCGTCTGCAATCGTGATAGGACCTCATCTAATCGAAGCGAAAGAGGTTCTTAAAATAAATAAGAAGAATGGATACTTATTCTCCTTTATATTGATAAATTGTCCAAGCCGTAAGTCCCAGTACAACCGTTACGCCTCCAAGGATGAGGGCCAGGTTTACATCTCTTTGTATCCGCTCTGCCCTCGCCAGTTGTTTTGACCCAACACCTTTTGTGGCAATCACTCTTTCCAGTTTCTTGATTTTATCTTCCAGTTCTGTGCGGGTTTTATTTTTTAAATCCATGAAATTTTATTCTCTGTTTACTTATCCGGTTTCATTTTAAATCTTAACAGATCCTATAGAACTCAAGTTTCATTACTCCTTCTTCTTACTTGCAAACAGAGAATATGTTGCCAAATCGCGCCGATTTTATATTTTCAAATTGTACTTTTGAAGTTTTCTTGCCCTGCCTTCCAAACAATAACGTAGATTCAACTTTGGGAAAAGGCCTCTCCTTCAATTCTTATAATAAAGATTGAGAAATGATTTACCTGCGGACAACCAGTTATCAATGGAAAGCTGAAAGAAAACCTGAATTTTATTGATGGAACTTTGCCACGATCAACTTAATTTTCCTGTCTTTTCATGCACAAAAAACAGCGAATCTTCTTCACCTATTTTTCATAAAAAGGTGAAAAAAAACTTTTTGTGTTCTCAAATAAAAAACTTGAACTATTAAATATGAAACAACAAGGCAGATGTAACCGCTTCCACATCTAATTATGTTTTTTATGCATTTTTAATGCCCATAAACTTGGTTTAAAGTGAAAAAAGCCACAAAATCTTATTAGATTATTTAGTTCATTAGAAGGATGACGATTCTCCGCTTTGAATTGAATAAACCGTTGTTATTTTAACTAATGGCGGAAATGACAAAAGTATTGGACATAGTACAGAAGCGAAAGGAATTGATCGGGCCGTAAGCTCTTGGATATAATTTCATGTCGAACGTTGAAGATGACAGTCGGGCATCTGAAAGCGGATCTGATTTTTTTGTAAGTAAGCATTATTAAATAATAAAGTATTGTTGGTATGAATAAGCTCCCTCAAAAACAAGGACTGTACAGTCCTGATTACGAACATGATGCGTGTGGTATCGGGTTTGTTGTAAACATTAAGGGTAAACAATCGCATACAATTGTAAATCAAGCTCTAACTGTTCTTCGAAACCTTGACCACCGGGGCGCTACCGGAAGTGAAGCAAATTCTGGTGACGGAGCCGGAATTTTGATGCAAATTCCCCATAAGTTTCTCAAACAATCTTGTGAAGGGTTGAATATTGATCTTCCCGAACCCGGACAATATGGAGTTGGTATGTTCTTTCTTCCCGGCGAACGCGAAGACAGACGCCCATGCGAAAAAGTCGTGGAAAGAATTGTAAGCGAAGAAGGGCTCGAAGTTCTGGGCTGGAGAAAAGTTCCTACCGATAATTCTCATTTGGGAAAAACCGCAAAGGCATCAGAACCATCTTTTCGGCAACTGTTTATAAAACGGAGCAAAGATCTTGAAACCGAGCTTGACTTCGAACGCAAGCTTTATGTAATTCGCCGGCGGGCCACACGGGCCATCGAAGAAACCGATCTGAATATAAAAGAGAAAGACCTTTTTTATATCGCCAGCCTTTCCTGCAGAACGATTATTTATAAAGGAATGCTGACGCCCAAGCAGGTTGAAATATTTTTCCCGGATCTCCAGCAGCCCGAGATGGAATCGGCTCTGGCTTTGGTCCACTCCCGATTTAGTACAAACACATTCCCAAGCTGGAAACTTGCCCACCCCTACCGCTACCTGATTCATAACGGAGAAATTAACACTGTGCGCGGCAACCAAAACTGGATGCGTGCACGAGAAGGCCAATTCGCTTCGGATTTATTTGGTGACGATCTTAAAAAATTATTCCCAATTGTTCAGGAAGATGGCAGTGACTCTGCCATATTTGACAACTGTCTTGAATTCCTGACCCTGAGCGGGCGATCACTCCCCCATGCCATGATGATGATGATCCCCGAACCATGGGAAAAACATACAAACATGGATCCCGATAAACGGGCTTTTTACGAATATCACAGCTGTTTGATGGAACCGTGGGACGGACCTGCCTCCATTGCCTTCACCGATGGAAAAGTTGTAGGAGCTACTCTGGACCGAAACGGCCTGCGTCCTTCACGTTATTATATAACCCGGGATGATACCGTTGTATTGGCCTCCGAAGTGGGAGTACTCGATATCAATGAAGATGATGTAATTCACAAAGATCGGCTTCAACCGGGCAGAATGCTTTTGATTGACACTGAGAAAGGCAGAATTATCAGTGATGAAGAAATCAAAAATCAGATTGCAACCGAACATCCCTACCAGGAATGGCTCGATAAAAACCTTATCGACTTTGATAAGGTTACAGAGAAACTAACGTATGAAGAACCGGCCCTTAGCCACGAAGAAGTTTTACACAGGCAAAAAGTTTTCGGATATACATATGAAGATCTTCGGGTGAATGTAGGCCCAATGGCCGAAAACATGTTACAGCCGGTTGGTGCTATGGGTAACGATGCGCCGATTGCCGTTCTCTCAAACCAGCCGCAATTACTCTACAACTACTTTAAACAGTTGTTTGCACAGGTAACAAATCCGCCGATTGATCCGATTCGTGAGGAACTGATTACTTCTACTGAAACCATTTTGGGAACACAGGGAAATATTCTGGATCCCCAACCGGATAGCTGCCGGCAGATTGAATTGACCTCGCCCATCCTCACCAACGAGGAGATGCAGCAACTGCAAAAACTGAAATTACCCGGTTTTAAAACCGAAACACTTTCCATTCTCTTTGAGTCCGGTTCTGGTGGAGAAGGACTTGAAAAAGCCCTTGAGAAACTATTTGAAAAGGCAGATATCGCAATCATGAAGGGAGTCAATATCCTGGTTCTTTCTGATAAGGATTTTGACAAAACGCATGTCCCGATTCCGGCCTTATTAGCTGTTGCAGGTTTGCACCATCATTTGATTCGATCCGGTAAACGAACCAAAGTTGGTATTGTTCTTGAATCCGGCGAACCACGGGAAACACATCACTTCTGTACACTTCTTGGATATGGAGTGGATGCCGTAAATCCTTATATGGCCTACGAAAGCCTCTACGACCTGATCAGAGAAGGATACATCGAAAATATTGATTACAAACGTGCCGTAAAGGGTTATAACAAAGCGGTTGTAAAAGGCATCGTGAAAGTGATGTCCAAGATGGGAATTTCAACCATCAAATCTTATCGTGGAGCACAGATCTTTGAAGCTCTTGGAATCGGGAAAGAAGTGATCGATAAGTATTTCACCTGGACAGATTCCAGAATTGGTGGAATCGGGCTGGATGAAATTGCCACTGAAGCCGAAATGCGACACAAAAAAGCTTATCCGAACTATCGTGTTAACGGACATGTATTGGATGAAGGCGGTCTTTATAAGTGGCGTAAAAAAGGCGAATTCCATATGTACAACCCAAAGACCGTTCATACGCTACAATTTGCAAGTAAAACCGGCGATTACAAGTTGTACAAAGAATATGCAAAGTTGGTTGATGATCAGTTTGATCCGGCGCCAACACTTCGCCACTTGCTGGATTTTAATTTTGAGGAAAACCCGATTCCTCTCGAGGAAGTTGAATCGGTTGAAGCGATTTGCAAACGGTTTAAAACCGGTGCCATGTCATACGGCTCAATCAGTGAAGAAACACACGAAGCCATGGCCATTGCAATGAACCGCATTGGCGGGAAAAGCAATACAGGTGAAGGCGGTGAAGATCCTAAACGATACACACTTGATCCCAATGGCGATTCCCGAAACAGCGCCATCAAACAGGTAGCTTCCGGGCGATTTGGCGTAACCAGCGAATACCTTACCCAGGGAAATGAAATTCAAATTAAAATGGCACAGGGAGCCAAGCCCGGAGAAGGCGGTGAGCTGCCCGGCCGAAAAGTCTATCCCTGGATTGCAAAAGTACGGCTCTCGACGCCGGGTGTAGGTTTGATTTCTCCTCCGCCGCACCATGACATTTATTCTATCGAGGATCTTGCACAGTTAATTCACGATTTAAAAAATGCGAATAACAAAGCAAGAATCAATGTAAAACTGGTTTCATTGAAAGGTGTCGGTACGATTGCCGCAGGTGTATCCAAAGGCCGCGCAGATGTAATTTTGGTCAGCGGACACGATGGCGGAACCGGAGCATCTCCTCAAACCAGTATCAAACATGCCGGTTTGCCATGGGAGCTTGGGCTTTCTGAAACTCATCAAACACTGGTAATGAACGATCTTCGGAGCAGAGTGGTCCTTGAAACGGATGGCCAGATTAAAACTGGTCGCGACATTGCAATTGCCGCCTTGCTTGGAGCTGAAGAATATGGATTCGGAACCAGTGCGCTGATTACACTCGGATGTATCATGATGCGGGTTTGTCACCTCGATACGTGCCCCGTGGGTGTTGCAACTCAAAATCCCGAACTGCGCCATAAATTTGTAGGTGATCCTCAATATGTGGTGAACTTCATGAAATTTGTTGCACAGGATCTTCGCGAATATATGGCGAAGTTAGGCTTCCGAACAATTGATGAGATGATCGGACGTACCGATAAACTCAAGCAGCGAGAAGTTGAACACTGGAAAGCCCAAAAGCTGGACCTCTCTCCTATTCTGTATAAGCCGGAAGTTGGAGATGAGATCGGTACCCGAAAATTGATTGATCAGAATCACGGGCTTGAAAACTCACTCGATGTTCAAACACTGATGGATATCTGTGAACCTGCTCTTACAAATAGAGAGCCGGTGAAAGCAAAACTCCCGATTCGGAGTATCAACCGGGTTGTGGGAACCATTGTGGGTAGTGAAGTTACGCGCCGGTATGGCCGTGAAGGACTGCCTGAAGATACTATCCACCTGAAATTTAAAGGCTCGGCCGGACAAAGTTTTGGAGCGTTTGTCCCCAAAGGTATGACTCTTGAACTGGAAGGTGATGCCAACGATTATTTCGGAAAAGGCCTGTCCGGCGGAAAACTGATTCTCTACCCCGGCGATGGAGCCAAGTTCAAACCTGAAGAGAATATCATTGTCGGAAACGTTTCGTTTTATGGTGCAACCAGCGGCGAAGCTTATATCCGCGGTATGGCCGGAGAACGGTTCTGTGTGAGAAACAGTGGTGTAAAAGCCGTTGTGGAATCCGTTGGAGATCACGCCTGTGAATATATGACCGGTGGACGTGTAGTTGTTCTCGGAGCAACCGGACGAAATTTTGCAGCGGGGATGTCAGGCGGAATCGCTTATGTTTTAGATCAGAATGGAACCTTCGAGAATTTCTGTAATCCCGAAATGGTTTTCCTCGAAAATCTTGAGGATGAGGATGAAATTCGGGAAGTAGAAAAAATGATCCGAAGACATGCCGACTACACAGATAGTACCATGGGCTGGAAAGTTTTGGCAAAATGGGAAGAAATGGTTCCCAAATTTGTAAAAGTAATGCCAAAAGACTTTAAGCGCATGAATGAAGCTATTGAGGAATCCAAAAAACAAGGATATAGTGGCGACGATGCTCTAATGGAAGCTTTTCTTCAGAATAAAGAAAACAAAACCCGTAAAGAAGGAAACTAAAAACAGGCTTTGCTCAACAATGTTTTAGGTACCAATCTCCTAAGACAGTATCCACGATTTTAAACATTAAAAAAAGTATTGCAGACTATGGGTAAGACAACCGGCTTTATGGAGTACAAACGTAAATCCACTCCATACAGAGAACCTAAAGAAAGGCTGGAAAACTGGAACGAATTTTATAAACCGTTATCCGATGAAGAGCTTCAGCAACAGGGAGCCCGGTGTATGGATTGCGGGGTTCCATTCTGCCAAACCGGAACCGAAATTGCTAATAAATCAGCCGGATGCCCGGTCTATAACCTGATTCCGGAATGGAACGACCTCGTTTACCGGGGCAAGTGGAAAGACGCTCTGCATCGTCTACATAAAACAAACAACTTTCCGGAATTTACCGGACGCGTATGCCCTGCTCCGTGCGAAGGATCGTGTGTTCTCGGCATCATTGAACCAGCCGTGGCCATCAAAAGCATCGAACAAGCCATTATTGATAAAGGATTTGAAGAAGGCTGGGTTGTTGCCGAACCACCTGAAAACAGAACCGGCAAAACAGTAGGTATTGTCGGATCCGGTCCCGCAGGATTAGCGGCCGCCGCCCAGTTAAACAGAGCCGGGCATAAAGTTACCGTTTACGAACGGGCTGACCGTATCGGCGGATTACTGACCTATGGAATCCCCAATATGAAACTGGATAAATCTGTTGTAAAACGACGGGTTGATCTTCTGACTGAAGAGGGTGTTGAATTTGTAACCAATACCGAAATCGGTACAGATATTCCCGCCCAGGAACTTCGAGAAAAACATGATGCATTAATCCTGTGCGGCGGCGCTACCAACCCGAGAGATCTCCCGATTGACGGACGTGATTTGAAAGGCATTCACTTTGCCATGGATTTTCTAAGACCTGATACAAAAAGTCTGCTTGATTCAAATCATGAAGACGGAAATTACATTTCTGCCAAAGGAAAAAATGTAATTGTAATTGGCGGTGGTGATACCGGAACGGATTGTGTGAGCACATCTATGCGACATGGTTGTGAAAACCTGACCCAGTTTGAAATTCTGCCTAAACCTCCAAATGCCCGTGCGGATGAAAATCCCTGGCCGCAATATCCCAATATCTATAAAGTTGATTACGGGCAGGAAGAAGCTGCATCCATTTTCGGTGATGATCCCCGCCAATACCAGGTCATGACCAAAAAGTTTGTGGGTGACGAAAATGGCAATGTGAAAGAACTTCATACCGTGCAGATTGAGTGGGTAACGGATGAAAACGGGCGAAGATCACCAAAAGAGATTGAAGGCTCTGAAAAAATCTGGAAAGCCGATCTCGTTCTTTTGGCTATGGGATTCCTTGGTCCGGAAAGTCCGGTGTTAGACCAGCTTGAAGTAGAACGGGATAATCGATCAAACGCTAAAGCTGAGCATGACAAATACGATACAAATGTAGAAGGTGTTTTCGCCGCCGGAGACATGCGCCGGGGACAAAGCCTCGTGGTATGGGCCATTAACGAAGGCCGTGGTGCTGCCCGCGAATGTGACCGCTGGCTGATGGGCAGTACGGAACTTCCTTAAAGCAAATCAAACTTAAATGGACACAGAATCACAGGAATTCATCTATTTCTCAGATTCTGTGTCCATTCTCTCCTTTTTCCCAATCCCTCAACATTCCTTTTCTGAATGTATTTTCCGGCTGAACTGCTTCATAATACAGTCTATCCTTTTCTTCGGAAAAATTGAAAATTATTAAGTAATATACCTTAAAATTTCTGGCGTAAATAAAGTACAAGAATCTCAAGAGGCGTACCGGGTGTGGCATGAATTTATAAATGCCTTATTCTTGCACTACAATAAGGGAAACGACTATGACACGAGTACAACTACTGGCATTTCGGCTTTTATGGTTGAGTTTATTCATTCTTCTTTGTAACACAGCATTTGGGCAAGGCCCCTCGAGTGAGCGTCCCCTCAGTGACTTCCTCACCGAAAACGGCACATTTCAAAATCCTCATAATTTTTCTGGTTCCTTAAACCCTGAGGGATTTACACTTTCAGTCAGTGATGATGGCACTCCGGTTTTTATGAACAACAGTAGCGCTTCGAATAATAACTGGACACTGGAAAGTGTAAGACCAGGAGCCGATGGTGAAGTGCTTGCAATGTTTATTCATGATGATTTCCTATATGTGGCAGGACGGTTTATGAACATAGCCAATGTTACTGGAACTAATCTGGCACGCTATCATATTACGAACAAGACTTGGAGAACGATGGGGTTTGGTCATTCGGGATATGTAAAGTCTTTACTTGTAGCAAATGACTTTCTATATGTGGGAGGAAGATTCACATACGCAGGAGGCAACCCTGCTAATGGTATTGCGCGCTATAATTTAAAAGAAGACAATGGTCGTGCAAGCTGGAGTGCCTTAGGGAGTGGGCTTGTACATAACAATCCAAATAATAGTTATGAATATTTGGATGTGAATACTTTACTCGTGTATGAAAATATATTATTTGTGGGCGGAAAATTTACAAATGCAGGGGGAATTGAAGCAAACAGTATCGCCCGTTATGACTTATCAAATGATAATGGTGATGCAAGTTGGGGGACATTAGGTGATGGTGTTTACATTAATTCATGGTCACAAAGTTGGAGTGAAGTTCATGCTCTTGCAGTATTTGAGAATTATTTATTTGTGGGCGGAAATTTTGAAAACGCCGGTGAAAATTCTATTAATGGATTTGCCCGTTATAATTTGAATGATGACAATGGCAATTCAAGCTGGAGCTCTCCTGAGACAAATAAACGTGTTGGAATCGTATATGATATTCTTATAAAAGATCATGATATGTACATTGCGGCATGGAATTCTAATTCTCATCTCCTCCGATATGATATTAACACTGGGCAAGTTGGCATTTTAGGTGAAAGTTCGGATGGGATAATTTCCGACCTAACTATTATTGGAGATTACATCTATGCTGGAGGAAGTTTTAATAACATTGGCGGGCTGAATACATCAAATATGGCCCGTTATAATTATGTCGAAAACAGACGTGAGGAAAGTTGGGAATCTCTGGATGATATTGATGGCCCCATCCAGGCTCTTGTGAGTTCCGAAAACTCACTCTTTATCGGAGGTAATTTTAAGCGAGTAGACTCTGCCTTTTCCGAAAATATTGCATATGCTAATGTCAATAATGGAAATCTTTCCTGGAAATCTTTTGGTGGTACAGGTTTAAATGGAGAAGTAGAAGCATTATTGGTACATGAAAATATTCTTTATGTCGGTGGTCATTTCTCAAGAGTGGGAGGAATCTCTGCTTCTAATATTGCTCGTTATGATATAAATACACAAAAATGGAGTTCCTTGGGAGATGGGGTTGATGGATATGTAAATTGCTTTGTAATAATAGATGATGTTCTTTACGTCGGTGGTACTTTTTATCAAGCCGGGGGTATGGAGGCTGACCATATAGCCAGCTATGACCTAAAAGAAGATGCTGGGAATTCCAGTTGGAATAGTATTGGTCAGCTTTACAGATATTACACCAGTTATACACCTGGTGATCCAACTATATATACAATGATTAAGGATGGGAACAACTTGATCATTGGAGGTGATTTTACGGCTGTTCTTAGTCAAAAGTATCCAACGCATGGGTCGTCTGTTAACAGTATTGCCCGTTTTGATACGATTACTGAAACCTGGAGTGGATTTGGTGATGGACCTGAAATTAATCACTATGACTATGAACATCCGGAAAACATTGAGGGTATTGTACGAGGTCTTGCTGTTGTGGACGACTATCTCTATATAGGTGGTTCCTTCAACTATATTGGTGGCGATGATTTTGAATCCGAAGATCTTGCCCGCTATAACCTAAGAGAAGATAACGGTAATCCGAGCTGGAGTGCAGTACCAGGTGCAAGGCCAGGCTCTACTACCAACTTTATTTTAGAAGGAAAGGATATTATTGTAGCCGAGGGTTATCATCATGGAAACAATTATATAGGACGTTATAATACAGAAACCGAAACCTGGAATTTTTATGACCTCAATATTGAAGGTTTTATCCATGAAATAGGTTTGTTGGGCAATCAAGTATTTTTGGGTGGATCTTTTTCAAATGCTGGTGGAATAAGCGCTCATAATATTGTAAAGTTTAATTTTGATACTAAGGAACTGAGCCCTTTAGGAGATGGCGTAAGTGGCTCGGTTCAGACATTTGCCGTTTCGGGAAGCGATTTGTATGTAGGTGGAAATTTTACAAACGCCGGTGGCAAACCGGCAAGCTACCTGGCCCGCTGGCATGAAGATTCAGGCTTTCCTGCAAAGATAGAACTCGTTTCACCCAACAATAACGAAAATAATGTTCAGCTTCGACCAAAACTAGACTGGCGGTATGATGCCAACATAGAAAGCTACACCCTCATGGTCTCAGAAACAGATGACTTCTCCGATCCGGTTATTCACCGAACAAATCTGGATGCATCCAGTTATCAAATCACAGAAAACCTGAAAGCCGGTCAAACCTATTTCTGGCGTGTTCGTGGAACGAATGATAACGGCACAGGACAATGGAGCAACACCTGGAATTTTACCACTCAATCTGCTTCTACCCCGCCCCCGGTTAAAGTCGTTTTACAGAGCCCGGCAAATAACAGCCAGCATGTTCCGTTAAAACCACTTCTTAATTGGAATGAAGCCACCTATGCTGAGCAATATATCCTTAGGCTTTCGGAATCGACCGATTTTTCTGATCCGCTGATTCGCCAGGAAAATATAGAACAGACATCTTTCCAACTGACAAGTAATCTGGACACTGACCAAACCTATTATTGGCAGGTTCGGGGCACAAATTCTGATGGGAATGGTCCCTGGAGTCTTGTTTGGAGCTTCACAACAACATCAGCTTCTACCCCGCTTCCGGGAAAAATCGTTTTGCAAAGTCCTGAAAATGCAAGCCACGACATCCCCCTTCAACCCCAACTCAGTTGGAATGTGGATGATGAAAGTGACAGCTATGAGTTGGTGTTATCGGAGAACTCCGATTTTACCGCTCCTATTATTCATCAAACAGATCTTGACGGAACAACTTTTAAGCCCACTGAAAATCTTGATTATAACACTACATATTATTGGCAGGTTCGTGGCGTAAATAATACGGGAAATGGCGAATGGAGCCAGACATGGGCCTTTACAACCATCGCTCTTCCCGGACAAGTGAGCTTGCTGTCTCCC
This sequence comes from Rhodohalobacter sp. 614A, assembly GCF_021462415.1. NCBI lineage: Bacteria > Pseudomonadati > Balneolota > Balneolia > Balneolales > Balneolaceae > Rhodohalobacter > Rhodohalobacter sp. 614A. The sequence continues at coordinate 175,379 of NZ_JAKEDS010000003.1, forward strand.
GACAATAACGGTACCGATATCCCCATTCGGCCGGAGCTAACCTGGACATCTATGGATGCGGATGAGACAGAAAATTATGAACTGTTGCTTTCTGAAAATCCTGATTTTTCCAATCCGGTTGTTCATCAAACAAATCTTGAGGAAACAACCTTGAATGTTTCTGAAGATCTGGATTACAGCACAACCTATTACTGGCGTGTTCGTGGCGTTAATAGCAATGGTAACGGCCCCTGGAGTAATACTTGGAATTTTACAACTATTCTGCCTCCCATACCCGCCCAGGTTAACCTGATTTCTCCTGCTGACCACATCAATGACATTCCGCTTTTGCCGGAGCTTGTTTGGGAACCGGCCGGACAAACTGAAAATTACGAGCTAATCGTCTCCACAGAACCAGATCTCAGTAATCCTGTTCTTCATCAAACCGATCTCCATCAAACAACTTTCCAGCTTTCTAAGGAATTAGTATATAACCAGGTCTATTATTGGCAGGTCCGTGGGGTAAATATGTATGGGGACGGATCCTGGAGTGAGATTTGGAGCTTCACAACCATCGCGCCTACTGAAATAGCGCTGGATCCGAACTGGCCGAATCCATTTTCGAAAGCCATTGCCGGAACTACTATTCGATACCGGCTGCCGACCGAAAACAACGTACGTCTGGAAATCTACAACATTTCCGGCAGGCGAGTGGCTGTACTGGTAAATAACATTAAACCCGCGGGTGAACATAGCATACAATTTAACGGGTCGGGATTGGCAGACGGCGTCTATTTTTACAGGCTGATTACAGATGATAAGCTTGTCACACGAAAAATGCTGATGCTCAAGTAGTTAACTGAAAATGAACATCCGTCGATTTCAATCCATAGATGCAGACCAAATTGCCCAACTCTTCCATGATACCATTCGCACGGTAAATCTTGGTGATTATACTGAAGAACAAGTAAAAGTCTGGGCACCGGATGACATCCACTTTCGTGATTGGAACGCCAAATGTTCAAGTAAATTTACATTGGTTGCCGAATCTGAAGGAATTATTGCAGGTTTTGCCCAGCTCGATTTTGACGGGCACATCGACTGTTTCTATTGCCATAAAGATTTTCAGGGACAGGGAGTCGGAAAGCTTCTCTATAGCGGTCTCGAAAATGAAGCACAAAAACAAGGTCTGAACAAGTTGTATGTGGAAGTAAGTATCACAGCCAAACCGTTTTTTCTGAAAATGGGTTTCACATCTAAGAAAAAACAAGAGATTATCGTAAGAGGTGTTTGTTTAATAAATTTCCGAATGGAAAAAATTATCGCCCGACAAGCCTCTTATCACAGCGTATAATGAGTTCTCTTTTTGATTCTGACGGGTAACGAATGATTGTAAAATTCGTCAAAATTTCATGGATTTTCAGTTCATGAAATAGTACAATCTGCTAACCACAATCAAAATTTCTCCTGATGAAAAAATTATTCCTTCTCCTCGGTTTGGCTTTTCTTATTGCTAATTGCTCTGGAAACGATAATCAAAATACAGAGTCTTCTTCCATGCCAAAGGATTCACTCGAAACAGTTTTTAATGAACAGTTGGCTAATGAAGTTGGGGCTGATGACTACGGGATGCGTCAATATGTGATGGCGTTTCTGAAAGCCGGTCCAAACCCAAGTGCGGATTCTACTCAGGCAATGGAATTACAAAGAGCACACCTCGCAAATATTCGACGAATGGCAGAAGATGGAGATCTCGTCTTAGCGGGACCTTTCATGGATCGCGGAGATGTTCGGGGAATTTATGTTTTCAATGTTAAAACCGTTGAAGAAGCCAGAGAATTAACCGAGACCGATCCGGCAATCCAGGCAGGCGCGTTAGAAATGGAACTGCATCCGTGGTACGGCTCAGCCGCGTTGATGAAAATTAATGAGATTCACGAACAGATCAGCAAGCAGAATCCGTAATTTTGTAGAAATTATACTTCCTGGCTGAGGCTTCTTCAAGGGACTTCTTCAGAACAAAAAAGACAATGACTATCCAATTGCTTTTCGTACAGCCGGTGCCACTTTTGTAGCAAATAACTCAATAGATCGGAGTAATTTTTTGTGAGGAATACTGCCTACACTCATCTGAATGAGAAAACGATCATGGCCAAAAATCTCATATTGGTGAAGAATTTTGTCTATCACCTGCTGAGGACTCCCGACAACATTTGCTCCATGAAGTCCGATAGAGGCGTCAAATTGTTGCCGGCTCATGGGCGACCAACCTCTCTCCTTTCCTATTTTGTCCATCACCTGTTTGAATGCGGGAAAAGCAATATCCGCAGCTTCCTGGGAGGTATCTGCAATAAAACCATGCGAATTGATACTCAGAGCCTGGGGTTCCTGTCCGTTTTCCCCGGCTCCTCTTGCATGTAAATCTGCAAAAGGTTTGAATTGTGCCGGTTGTCCCCCAATGATGGCAAGTGCCATCGGCAAACCCAAAGCACCCGTTCTGTAAGCAGATTGAGGAGTACCGCCAACTGCCACCCAAACCGGCAACGGAGATTGTATTGGCTGTGGATAAACATTTCTTCCGGAAATGGATGGACGATATTTCCCGCTCCAATTCACAGTTTCATTCTCTCGCAGAGTTAGCAGAAGGTCCAATTTCTCGGCGAAAAGTTCATCATAATTATTCAAATCGTACCCGAACAGTGGAAATGATTCAATAAATGATCCCCGGCCAACCATGATTTCCGCCCTCCCCTTTGAAAGCAAATCCAGTGCAGAGAATTGCTGGTAAACACGCACGGGATCTTCTGATCCCAAAACAGTTACAGCACTTGAAAGCCGAATGTTTTTTGTGCGGGCTGCCGCTGCCGCCAGAATAACCGAAGGCGCAGACGAAACATATTCCTCCCGGTGATGCTCTCCAATTCCCACTACATCCAGACCGGATTCATCAGCCAGCTCTATCTCTTCAAGAAGATTACTTAACCTGTCTGAAGGATGAAGAAGTTGCCCGGTTTCTGAATCCGGAGTGTTTTCGACGAAAGTATATAGTCCTAATTCCATGTTTCAAATCATTATCAGGCCATTGTGAAAGAAAGCAATCTTATAGTATTAATTAGGCTTCGGGATCACAATGACTTTTTAAAATCCATTATTGAATGAATCAAAATAGCGATTCAAATCGTTCAATATTAAACAAAATATTGACGAGATAATATGCAATTCAAAAATCAGAGAAATAGTTCAAGAATCAATATCTTTAGTAAATCTTTTGTTTAGAAATATTCATGTAATCTTTTGATATGTCAGAGAAACCGATTGTTGGAGTTGTAATGGGCAGCGATAGTGACTGGCCTACCATGAAGGAAGCCGCCGAAATATTGGAACAATTTGGAATTTCGTTTGAAAAACGTGTGGTTTCAGCCCACAGAACTCCGGATTTAATGGCTGATTATGGAAAAACAGCGCGCAATCGCGGACTAAAAGTGATTATTGCCGGAGCCGGCGGGGCGGCTCATCTTCCCGGAATGTTAGCCGCTTACACAACCCTCCCTGTCGTTGGCGTACCGGTAAAAACCACCGCCCTGGGTGGCGTTGACAGCCTCTACTCTATCGTACAAATGCCAAACGGCGTCCCTGTTGCAACGGTAGCTATCGGCAAAGCTAAAAATGCAGGTTTGATGGCAGCACGAATTCTTGGAAGTGAAGACTCTGATGTAGCTGATAAACTGGAGAAGTACCATCAGGAGATGGCTGAAGAATCCCTCAAGAAAACTGAAAACCTGACATAGGACAAGAAACCTTCGGGTAATTAAACTGTTTTATAACCTTATGAAGCAAACAGTTTACTTTCGCATCCATTTATTATTCATTATCAGCATAATTTGTGGGTTTGCCGTCATTTCCTGTGATACAAACGGGCAGCTTGAAACTTCGGAAAATAATAGCGGCAACGAGAAATTGCCGGATATAAATCTTCCGGCCATGTATACCGGAACAATTCCTTGTGCAGATTGCCCGGGGATTGACTATCACCTCATCATTGAAAAAGACCAGTTCATTGAAATTCTGCGCTATCAGGAACGATCTCCATCAGCATTTGAGGGAACCGGGACGTGGAAAATTGATGGAGATACCCTTACACTTTTACAACCCAACAATGAGAACTTTGGGAAAAAATTCCTGATCGGGCCGCAAACCTTAACATTTCTGGACAACAACAATCAACCCATTCGCGGGAATCTGTCCGAAATGTACGTATTAGAACGAACCGGCGACCAATCATCAATTCATGAACATCATCAAAAACTGGCAAAACAGGGATTTACTTTTTATGCCGGTGGAAATGAACCATTCTGGTCGGTAAAAATGGATTCAATGAATAACTTCATTTTCGAGACACCAGATTCCTCTCAGCATTTTGAGAAGACGGATTCCACAAGAAATACTGATCAAATAATTTTTGAAGGAAACTCAGATTCTGGCCAAATCACTATTCAAGTGATGGACAACTATTGCCAGGATTCAATGAGCGGCTATTTATTCCCTCAAACCGTATCTGTAGTTTTAGCTCCAGCAAAAACGGATACACTTGCCGGTTGTGGACTTTTCCTAGACCGCTGAGGATTTGGCTGAATGCTCCCGGTTCAATTCAATAATCTGTTGATAGGCTTCCAAAACAGCATCCGTTGTTTCTGATTCAAAAGTGTGGGTACATTCCTTTACCGCACGAATGGCGTTTTTGGGAGAGTATGCCAATTTTACATTTTTCAGAGCCGGAATATCACCGCTTGTATCCCCGATATAAGCGATCTCATCAAGTGATATTCCCAGTTTATTGGCCAACAGTTTCATTCCCTGAAGTTTGTTATTCCCGGGCATCAGCACGTTTACAGATACATCAGTCGTGTGAATTTCCAGATCGGGGAAATCAACTGAAACTTTTTCGCGGATTCTTTCATGTATTGCCTTCACCGTTTCAAGATCCGGACAGACTATTCCGGCATCCATCATTTTCGCAAATTCCAATTGTGCGATGGGAAAAGAAGGAAGCAGTTCTTTGAGCCATTGCTTCATTTTTCGAATGGGTTCCAGGGCTCCATCGTGACTCTCCAATGCGGTTTCAATCTTATTTCCCTCCCAGATGTAAAGTGCTGCACTTTCAAAAACAAATGGAATTCTTACATCCAGCCATTGTGCAACGGCTTCGGCATAAGGATACGGGCGTCCCGTACAAATTGTTAAAGGAGGAATATTTTCATCAACCCGGCTTTTTAGATTGAGCTCTCTGATTATATTGACGGTTTCCCACTTCGGAGTTCTAAATGGATATGAAATGCACCCGTCAAGATCGGTAACAAAAAGTTTAATCATAGGAAATCAATTCTCAATTATCCTGCTTTTTTTCAAGCATTTTAGGTTTGGTTTCAGGGAAGAACAGCGTAATCATCAAAAAGAATAATCCCACAACCAACAATATCTGGTACTGATTTTTATAATCAGCAAATTCCTGGCTTGAAAATTCTCCCCGTTCCAGTTCATCCAGTTTCGAAAAGAAAGGTTCAATATTATCACTCCCTGATCGTATTTCGTAATACTCTCCGCCACCTTCATTAGCAATATCCTGCATAGCTTCTGACTCAAGGCGTGTATTAATGGTGCTTCCATCCGAATCTCTCTCGTATGAAACCAGCGTTCCGTTTTCATTATAAACCGGAATTGGACTGCCATTTGGGGTTCCAATACCGACCGAGAAAATAATCACGCCATTATCTACCAAAGCGTTTAGTTGCGAATCGTATCCGCCTCCGTGGTTTTCGCCATCGCCCACAAATAAAAGCACATCAGATGCATTGCCTTGCTCCTGTTCTTCAAGAGAATTAAAACTTTCAAGGGCCGTTTCCATTGCTGCACTAAAATTGGTTCCGCCTGACGGCATCTGTTCGGAATTCACAATATCAATAAACAGCCGAAGAGCCGAATAATCCGTTGTAAATGGCACTTGCAGAAATGCTTGGTCTGTAAAAACAAGCAGCCCGATACGGTCGCCCTGCAAACGATTGATCAACCTGTTGATTTCAAATTTTGCTTTTTCAAGACGGCTTGGTCGTACATCTTCCGCATTCATGCTGGCAGAAAGATCAAGGGCTACCATCATATTTACACCTTTTCGCTGCACTTCCCGAACTTCGGTACCGATTTTTGGCCCGGCAAGTGCCACAATAAAAAAGAGAGTAGCTATCATAAAAGAGATAAGACGAACCTTATCCCCCGTTTGCCAAAAATTTTTCCTGAGCTGTTTTACAAGCCGGTCATCAAAGTATGCGGACCTGCGCTGGCTTTGTTGGCGCTTATACCACCAGTAGCCACCCCAAAGAAGTGGAATCAGCAATAAAAACCATAAATATAAACTGTCTTCCCAGATCATCTGTAGCAATTAATTTAGGTTCAAAAGATAACATTAATTCCTGTTTTTGTAAGGCTTCTTTTGCCAGGGATTTTTAATTTACAAACTCTAAGAGAATCGATCAGATCCTGCTATATTTACGCAATGAAATCTTTTTTAAAATCCGACATCGCCATTTTCCTGTTCAAGGTTTTTTGCATTTACCTTGTATGGTACATTGTGTACGAATTGTGGGTTTTGCCCAATGGCTACATTGACGTCCCGCTATCAAAAAATATTGCCTCCGTAAGCGCCGGAATTCTCACTTTTTTAGGTGAGGAAGTTTTTCTATACGGACGAGTTGTCGGTATTACGGGAGCCCCAGGAGTTGAAATTGTAGATGGCTGCAACGGCATTGCTGCGATTGGTCTTTTTCTTGGATTTATTTTCGCTTATCCCGGTGCGTGGATGCCGCGAGTTTATTTTTCCATTTTCGGGATTGCAATCATTTATCTCGTGAATGTAGCCAGAATTGTAAGCTTGTGTTTTATTCAAGAGTACTGGCCCCAGGGATTTGAATTTACACACGATTATTCTACCACCGCCATTTTCTATATCGTCATATTTATTCTTTGGATGGTATGGGCAAATTTTGGAGATACGGTAAATTCCGGAAAGAAAAGATCTCCAGTCACTTCCGCTCCCGCATAAATTCGGGTTTTAAGACGGTCTGTATTGAAATCCGTCCAGAATATCATCCGGAGTATCTTTTTCTTTTGGGGCAATTTTTGTGAGCCAGAACGAGCCGGATATAATCAACAGGATAGAAAAAGCGAGCATACATTCACGAATAGTGAGCCACTCAAACTCCAGCATCAAAGACGCAACGGTCACGGAAACCGATTGTGCAAGTGTAAATAACAACCATTCCGTACTAAAAACCCTTCCCCTGAAAACATCCGGCGATCTCCGTTGAAGAAGAACCGTGCTCATCACCCAGTTTGAACCGGATGCCATGTGAGCGAGTAATACGAAAAGGCTCATAAAAATAATTGAATTGAGCCAGCTTGTTATACAGTACATCAACCCGCAAAAAATCATAAAAAGTCCCATAGCCCGTACCCAACTACTTTCCTGTCTGAAAAGTCTCCGTCCTAAAACAGGGCCGATTCCGGTACCTATTCCGCGGGCCGCATACAGAATTCCGAGTCCCACACTTCCCATCAACAAAACATCTTCTGCGACAATAATCAGCATGTAAACGAGTGCCCCAATACACATCGTAAAAGTACCTTTGGCTAATGCCGGACGAAGTACCGAACCGTTGTTTTTAAGGAAGCGAAAACCTTCCGTGATTCCCGTGAGAGGATTCCTGTATTTTCGTTTATCCTCTGCACTCATTTCAACCTGAGGAATATCTGCCTTGTAAATGTAATAAGCGGAGACTCCATAACTGATTGCGTTGATCACAAAAACCAAATTTGTACCAAAATAAGCCGTGGCAAAACCTCCGATGGCCATTCCTGTCGTAAAAATGATACTCCAGGAAGCTGCCGAGAGAATGTTTGCATTTACCAGCTCTTCCGCCGTGGTAACATTGGGTATGGATGATGTTTTGGCCGGCTCAAAAATAGCTGAAAAAACCATTTGAATAGCCGTTAAAACATACGCCAGCCACAGCAATGCAGCAGAGTTGATAAAGATTAAACCCAATATTAGAAGGCCCCGTACCACATCACATAAAATCATAAGCTGCCGCCGGTTAAAGCGGTCTGTGATGTACCCGGCCAATGGAGATGAAAATGCAAGGCTGAGCATTTTTACTACAATGATCAATCCCAAAAGCAGTTCGGAACCGCTATAAGTATGAATCAATGCGTAAACGGCAAGAAGGCCAAACCAATCACCAAAATTGGATATAATTTGGGCAAGCCACAGCCTGCGGTAGTTTCTATTGCCCACTATAAGATCTATGTATGGCTGTAACTTCTCTTTCACTCAGATTTGATCAGAAAATTCTGCTAAACTCCGGTACTTCCGAAGCCACCGTCTCCGCGTTTTGTTTTAGGGAGTTCAAACACTTTTTGGATTTCAATTTGTTGAAACTGGGCAATAACCATTTGTGCAATACGGTCGCCCCTATTGATCGTGAACGATTCCTCGCCATGATTAATCGCGATCACTTTTATCTCTCCCCTGTAGTCAGAATCGATAGTGCCGGGAGAGTTGAGCATTGTGATACCATGTTTATACGCCAAGCCGCTTCTTGGACGGATCTGTGCTTCGTAGCCATTTGGCAGAGCAAGTTTTATTCCAATAGGAATGAGAGCGCGTTTGCCCGGTTCCAGAGTTACAGGTTCGGTGATTGCCGCCCGTAAATCAAACCCGGCTGCGCCTTCGGTTTCGTACTCGGGTAAGGGTAAACCATCGGCGTGTTCCAGTTGTTGAAAAAAAACTTTAATTGTTGCCTCCTTCTCGGCTGTATGAGATTAATTTTACTTTAACATTTCCAAAAATCACTTTCACATGGGCTTCTAACGGCACACGTAAATCACTCGTAGAAAACCATGATTTAAAATTTCCGCGGAACCCAAACGGCCCGTCAATATCTGCATGACCATTACTTAAATAGGTTTCAACCGGCTCATCGAATGCCTCGTATTCCCGCATATCCGTTTCTTTGCTGCTTTGAGATCTCACATATCCCAATTCATTCTCAATATACACGGGCAGTTCGTAGGGAGTTTCTTCTCCGGCAAACATTCTTGAGTAATAAAATATCGTATCCCCGCCACTGGCCGGTTCAACCAGATCGAGCGATTCCATGAATTCTCCGTGTTCATAAAACCGAACCTTGCTGCTGTCTCTGTCAAAAACTATTCGAACGCTGTTTGGCTCATCATCGTGGAAATCATTCCGCCAAAAAATAAAACTGTATGGCCACTTTTCATTGAACTGAAAGAGGTTTTCATAGCTCACCAGTTTCTCGCCGATTAAAATATTCTTGCTGTTTGATTCCATCATTGTTTGCAGGTGATACACTTCCTGCCCTTCATAAGTAGTGTCCGGCAAAAGCTTTACCTCAATCCACCCGAGCGTAAACCAACCGTAAGTAACCTCGTATCGAAACACCTCTCTCGCATCAAGCATCATCTGCATCGTGGGCGGTTCGTCTCGTTGAAAAGTAAACTCCGACTGCGCTGAGAGATCAGGCGTAATCAGGAACAGGCACAAAAAGGATAAGATGCCGGATTTAATCAACAAATGTTTCAAACGCGTCCTCATCATACCCTACCAAAATTGCTTCTCCGCTAATTAAAACGGGTCTTTTTATCATTGTTTGGTTCTTAAGAAGCTCTTCAAAAAGTTCATCGTCACCTAAGTCCTGATCCTTTAAACCCAGCTTTCTCCATTTCATTCCTCTTTTATTGACCAGAGTATCCAGGCCAACACGGTGAACAAACTCCTCCAGTTCTTCGCGTGAAAGGGGCTCTTTTTTTACATCAAAAAACTCAAACTCAATATCATTTTCCTTCAACCACTTTTTGGTTTTTCGGATTTTATCGCAGTTGTTGATTCCGTAAACTTCTATCATAAAAATTTTAAATTACATTAAACTTCAAAATACAACTTTTTACCGGCTTTTTTGAACCGGAATTAATCATTGTTTCTCACATTTAATCAATCTTTCATCATTTTGTCTTCTCCAAAACTGAACCGAATAACCGTTGCTTTTGTTTCCCTTTTTGTTCTCTTGATGATCTCCTGCACCCAAAGTGATGACCAACGGGAGTTTGAGAAACAGGCCATCAGCTTACCCGAAAATTTTACCCAAACTGACAATAACGGACAAATTGTTGACAATAATACCGATCCCGACGACTGGCGAATTGCTCCTTTTTTCCAAGGATTTGTTTATATGGACGAACCACCTTTCCCTAATGCTCTATTGTCAAATCAGCGCTTGACGATTAATTTCTTTGTAACCGATACCGGTGCCCTTTCAGGTTTTCGAGTATTAGCTTTATATGATAGAACTACTGTAAAACCTGTCTCTCCGGACATGACTGTTTATAGTAGCTTGAATACAATCTCTTTAGATCCATTAGACATTGCGCAATTTCCACAAAATCCGGTCGGACTATACAGGATTATTATTGAAGATGATCGCGGAAATATTATCAGCTACGGAGATATTAAAATTGAGTAAAATTCTATTCCCGCTGATCTGTTTTTAGGAAGCTGAACATCAAGCTAAAACATTCATCGAACATTGCAGTTTAGAAATTCCTGTCTGGTTATTTTATTCGCTCATTTAAAATCAGATAAATATTTCTTTTTTTGATTGTCATTCGTTTACAGAGAATCTATTTTTAAGTATGCCTAAAAGTAAATTAACCGATTCGGAGAAATCGATACTCAAAGAGTTGATCTTTCCGGAATCATTCGAACATATACAAGAAGAGACGGGGCTAACCTATGGATCGATCCGGGATGATCTTATCAAATTGATCAACCACGGATTTATTGAAGTGTATGAAAAAGATCTGACCAAAAGCGTTTCTCCCTTTTACGATTCCGACAACATCGATCAATTCTCTTTTAAGGCTACTAAACGTGGACTAAAAAGCATCCAGAACTATGCATTTTGAAAGCAAAATAAATGGTGATGTATTCAATGTTGAGCTTAATGATCAACAGACTGAAGCTGTAGTTGACGATACAACAATCCCTTTAGAAGTGATTGTTCAAAAATCCGGGAGAATGTTATTCAGAACGGGAACTAAACTTTATAAAATCGATAACATTGAAGTGAATGGACATAACATTTCGTTCACCATCAATGGCAGTTATTTTGAAGCTACTGTAAAAGATGAGCAGGATCTGTTGCTCGAAAAACTTGGCTTCCATTCCGGGGCCGCAGCATCGGCAGGAAGTTTAAATGCTCCCATGCCGGGCAAAATTCTTGAATTGCTGATAACTGAAGGAGTTAGCGTTGAAGAAGCGCAGCCGGTTTTGATTCTGGAAGCAATGAAAATGGAGAACGAATTGAAATCTCCCACAAATGGTGTAGTTTCTAAATTGCATGTACAACAAGGAGATAACGTAGAAAAAAATCAATTACTGATAGACATAGAACCCAGTGGATAAATTTATCATCGAAGGACCCACACCTCTCAAAGGACAAATTCCAATAAGCGGGTCAAAAAATGCAGCCCTCCCCCTGATGGCTGCATCTTTATTAGGCAACTCACCTTCAACTATTCATCTCGTCCCACGGCTAAAGGATATTTATACGTTTAACGACGTAATTCGCGGCACGGGCACCGAAGTTGACTTTAATGAAAGTGAAAATACTTTACGTATAGACCCTACAACTCTGAATCATACTGAAGCTCCGTATGATCTGGTTCGAAAAATGCGGGCATCGTTTTATATGCTTGGTGCATTAATCGGCCGAGCCGGTGAGGCGAAAGTTTCCCTGCCGGGAGGATGCGCCTGGGGACCCCGCCCCGTAGATCTTCACCTGAAAGGATTTGAAACGATGGGGATTGATATTGAACTTGAGCAGGGATATGTACATGCTTCCATCGATAACAACTCGGTGGAAGGCGGCGAGTTTACGCTTGAACCGAGCAGTGTTGGCGCTACGATTAACCTGGTTTTAGGGGCTGTTCTGCGAGCCAAAAAATTTGTGATTAAAAATGCTGCAAAAGAGCCGGATGTTGTACTTCTCTGCAATATGCTTAAAAAAATGGGCGCTGATATTGAGGGAATTGGTACAGATACATTGACGATTCAAAAAGTAGATAAACTTGAAGGAGTTGAGTTTTCCAATGATCCTGACCGTATTGAAACCGGCACCTATATGATTGCAGCTGCCATGCATCCGGACTCGGATGTGACTTTAACCGGCTGTAAACCGGAAGATTTGGGACGATTCCCCACATATTTCAAAAAGCTGGGTGTGCACTTTGAAATATCAGGGTCTGATATTCGTATTCAAACCAACGGAGGAATTAATCCGGTATCTATTAAAACAAAAATATATCCCGGCTTCCCTACCGATCTACAGGCTCAATGGGCCACTTTGATGACACAGGCAAAAGGAACCAGCACCGTTACCGATACCATCTATTTTGATCGATTTAGTTATGTGCCGGAATTGAAAAGACTGGGCGCAAAACTCTCTGTCGAAAAGAATAAAGTTACCATTCAGGGGCCAACCCAGCTGACCGGCACATCCGTAATGAGTACGGATCTTCGTGCCAGCGTTAGTTTGGTTTTAGCTGCAATGGCAGCAGAGGGACAATCCGAAATTCTGCGCGTGTATCATCTTGACCGGGGTTACGAGCAGTTAGAAAAAAAGCTGAATAGCGTAGGAGCATCTATCACAAGAGCAGATCAATAAATCCATATCTGTCTTCTTTTAAATTCATTCGATATTTAATAATTAGTTAACTTTACACTATATTAGCTTTATCGTGAATATTGTGTGAATTGTATCCAAGATGAATATTAAGACAAGCATTATCAAGCATTTACACCTTTTTTTAAACCCTTTCCTTTATCTTCTGCGGGCGATCTGTCGCTCAGCAGAAACTGCTGACATTTCGAATTGTCAAGGCGTTCACACAGCCTATTCATTTTATAACAAGAATTATAACGATGTGGCAGCTCGCACTGCTTTTATGAATGATAATTACCAGATGATTTTTTATTCTCCTCACAGTATGGAAACTCTCCTGCTTGTGGTGAAAGAGAAGCTTGGCGAGTTGCTGATGAAATTCCATTTCTTACATGAAAAATCAAATTATAATCCACTCGTCGGGCAAACAAACCCGTGTGGCACTTTTAGAAAACGGGGAACTTGCGCAGTTATTTATAGAATCTGAAGAAAACCAGCGTACTGTTGGCGATATTTATATCGCGAGAGTTCATAAAGTAATGAGTGGTATCCGTGCCGCTTTTATCGATGTGGGCATGGAAAAAGACGCTTTCCTTCACTTCTCTGATGCCGGAGATCACCTTGGGCAATATCTAATGATGCTCAATGGAGAGAACAGTATTTCTCAGTCTGCCAAAAAAGAACTGTCCAATTTTAATAAACTATCGAATAACGACAAGCAGATACTTGCTGGCAAACTCCTGAAAAATAACCAAAATTTGCTCGTACAAATTGTCAAGGAACCGATAGGATCAAAAGGTCCGCGTGTATCTACCGACATTACCATTGCGGGACGTTTTTTGGTTTTAATACCGATGGGCGAATATATCGCTCTCTCAAAGAAAATAAACAATGGGAAAGAACGGCGACGGCTGAAAAGCATTGTCGGCTCAATGTTGCCAGAAGGTTTTGGAGTGATTGTTAGAACGGTCGCCCAAAACCAGGACAAGGGAGCCATTGAGGATGATATGCGAACCATCCTCAAAAAGTGGGAACGCATCCTTAACAAACTCGAAAATGCAAAAGCCCCTACCCTTCTTTACAAAGACCTGGACATCACAGAAAGCCTGATTCGTGACCTTTTTGCAAAGCAATACGACAGAGTTCTCATTGATGATTATCAGCTTTATAAATCAGTTAAAAGCTATGTATCTCAAATTGCGCCGAAGATGTTGCCTTCGGTTCAACTGTACAAAGGTAAAGATCACATATTTGACCATACAAATATTGGCCATGATGTGAACTCGATTTTCTCGCCGCGGGTGCGAATGCCATCCGGTGGTTACCTGATTTTTGAGCAGACAGAAGCCATGTACGTGGTAGATGTTAACTCAGGTCCGTACGCGGCAAAGGAACGTCAGGAAGACAACTCTCTGAAAACCAATCTTGAAGCAGCTCGGGAAATTGCCAAGCAGTTACGGCTCCGGGACATTGGAGGAATTATTGTGGTGGATTTCATCGATCTGCGCGATAATAAAAACAGGAAGAAAATCTACGATGAGCTCAAAAAAGAGTTCAAAAAAGACCAGGCAAAAACCAATGTAATCGGCATGAGCGATTTCGGACTCGTGCAAATCACGAGACAGCGAATCCGGCCAAGCGTGGTAAATTCAGTCTCAAAAGTATGCCCAATGTGTGGCGGAACCGGAAGCGTGGTCAGCCAGGACACCATTGTAACAGATATAGAAAGCTGGATCAGCAAATTTAAATATAGCACAGAATACCGTGCAGTTGATATCTATGTAAATCCTTATTTAAGATCGTTTATCTGTAAAGGATTTTTCAGCCAGCGTTGGAAATGGATACTCCGATATAAAATGAAGATCAGTTTTATTGCAGATGAAACCATTTCCTTAAATGAATTCAAAGCAACACTGACCGGTTCAGACCTTGAAATCACCGATGTTGTGCTACAAGGGCAATCCATCGACGATATTTTGGATGCTCACGAAGACCAGCTTGAAGAAGCAGAGAGTGAAGAGAACAACACTCTGGACTATTACTCAAAAGACGACCGTAACGGAAATGGAGGCAATAGCAGTGCCAACAAACGATCAAATCTGCCCCCGCGCCCCAAAAGAAAAAGTTACGGGTAAAAAAAGAAATTCCAATTTATTTATAAACAATTATCATGAACAGTTTAAAAAATCTTCACGCAACAACCGTTGTGGGAGTGATTCATAATGGAAAAGTTGCCATTGGTGGCGACGGACAAGCTACTCTCGATAAAACCGTTATGAAAGGAACGGTAAAAAAAGTCAGGAAACTGCAAAATGGCAAGATCCTTGCTGGATTTGCAGGATCAACAGCAGATGCATTTACACTCTTTGAAAAGTTTGAGGAAAAGCTGAACAGCTACAACGGCCACCTGCAAAGGGCTGCCGTAGAGCTGGCCAAAGAATGGAGAAAAGATAAATTTCTGCAGAAACTTGAAGCATTACTGGTTGTGATGGATAAAGAACAATCCCTGCTTATTTCAGGCCAGGGTGATGTGATTGAACCAGATCATCAGATTCTGGCCATCGGAAGCGGTGGCTCGTATGCACTGGCTGCTGCCAGGGCATTAAAAGAAAATGCACCAGAATTATCTGCAAAAGAAATCGTTGAAAAGTCGTTAAATATTGCGGCCGATATATGCATCTACACGAATCATAATTTGACCATTTTAGAAATTGAAGAAGAGTAGTTCATGAAAGTTATTCAACAAGAAAATTTAACACCGCGACAAATTGTCGAGGAGCTTGATAAGTATATTATCGGGCAGAAAGAAGCGAAACGATCTGTAGCCATTGCTCTCAGAAACCGCTGGAGAAGACTCAAATCTGATCCCGACATCCGGGATGAAATCATTCCCAACAACATTTTGATGATCGGGCCGACCGGCGTTGGTAAAACTGAAATTGCAAGACGACTTGCCAAGCTTGCCGGTGCGCCTTTCATAAAAGTAGAAGCCTCGAAATTTACAGAAGTCGGTTACGTAGGCCGGGATGTAGAATCCATGATTCGAGATTTAACTGACCTCGCCGTAAATATGGTGAAAGAAGAAATGCAGGAACGGGTAAAAGAAAAAGCTGCAAAAATTGTAGAAGAAAAAATCCTGGATATTCTCATTCCCCCGGTTCGAAGTAAAAGTAAAAGCACCTCTTCATCCGGACAGAATGAAGTTGGATTTAATGCCGACAAGGCTTCTGATGCTGAACTGAATGAACGGACACGCGAACGATTCCGCGAAAAACTGAAGAACGGTGAGCTCGAAGACAGAAATATTGAAATCCAGGTAAGTTCCAGCAGAACCCCGATGATGCAGGTTTTTGGGCCGCAGGGAATGGAAGAGATGGGAATGAATTTGCAGGACATGCTGGGAAATCTCTCTAAAGGCGGGAAAAAGACAAAACGCAGTTTACCCATTCATGAAGCCCGTGAAGTATTGATTGAACAGGAATCTGAAAAACTGATCGACCACGAAGCAGCCGTTCAGGAAGCCATCGAACGGGTTCACAATCAAGGCATTGTTTTTATTGATGAAATTGACAAAGTAGCCAGCGACTCTTCATCCAATGGTAAAGGCGGAGGATCTGCCGATGTAAGCCGGCAAGGTGTTCAGCGCGATTTACTTCCGATTGTTGAGGGAAGCACGGTGAATACCAAGCACGGAATTGTTAAAACTGATCACATTCTGTTCATCGGATCCGGTGCATTTCATGTGTCCAAACCCTCGGATTTGATTCCTGAATTACAGGGACGATTTCCAATTCGGGTTGAGTTGAATTCACTTACAGAAGAAGACTTTTTCAATATTCTTACTCAACCTAAGAATGCTCTCACAAAACAGTACCAGGCTATGCTGGAATCTGAGGGAGTAAAAGTTGAATTTTCTGAAGGAGCCGTGAAAGAAATTGCCAAAATTGCCGCAGAGGTAAATCAGGAAGTGGAAAACATTGGAGCCAGACGGTTGCACACCATTCTCTCCTCCCTACTTGAAGAACTTCTGTTTGCGGTACCCGACGATATCGGAAGTGGTGATATTACCATTGATGAATCCTATGTACATAAGCAATTAGATGGGCTAGTGAAGAATAAAGACCTCAGCCATTACATTCTTTAACATTAAGGCTGAAGCCCATAAACCATAGCAACGAAACTTTTTTAATATCTTTTGCTAGTAATAATTATGAATGGCAATTAGAAATTTCAATTAGTATAATCTTTGGAATCGATTTTCCGTTGATTAAAGAAACAACAATCATAAGTCCCATATGTCCGTGAAAAAATTTATTGCTCCGCAGCTTGTCGTCTTGCTTATCCTTTCTGCTGTTTGGCTCGCTGGTATCGATAGTGTTCTTGTCAGAAATGACTCACACCAGGAAAACCTGCACAAATATCTTCAGGCACAGCGACGTGTAGTCGATAATTACTACGGAGATACGGATGTTAAGACACTCTATAAAACCAGTTTGGTCTCAATGGTAAAATCCCTTGAAGATTCAACCATTAATCTTCTGGGTACGCCATTGGATACCACTGCAATTGGAGAAATCGATAACCTTAGAGACTCTTACAATAGTTATGAAAAGGCTTATTTGTATATAGCAAACAATCATCCTGAAGAAAATATGGGGCGGTTGGTGGAAGCATCTATTCGCGGCATGCTTTCAACCCTTGACCCACATTCTGTTTATATCGAACCTGAAGAAAGTGAGCATATACAGGAAGAGTTTGCCGGCAAATTCCAGGGAATTGGAATTCAGTTCCAGGTAATTTCAGACACCATTACAGTGATTACTGCCATTTCCGGTGGCCCCAGCGATCAATTGGGAATTATGTCCGGAGACCGGATTACTGCCATTGACGATTCCAGCGCTATCGGCTTTAGTAATCAACAAGTTGTAAGCCGTTTACGGGGCGAAAAAGGAACAGAAGTTGAAGTAACCATTCATCGGCCGGGCAATCCCAAAAAGATGGATTTCACTATTGTACGGGATGATATTCCTCTCACCACGGTAGATACATCTTATATGCTGGATACCAAAACCGGTTATGTTAAAATCAACCGGTTTGCGGCCACTACTCATGAGGAATTTCTCGAAGCTGTAGACAGGCTTAATGAAAAAGGAATGGAACGTATCGTTCTCGATCTGAGAAATAATCCGGGTGGTTACTTAAGCCAGGCAATTGCCATTTCAGAAGAATTCTTCTCCCGAGGTACCAAACTGGTTTCAACACAGAGCCGCCATCAGCGGTTTAATGCAGAATATTTCTCCCGTCAAAATGGCGAATTAAAAGATATGCCGGTTATCGTTTTAGTAAACGAAGGATCGGCTTCTGCGAGTGAAATTGTTAGCGGAGCTATCCAGGATCAGGATCGCGGACTCATTGTTGGGCAACGAACATTTGGTAAAGGACTCGTACAGCAACAATATGAATTGATTGACAAGAGTAATATTCGGGTTACCATTTCTCGTTACTACACCCCTTCCGGAAGACTGATTCAAAAACCTTTCGATAATGGAAACGAAGAATACGCCTACGAAATTAGCCACCGCGAAGAAAATGCATCCATGGATGCTATCCAGTTTAAAGAACAGGTACCCGATTCTCTCCACTATAAAACTAAAAACGGCCGCGATGTTTTTGGAGGAGGCGGAATTGTACCGGATATCATTGTTCAGCGAGACAGTGTATCCTACCTTTATGGTTTCATGATTCAAAACCGTGTGAATTTCGACTTTGTTAGAAATTACCTGGATAAACACGGCGAAGAATTTCGAACACAGTGGAAAGACGATTTCCAGGGATTCCGTGAGAATTTTACTTTCAGTGGAGAAACTCAGGAGGAATTTCTTGGCATGATGAAAGATGCGGGAATGGTTTTAACTGCAGAAGCCGAAGAGATCACTGTTGAAGACGATTCTTTACAAATTTCGATTGATGAGTATAATAAGCTCAAACCCAATCTTTTCGCACGAATGAAAGCTGAAGTGGCTCACCAGGTTTGGGGTATGGAGTACTTTTATCCAATCATTAATGACCATTTCAATGCTGAGCTCAAAGAAGCAATGACTCTTTGGGAAGCTGCCGAAAACCTCGATATTCTGGTTGAAACACAGACTGGAAGCACAAGTCTGTACAATAACTAAAAGAATTTAAAACGAACTTTGTGAGGCTCGAATATTCCTATTCGGGCCTTTTCTATTTTTGATTGGCAAAGCGATCTACCATAACGATTGCAGCCGTTTCTGCTCGCAACCGTTTCTCTCCCAGTGAATAATAATCCGCTTTAATAGTTTTTAAGAAATCCCGCTCGCTATTTGAAAAACCACCCTCAGGCCCTACAATTAAGAAATATTCCTGGCTTTCGTTGAATTCCTGGTTGCTATCATCAATCGTTTCATCAGCCACAATAATCTTACAATCGCCAGAATGAGTTGAGACAGCATCTTCCAGAGATTCTTCAATAATAATCTCCGGCAAATAAAAACGAAGTGACTGTTTCATCGCCGCAATGGCCGTACTCTCTAACCGGTCTTCTCTTACATTTCCTTTTTGACTATGTTCTCCCTTAAAGAGAATAAATTTGGATACTCCAAGTTCCACTGCTTTCTCAACTGCAAATTCCAGGCGGTCTCTTTTTTTTATAACTCCCAAACACAGCGTCACCTGTGGTTTCTTCACAGGCTCTTTTTTGGTGTCATTGATATCCAGAAAAACTGTACTTTTTTTTAAATCATTAATTTGGCATTTATAGCAGTTTCCTCTTCCGTCTGTCACAAACACAGTATCCCCTATCGAATGCCTGAGGACTTTTGTAATGTGATCTGCTTCTTGCCCTCTCACAATTAAACTTTTGGGCTGAATGTCTTTTGAATCAGTAAAAAAAAGATTCATGTATTTATTCCGTATTTACCATCGGTTCAAAAGAAGTTCTTCCGGTTTGCAATAACTTTTTGATGTAGGGACCACAAAGCTTACAATTCGTACTGCAAATTTTTTCAGCTCTCAGCTGCTCTAAAGTAGTCAACCCTCTTGATTCTGTAATCCGTTTGATATCAGCAAAACTGATCTTATGACAAATACAACGATCGACTGGCATTATTACGGCTGTTTGAAATGCTTGCCAAGTTTAAGTCCCTGCCCCTGGTAATTACTTTTTATGTCCGTACCATAAATGAAGTCAGGGATTTCTGTATTTGGCTCGAATTTCATACTGCAAAAAGTTTGGCCGTGTTCAATCAAAAACGGAACGTCATGTGAGCGAACTTCCAGAACGGCACGTGCACCCTTGTCACTCACTTCGCCTCCAAATCCGCTATCAAAAAAACCGGCATAATGAGTTCTGAGCTCACCAGAACCTGTATCATAAGCAATCATTTCGGCCGCAAGATGCTTTGGAATCCGGCATCGTTCACTTGAAGCAAAAATGTAGAACGCTTCGGGTTCAAGTATCAGATGATCATCATCCCGGGCTAAAATCGGTTCCCAGAAATCGTCAATTTCGTAATGATTAATGTTATCCAGGTCGATAAGATCGCGATGCTTTTTGGCTTTATATCCCAAAATATCATCCCCATCAGTCCGCAGGTTTACACTCATAAAAAGGCCGTTATTCACTTTAAGGGAGGAAAGCGGCAATGGATTTCCATCGCCATCAAACAAAAGCGGATCACTTCCATGAATACGTAGAAGATCCTGGTCACTTAAAACGGTATGGCCGTGACGAATTCTGAGCTGATTCAACCGGTGGCCGGTTCTTACTTTTATCGGAAACGATTTCGGAACCACTTCAAGGTATAATTTCCCGTGATATCCCGGTTCAATTTCCTCGAATCTGTGAGAGTAATCCGTGATGACTCTTGTAAAAATATCAAGCCGGCCCGTGGTACTTTTGGGATTGGCTTTAGCTGTCAGATTCTCTTCTGAATAGAGGCGTAACTCGTCAGATCCATTTTCATTGAACAGATTTTTCTGAATTGAATAATGAGAATGAGGCAGCCGAACTTCCTCAAGCAAAGGAATGATATAGACACAATTCGGTTCAAGTACAGCGCCATCTTCTATGGAAAATGTATACTGATGAAGCTTCTCAACCTTTTCCTCAACCGTTTCATTTTCAGGAAGAAAACTACTGCGCACCCGATATGCCTTTTGTCCCAGTCGTAAATCTATTGAGTTTGGTTGAAACTGGTTTTCTTCAATCGGGTAACCATCTACTCCGGAAATAATCCCGGCATCGGCCAATATTTTTAATTTTTGAACAGGTAATATTCCTTTCGTTCTTAAGGTAACTTCGCGTATCGATTCACTCATGCTATTATATTTTTTCTGCTTTGCGAAGTTAACAATTTATGCGCTGTTTTAAAGACCGGAATTCAGCTTTTTCTGGATTAGTGAACTTTTAAAGTTAAACTTATGATGTCAGTACTTTCTATTATAATTCTGCACATGAATTCAAATCAAATTCCTGAAAATGAATAAATCCGGAAAACCGATTATTGGTGTGATGGGCCCTGGCAATCCAAATGACCGCACTGTACTTGATCAGGCTGAAATAATTGGCAGTCATATAGCGAAGAGGAACTGGATTTTGTTAACCGGCGGACGAAAAGCTGGCGTGATGGATGCTGCATCCAAAGGTGCCGCTGAAGCCGGTGGTGAAGTAATGGGAGTGCTACCGGGTGATTCCCATTTGGGAATGTCCGATCATGTATCGATACCAATTATAACGGGTGTTGGCAGTGCTCGAAATCTCATAAATATTCTCACAGCCGATGTGGTGATTGTTTGTGGAATGGGTTTGGGGACAGCATCGGAAGCGGCTCTTGCTATCAAACATAAGAAGTCTGTGCTCTTTACAAAAGTCAGCAAATCTCATTTGAATTTCTTTCAATCGCTAACATCATCAAAACTCCCCTTTTTTGATGAAGCTGACGCTTTACTTGCATTTATTGAAAAAGAAGTTCTGCTTCTCTGAACATGGCAGTTTTCTTATTGAGAGAAAATTAATTGTTTTAAAAATTGCTTCTTGACTTTCATTGCTATTACTATTTAATTAGTACTAATGTTATAATAGAAAGAATTCGATATGAGAAAACCACTTGATCCCCTTGGCGAAACAGAAATGGAAATCCTGAATATTGTATGGAATTTGGGTGAGGCATCCGTTGCTGATGTTCGGGAAAAAATCCTGGAATATCGTGAAGTTGCCTATACAACGGTCATGACAATTATGAAAAACCTGGCTGACAAAGAGTATTTAAAATACCGAAAAGACGGTTTGAGCTATATATACAGCGCTGCAGTTCAACCCGACCAGGTTCGTTACAGCTTAATCAACAGGCTTATTGATAAAGTATTTCAGGGATCTCCAAAAGACTTGGTCCAAACACTGGTTCAAAATGAAAATTTGTCAGAAGAAGAAAGACGCGAAATTAAAAATATGATTGATAAGCTTGAGGACTAAACGATGGTAGAATTCATTCAACAAATTGCCGAGGTAGGCGAGCAGATCATTCAATTTTCATGGCTGCCGTTGTTAATTTGGACCGTTTTGGGTGGACTGATTTTACTGGCATTACGAATCGTTCGGGGAACTCATCCGCAATATCAATATCACTCCCGGTTGGCGCTTTTATTTGCGCTGCCCGCGGGATTTATAGCTCTTGGAGTGATCCAATATGCAGGGACCATTTTTTCGGCGCCTTCTGAAAGTCTCACATTTATTTCTGTTACCGCGCCGTTTGAGCTGACCATTTCATCTACTCCTTCGTCTTCAATTTCTACTACCACAGTTCTCTATTCTGCTGTTTTTCTACTCTTTTCAATTGGATTGATTTTATTCGCTGTCAGAAACATTAAGCAATGGTTTCAGCTTGTTCGTTTAAAAGCCAAATGCAATTTTCTCCCGATTCAGAATCTGAAAAAACTGGACTTCAATAACCGGCTTTTAATTACTGAAACTGAGAAAAACATTCAAATTGCATTCCTTGAACAGGAAATTATCCCTGTAACATTTGGTATAAACTACCCGGTAATTCTCCTCCCAAATTCTCTTAAAAAAGATGAAGAAAAACTGAACCTTGTTTTGCGGCACGAATTGACACATATCATTCAAAATGATTTTCTGTCAAATGTAATTATATCGTTCACTCAGATCTTTTTCTGGTTTCATCCCTTTGTTCATTTATTAAAACGCGAACTGATTGATTATCGCGAAATTCGGTGTGACAGCCTTGTACTTTCCAATAATTCTGTCTCAAGAAAAAAGTATGCCTCACTCCTTCTGGAACTGCTGCCCATGCCGAATATTAATAAAGAACTTTCTGTAAATATGGCTCAGGAATCATCCAACCTAAAAAAAAGGATACAAATGATCACTCAACAAAAACCAAATCGCCCGATCCCAAAACGATCGAGCATAGCCATATTTGCATTCATCATTCTTTCAACGGCGGTTGCCATGTCTTGTACCGACATGCAGTCCAATAAAGTCTTTGATGAAGAAGATCTCAATTTGATGACCGATATCGACCAAACGGGAGAAAGAGGATACCATCAGGTTTTGATTTTTATGGGAGATGAAGAGCAGTCCGAACGTCACAAAGAAGCGCTTGAACAATTAAATCTTCTTGAACCGGAGCACATTCATTCCGTTGAAGTTTTTAAAGGAGATATGGCCATAGAAAAATATGGAGAACGCGCTTCTAAAGGTGTGATCGTTATAAATACCAAGCCGGATCCTAAATCTTATAATACTGTCCTTGGTGTTTTGGGAATGGAACCACAGGAAGTACCTCCCCCACCTCCTCCAACGCAAATATCTGACAAAGAAGATTACTTTGTAGTTGTAGAAGACATGCCTCAACTAAAAGGCGGGCTTGAAGGAATCATGAAAAACGTCCAGTACCCCGAAGAAGCACGACAAAAAGGTATTGAAGGCCGGGTATACGTTCAGTTTGTGGTAAATGAAGCAGGCGATGTGGAAGATGCAAAAGTAATTCGAGGCATTGGTGCCGGCGCTGATGCTGAAGCATTGAGAGTCGTCAGACAAGCAAAATTTGAACCAGGCTATCAACACGGAAAACCCGTTCGTGTTCAATTTTCACTTCCTATCTTTTTCCGCTTGGATGGAAACGGAAATAGCAGCACACCCACACCGGAACCACCTACAAACAGCGAAACTTCAAGTTTAATCACACCTTCCAATTCTGAAATGGTATTGACCGCAGATCAATGAACGCAACATCTTCTTTAACCGAAAGCTGAGCCATAGCTTTACGGAAACAGGCGGAATTCACAAAAGTGAATTCTGCCTTTTTTATTTTTCCCGCTTTAAAAAATCTTTTTCTTATTCTTTTTGAAACTTTGATTTACGAACTTCGTAGGCATTAGAAATGCATTTTATAAAACTTCGAAGTATATAGCATATGCCAGCCAAGCTCAGAAAATCACGAATGAATAAGATGATCGCCGGTGTTTGTGGCGGGATTGCTGAATATCTCAATTGGGATCCAACGATTATCCGTATCATCTTTTTGATTTTAGTCTTCTCTTCTTTCGGAACTATGGTTCTCATTTATTTCATCCTTGCACTCATTATGCCGGATTAATTTTTTACTGACTATTTGGAATACTGGTCACTCCTCTCCATCTTCCTCTAAACGGCATTTAATAATTATTCCAGCCTATGAAGATTGCCATTGTGGGTGAGCGTGAACGAGCTTCAGCTTGGGAAAAGCATTTACGCAAGCTATCTGTTGTAAAAGAAGTTACCATAACAACGTCTCTGTCTGATAGTACCGGTCTGGATGCCGTTTTACTGATTGACGACTCAAAAGAAAATCTCCAGCGTCTCCTCCATTCCGTAAAGGGTGGAAATCATACCTACCTGATTTCAAAACTTCCAACTGATAAAGCCCTTCTTGAGAAATTATATCACGTATCTGAAGAGGCTCATGTAAATGTACAGTTTACACACTGGCCATCTCTTTCCGAATCAATGAACTGGATTCAGAAGGAAGTCTCCAAACCCGAGTTAATTCAAATCAAAAAAGAAAGTGTGCCATTGAATAACCGGGTACTTTCTGAAGATGAATTTCACCACCAGTGGACAGATGAACTGGCGCTGATTATAAAATGGATGGGCGGAAATATTCATCGATATGAAGTGAAGCCAATTGTTATTCAGAGAAGTTTATTGGGACTGGATTTAACTCTTCGGTTTGAAAATGCGGCCGTAGCTTCCATGCAATTTCTCGCATCCGCAGAAAAAGAAGTCCATCAAAGAATCTTCTCAAATCGTAAGGTGATGGCAAATTGTGATGTTACCAAACAAAAAGTGAGGATTTACAGGGGAAATGATATGGACCGCGTAACAATCCAGGAAAAGAAATTTGATCCTACAGATACAGCTGAATGGTCGGTTGTGCAGTTTATAAAATCAATCCAGCTTCAGCAGGAAACCATTTTCTCTCCTTATGATGCATTACGTACAGCGAATGCATTGGATCAGATTAAATCTCTGATGGAAAAAGACTGACTTTTTCAAAAAAAAGAGATATTACTCACTACCAAAGGCAAACTCTTTTGGCGGCTCAACACCTTTGAGATGGCGCACAAAATAATCCCATCTTCTTCGCATCATGTATGGTTCACTATAAAAACCATGGCGGCGATTCGGAAATAATATCAGGTCGAAATCTTTATTTGCTTCAATCAAGGCATCAACTACCAGCAAAGTGTTGTAAGGCGGCACATTATTGTCCATTGTTCCATGAGTAATGAGCAATTTTCCTTTCAGGTTTTCAGCCAAAAGCTGATTCGCCTGGTTATCATAATTTGTACCGTTTTCGGTTTCTGTGAGGAGTCCCTGCCATTTTTCGCCCCAATCGTCTTCATAATTTCGATTGTCATGATTTCCTGCACCGGAAACAGCTACTTTGTAAAAATCCGGATATTCAAGAATGGCCCGAGTGGATGCGAAACCTCCTCCCGAGTGACCAAAAATTCCAACACGGTCAATATCCATCCACGGATGTTGGTCAGCAAGCTGTTTGATCATGGTGATCTGATCAGGAATTCCATTATCTCCCATGTTGCCGTAATAAAACTCGTGAAAGGCTTTCGATCGGCCCGGTGTGCCCATCGCATCTACTTCAACTACAATAAAGCCCAATTCTGCCAAAGCCTGCTTATCGCTGCGAGACGCCCGAAAGGATCGGCTTCCAACACTTCCACTTTGCGGACCCGGATACAAGTAGTTTAAAATGGGATACGATTTAGATTCATCAAAATGGGTGGGTTTGTACATCAATCCATATAAATCGGTTTCACCGTCTCTTGCCTTAACGCTGAACGGAATTGGAGGCTGCCAGCCGGTTGCCTCTAAATCTGAAATATCTGCTTTTTCAAGGTCCATCATTTTATTCCCCTCCAAATCCCGAATCTGTGAAATAGGTGGCGTATCTGGAGTGGAGTACACATCTGTAAAAAAACCAGATTCGGCAGAAAATGTAATGTCATGATTGGCTTGTTCCGGGGTTAGAAGTTTTAAATCACTCCCGTCAAAATGAATGCTATACAAATACTGGAAGTACGGATCTCCCTCCTCACGAACGGAACCTATAAAATATATCTTTCTTTTTTCTTCATCGATATGAAGGATCTCCCGGACATTCCACTCCCCTGTCGTAATCTGGTTCTTCAATTCACCGGTTTGAAGATCATAGAGATACAGGTGTCCCCAGTTATCCCGTTGAGAAAACCAAATCACTTCATTTGAAGTGTCTAGCAATCTCCAACTAATGTCATTAATCCCGGATTCAAAAAATGTGTCCTCTTCTTCCCGAAGAACAGAGTGAACATCTCCAGTTTCCGGATTTGCCGTTTTCAGGTGAGCAATCTTGTGATCTCTTGAAGAAGAGACAAATGCCAGATTTTGGCTGTCCTTACTCCACTCCACATCTAAAAAAGTTCCGTCCCATCCAGCGATATGATCGGTTATTGTCGACCGGTGAGCATCCGGTTCCATATCCAGCCGGACAATTTCCGGTTTGGAGCCATCCAGGTTTATCACAATCCGCTCGATCATAAAAATATGTTCATCACCGGGTAAGGGATATTTCCACTGCTCAAGTTCTGAATGTCCTACTTCTGTGCTCACCAGATACATCTCTCCAACCTCACGACCATCATGCCGGAACGTGGCAATTCGCTGGGAGTCCGGTGACCATAACAAAACCGGGTTATCTCTTTTTACCCAACCGGCATTATTTGTTGCGTATCCGTAATCTTTTTCCCCGTCAAATGTCAACTGAGTCTCTTTTCCTGTTTGGACATCCCGAATCCAAAGATTATAGTCTCGGATAAAAGCTGCTTTTTTCCCATCCGGCGAAAGATTTTCCGTAAACCGATTCACTTTTTGCTCTGATTCTTTTGCTCTACAATTGTAATCACCGATTGAACATGAATATTCCTGATTAAATGCAGAAAACAGTATTGATTGATGATCATCGGAATAACTGAATTCACGAAATGGAAGCTGCAACGGATTCACATCATTTTGGCCAGTTTCAGATATAGCTTCCGCAAGTTTATCATGATCAAAAGCAGATCTTTTTTCTCCACTTTCAGGATTGGCTACCATAAATTCAAAACCACCTTTTACAGATTTTTGATAGATTAAACGTCCATCATCTGTCCATTTTTGTGAAGAGATTTCATGATATACAAGTGGGTTTGTGTGACTTGAAAGAAAGGTTTCTGCTCGTTTATAATCGTCAACAGTTACTTCATCAGGTTCTGTTCCGGGGATAAACAGTAATAACAGGATACCAAAAAATGAATAACCCAACGATGAAAAAAAATTTGAAAGCATGGTTTCAATAGATTTCGGATGAAAGAATAGCTGAATATAGAAATTATAACTCTCTTGATAAGTAAATTTTTCGGGTTATCGGCGCCGTTTATCCAAATACAATAAACTGAAACTTCAGCCCATCTTTTTCATCATTTTAAAAATAGATTTGAGTTTGCTACGGGACATCAGGGAATCCACAAAATTGAATTGACCACCTGAGAGTTTTTCGCCACCATCAATGGTCACTGTTTCGCCTGTGATGTAGGGCGCCATATCACTCATCAAAAAAGCAGCGAGATTTGCGAGCTCTTCGTGATTGCCATATCTGCCGGCTGGAATTTTGTCCAGATATTTCTTCTCTGCTTTTTTTGTGGGGAAAAGACGCGTCCACGCCCCTTCTGTGGGAAAGGGACCGGGAGCTATAGCATTTACCCTGATATCATACTCAGCCCATTCAAAGGCGAGTGATCGAGTCATCGCTAACACGCCGGCTTTTCCACAAGCCGATGGCAATACAAATGCGGAGCCCGCATCTTCCGCGTAGGTCGTCACAATATTTAGAATGTTCCCTTTTTCTTTTTGTTTGATCAGGTAATTGCCAAAATGATGCGTACAATTAAAGCTCCCATATAAAACAATATCAACAACAGTCTTAAATCCATTTAGAGTCAGATCTTCAGAAGCGCTGAGGAAATTTCCGGCAGCATTATTAACCAAGCCGGTGATCCCTCCAAAATCATCTACGATCTTTTCAAACATCTCTCCTACAGCTTCATAATCCCGGACATCGGTAACATAATATTGAACATCCGTTCCGAATTCTGAGAGCTCTTCAACCGCATTTTGTAACTTCTTTTCCGTGCGGCCGCAAATCGCAATATTGGAGCCCAATTCTGCAAACTTCTTTCCCATTGATAGGCCGAGTCCGCTTCCGCCCCCAGTGATGAGAATTGTGTTACCGTCGAGAGTGTCTTCTTTAAACATGGGTTTAGTTTTAGGTAGATGGTTTTAAGTAGATAGATTTTATTATAAATGAAAAATGGGATGGCGCAAGTATCTCGCTTGTGACCAATGTTTTTCCGAACGCGAGCAAGACGCACACGCTAGTCTCACCTATCTACCATCTACTTAAAACTATCTACTAATCTAAATTCTCAAATATTCCGGCAGCGCCCATTCCACCGCCTACACACATCGTTACCATTCCAAAACGCTTATTCAGTCGCTTCAAATCATAAAGAATCTGTGTAGTTAGTTTTGCTCCTGTACAACCAAGAGGATGACCCATTGCAATGGCTCCGCCGTTGATATTCACTTTTTCGGGATCCAAACCAGTCTCACGAATCACAGCGATGGATTGAGCTGCAAACGCTTCGTTTAGTTCAATCAGATCGATCTCTTCTTTTTTAATTCCCGTTTGGTTTAACACTTTCGGAATCGCCTCGACCGGCCCAATTCCCATAATTTCAGGTGCGACGCCGGCTACAGAAAATCCGTGATATTTCGCGATGGGTGTCAACCCAAGTTCTTCGGCTTTTTCGAGAGTCATTACTATCACTCCTGCTGCGGCATCATTCATCTGCGAAGAATTTCCCGGTGTTACGGTCCCGCCTTGTTTAAAAACAGGGCGTAATCCGTTCAGGGCTTCAAGATTCGTATCCGGTCGCGGACCTTCATCTTTTTGGAACGTGAAATTCTCCTCTTCTACATCTCCATCGGCTGTTACAAATTTATGAGTAACTTCAACCGGTGTTATCTGGTCATCAAAATAACCTTCTTCCCAAGCTTTAATGCATTTTTGATGACTCTTAAACGCGAATTCATCCTGATCCTCCCGGCTTACTCCATATTTTTCAGCCACATTCTCTGCCGTTAATCCCATGCTGATATAGATCTCCGGATGATCTTCCGCGAGCTCCGGGTTCGGTTGAAATGATAATCCACCCATTGGCACCAAACTCATCGACTCCACACCACCGGCAATGATAATATCCGCTCCGCCTGCCATAATTCGTTCAGCAGCCATCGCTATTGTCTGGAGTCCGGATGAACAAAATCGATTTACGGTCATTCCAGGCACCGAATCAGGAAGTCCGCCGAGTAACGCACACTGCCGGGCAATATTTAGGCCCTGTGATGCCTCAGGAAATGCGCATCCAACAATGACATCATCAATCATGTCGGGCTCAACATTATCCGATTTTTTCATCAAATCCTTAATCACCTCTCCCATCAACGTATCGGGACGAGTAAACCGAAGTGATCCTTTATTCGCTTTTCCACAGGCAGTTCGTTTGGCAGCTACGATTACAACATCGTTATTCATGAGTACATGGTTTTAAGTAAATGGTAGATAGACTAATTTTTGTTGAGAGTCTTAATCAGCGCGTGAATCATTTTATGCAGTTCAACCAAGGATTGTATAATCTCTTCAAATTGATCTTGCTTGATAAAGCCGAGATTTTTTGAAATAGTAAGTTGAGTCTCCAATTCATAACTCGAACCTTTTGAAATATTCAAAAATCGTTTGAATTCTTTTTTTGATTGTCGCCCAGCGCCTTCAGCGATATTTGAACTGATTGAAACCACAGATCGTCTCATTTGAGAAACAATTCCATACATTTCATTTTAATTTGATTCATATTTACATCTGTATGAACCAAGTTCGACCAAATCCTTACTAAAACTATCTACCATCTACTTAAAACTATCTACTGCCTTCAACTAATTCCTCAAAGGTTTTCCCGTCTTCAACATATGCTCCATTCGCTTATGGGTTCTTTCATCTTGAAAACAATCCAAAATCGCTTCTCTTTCAAGGTTTAAGATGGCTGATTCAGATACTTTCTGAGCCTCACTGATATCGCCACCTGTTAAAACGTTGGCAACTTTTCTTGTCAATACTTTATCGTATTCAGTTGCAAAATTTCCTTCATTCATGATATACAACATGATGTTCAATACACTAAAGCCCGTTTTTCCAAGGAGCTTAACTTTGGGTTCAACCGGCGGACAATATCCCTGATCAGCCAATACTTTTGCATGATTTTTTGCTGTTTTCAGGATCAAGTCACGGTTCATCACAATCGCATCTGACGATCTAAGGTATCCCAGCACTTTTGCTTTTTGTGCACTATCAGAAACTTTCGCTAACCCGATAGTTTTGAACGCATGCTTTAGATATGGCAACGGATCTGCATCTTCGGATTCCTGAACTTTCTCCATAGCCCGAAGCAACAATTCCTTTGTGCCTCCGCCGGCTGGAATCAACCCAACTCCCAATTCCACGAGTCCGGCATAGAGTTCGTGATGGGCCACAACTTTGTCACAGTGCATCATAAATTCAACACCGCCGCCAAAAGTTCTTCCGGACACAGCAGCCACGACTGGAAAAGGTTGATATCGCAGTCCGACCGCTACTCTCTGAAAATTTTCAACAGCTTCTTTCACTCTGGCAAAATCTCCGTCCTTCAATGCCTGACCAGCCTCTGCCAGGTTAGCACCGTAACTGAAATTCTCGTTGTCATGACCGATAACTAATCCTTCAAATTTTTCCTTAACAATTTCACACGCTTTCTCAACCGATTGAACCAACTCAAATCCAAGTGTCTGCTGTTTGGTTCTGAATTCAAACAGGGCAATTCCATCACCCATATCATATAAACCGGCACTTTTATTCCCCCAAATCTCTTTATTTTGATTTTTTAGAATATTAACGGTAATTGCATCTTTCGCCGGTGGCGGAATGGATTCTGCTTCTCCTGATACAAGGTTATAAACGGTCCCATTTTCATAGAATGAATCACGACCGTTGTCTAACATCGTTTGAATGGAATCAGGAACGTCCCGGCCTTCTGAGATCATTCGTTTTACCGATTCCCGTACGCCAATGGCATCCCATCGTTGAAACGGACCCAATTCCCAATTGAATCCCCATTGCATCGCTCGATCAATCGATTCAACAGATTCCGTAATCTCCGGAATTCGATTTGCTGCATAAAGCAACAGATCACAATGAATTTCCCACAGGAATTTTCCAACTTCATCATCCTGGTTGACTAAATAGTTAAGTCGCTCTTCTGATGTTTTATACTTCTTCTTTGCCTCCTTAACTGAATCAAAAGTAGTCTCTTCCTGAGGTTCATATTCTAAACTATCCGGATTAATTACATGATACTCAGTACCGTTTTCCGTTTTCGTTTTCTTATAAAATCCCTTTCCGGTTTTATTTCCATGAGCACCTTCCTCTACCATTTTTTTGAAAGATTCAGGCAATTCAAAAATCTCTCGTCTCTCATCATTTGGCACAGCCGGAAGTAGATTTTCAGCAACGTGATTCAGCACATCCAATCCAGCCATATCGGCTGTTCGAAATGTGGCGGCTTTAGAATATCCGGTCAGAGTTCCTGTCAGTTCATCAATCTCTTCAATTCGGAACTTTCCGTCAAAAAACCAGGGCATGATAGATGCCATTGAAAACACACCAATTCTATTCGCTATAAAGTTTGGTGTGTCTTTACATTGAACAATGCCTTTGCCAAGAATCTTCTCACAAAAACCGGTCATATATTCTACCACTTCCCCGGAGGTATCATTCGTAGGAATGATTTCCAGAAGTTTCATATATCTTGGCGGATTAAAGAAATGTGTTCCCAAAAAATGATTTCTGAAGTCTTCCGAACAATCCTCTCCAATTTTTGAAATAGGCAAGCCAGATGTGTTAGAGCTTACAATTGTATCAGATTTTCGAACGTTTTCAATGTTAGACATCATCTCTTTTTTGATGTCCATCCGCTCTACAATCACTTCACAAACCCAATCAGCTTCAGAGATCCATTCTAGGTTATCCTCAAAATTTCCAGGTGTGATTCTGTCCGCCCAATCTGATATTGCGAGCGGCGCCGGATTCATTTTTTGAAGTTTTTGAATCGCCTCTTCGGCCGTTTTATTCGGCAGATCGGGATCATCAGATTTCAGGTCGAGTAACTTTACTTTCAAACCGGCATTGATACAGTGGGCCGCAATTTGGCTTCCCATTACGCCGGCTCCAAGAATAACTACATTTTGGATATTGTATTTGTGCATGTTTGAATAGTCAATCTAAAATGTTTGTATTAAAATCACTTCCTGGGAAGAATTACTCATCTCCATTCCCATCCTCATCTTCGTACATCGACTCAATCTGTTCACTGTACTTCTCATTGACAACATCACGCTTTACTTTCATTGTTGGTGTGAGTTCGTCATTGCCAACCGTCAGGGGCTGATCAAGGATTACAAACTTTTTAACACTTTCCCACGGCGAAAGGTGTCGGTTGGCCTTCTCCACTTCTTTCTGAATTAATGTCCGAACTCTATTGTCTTTTGAAATAGGTTCAGAGAGTTCATGTCCATCTCGTTTCAAGCGCCTTTTCACATTTGAAAATGACGGCACGATCAATGCCGAACAGAATTTTCGTTTATAGCCAATCACAACAACCTGATCAATAAAACCGGAATTCAGCAATTGATTCTCAATATTTTGAGGAGCCACATACTTCCCGGTCGAAAGTTTAAACATGGATTTTTTACGATCTGTGATATACAGGAAACCATCTTCGTCAATTTTTCCAACATCACCCGTTTTGAACCATCCATCCTCAGTAATCGCTTCGTCAGTTTTCTCTTTGTTATTGTAATATCCCTGCATAATGTTAGGACCTCTGGCAAGAATTTCTCCGTCTTCAGCAATTTTAATTTCCACATCGCGAAGGGGTTTTCCGGAAGAACCGATTCTCATCTCGCCCGGTTTTTGCACGGTAATCACGGGCGAAGTTTCAGTCAAACCGTAACCCTGTACACAGACCAACCCGATGGCATTCATAAATTTAAACACTTCAGGTGATAGTGCGGCTCCTCCACTAACGGCACCTCGTAAATTGCCGCCAAACAATTCTCTGATTTCACTATAAACCAACTTATCTGCAATCTTATGCTTTATAGCAGATATACCTTTTGGAGGATGTTCAGGATCATAAGACTCCGTGAGATAGATTGCCCAATAATAGATATTCTTCTTAATCCCGGAAAATTCCTGTCCTTTTACTTTTACGCCCGTCTGAATTTTCTCGAGTAACCGCGGGACCGTAGCCAGGAAAAAAGGCTTCGCATATGAAAAATCATCCCGGATTTCTTCAATGTTCTCCGTGTAAAAAATCCTGCACCCCATGGTTATATACATGTAATCAATCATCCGCTCAAACACATGAGAAAGCGGCAGATACGAAATCACCGGTTCCAAATGAAACTCCTCTTCACCAAATGGAAGTTTATCCATCGAAGCCAACACATTCGAAGCAATGTTGTTATGCGTAAGCATCACTCCTTTCGGCATTCCGGTTGTGCCGGAAGTATATATTAATGTGGCTAAATCATCCGGTTGAACCTCAGACTTCAGGCTATCAAACAGATCCGGTTTTTCCTGCTGAAGTTTCTCCCCTGTTTTTAAGATAGAATCGAAGGATTTTAATTTTTTATGCTTGGTGCCAAAAAGAGAGATGACAGCTTTTACCGATTCCACATTTTTGATAAGAGGTTTTGTCTCGGCAAAAATCTCATCGTCAGATACAATGTGAACAACGGTATCCGAATTTTGCAAAATGTACTTAATCTGTTCACCGGGTTGAGTGGAATAGATGGGCACATCAGCCGCACCGATGGACAAAATGGCAAGATCACAGATCAACCATTCGGTGGAATTCTCGGCATGTATAGAAACTTTATCACCGGCGCGGACTCCCAAATCATACAATCCAAGAGCAAAATGGATCACTTTTGTTCTGAATTCCGATATGTCGGTTTCCTTCCATTTCCCTTTTCTTTTCGTGGATGAAATCATCCCTTCAGGATACTTTCCTAGCCCTTTAAAAAGTATCTCCGGCAGTGTATGTTTATCAGAATCCATGACATGAAACCGCTTTTTTAGTGAATAGGGGTTGGTTGACACTGTTACCCGATAAGTAACATTTTGTTCAGACTTTTAAAAATTTCTTACAAAAAAAGTTTATTTTTTGTTTTGTCAACGCTTAATCGAAATGTGTAAATAGACGACTGGCCAATGCAAATCGAAGACGAAATCAGAGAAAAGTTTGATCTCTTTTTTAAGAAGAAACAAAAAAACATGGCTCATGCCCTGGGGCTGGAATTTATTGTTGTGAGCCGTTCTGAAATGCGCGCTACCATGCCCGTAAATGAAAACACAACTCAACCGATGGGAATTCTTCATGGCGGCGCTTCGGTTGCTTTAGCTGAAACACTGGCTTCCGTAGGTGGATATTTGAATTTGAGCGATGAAAACAAAATTGTCGTGGGACTTGAAATCAATGCCAACCATGTGCGTCCGGTGACTGCCGGTAAAAAAGTAACGGGTATTTCAACACCAATTCACCGGGGAGCTCAAACACAGGTTTGGGAAACCCGGATTGAAAACGAGGATGGAAAACTGGTAAGCATTTCTCGCTGTACGCTTGCCGTCGTGAATAGAAGAAAGGCCTGAAGACTAATCAAATTTTATCCGGTAATTCTGAATACACCGGGCTCTCTTTCTGCTTCTTCATTGGGCTGAATAAAAGAACTAGACGGTTTCAACACTTTCTCAAACAGAAACAAAAGTGATGATTTTGTTTGCAGGAGTTCTTCATCAGAAATATTTTCATCATTCTTCAATTGAGAGAGGAAGAGATCTTTATGCCACTCTCTAATTTGGGAAGCATGTGTTAATGACATCCTGTCCATGAAATGGCGTGCTACACGAATCATGGTTCTCTCGGTTGGATAGCCGGCCTCTTTGCGGCGAATTTCAATGCGTAGTTTGGAAAGAATAAGCGCTCGGTTCATAAAATTTCCTTTTTAATTGTATGAACCGGATTTCACGAATCCCTTACAGAAAATTTTCAGTGATTGTTTTTTTCGCTAAATCTGTAGTATTTACTTCAGTTCTATAAACAATCACTCGTCATTACGAACACAACGAAATAATCTCAAGCTAACAATTCGGAACTGTCGTGCACATTCACTTGCTCGCAATGACTTTAACACATCTAAAATCATGAAAAATAATAAAGCAGTTACAGTTGGATGGTTTGAAATTCCTACCCAGGACATGGACCGAGCGATCAAATTTTATGAAACTGTATTTGATTGTGAACTTTCCAGAAATACCATGGGAGATTTTGATATGGCATGGTTCCAATGGGATGACGACATAAAGGGCGCCGGCGGATCACTTGTTCATCACGAACAATACACCCCCACCAAGGACGGAGTTCTTATCTACTTTTCTTCCGAAGATGTGGATATTGAACTTGGCCGAATCGAAGAAGCCGGCGGCAAAATCCTGAGGCCAAAAACTCAAATCAGCCCGGAGATGGGTTACATGGCACTTTTTATAGATACCGAAGGCAATCGCATGGCTTTGCATTCCGGGAAATAAGTGCACGTTTGTTTTAATAGCTGCTATTTTTAAATCTCGATATCTCAAATTAAGTTGAATTGTGATGATTATTTAAATCATTTGCGTTCAAGAAAATGATTTCAGTCTGATGTGGTATAAAAATATCAAAGCTCAAAACTTCCTGATTCTTTCACTTTCACTCGTTGGAATCATCGGCTCAGTCTACGTTTTTAACCTGAAGTTAGAATTAAGTACAGAGGAACAACATCAGATTGAAACGTCTGTCTTATCCATGTTGGTCGATTATCTTTCCAATCATTCACAGATAGAAACAGACTATTTCTTTATTGGCATTTCCGGTTCGGATCCATCCCCAGCCATTTTGAGTAGCTTTGATAACCATTACCCAGCCGTAGAACCCCTCTCTTCTTCGACAAAAACGTATGGATTTAGTGCACCCATCGTTCATAAATCAGATATCACAAAACGGGGTATTTCAATTGACCTGGAAATCCTGGAAAAAGAGACCAACGGGAATGTGAAAGTGATCACTTCTCTTTACCAGGACAGAGCCTCATCGGCGAGGTATGAGTTTACGCTTGATAAGTTTAATGGAACGTTTCAGATTATTTCCTCAAAATTTCCGGATCGTTCTGCTTTCTGAACAAAAAATGCTTTATAGATATGAAAAAATTCAACAAAGGAATTATGGTTGCCAGCGGGATTCTGAATGGAATCCTGGGAATAGTGTTAACTTTTCTCCCCCAGGAAATTGGAGGTTGGCTTGGATTGGCCTCTGAAACAGAGGCCGGAGTTTTAGCCTTTCAACTTTTGGGTGGCGCCTTATTTGGCTTGGGACTCATCAATTATATGGGCAGAAATGCCATTCTTGGCGGTATTTACGGCAAACCAATTCTTCTCGGAAATATGGTTTTTCACTTCATTGCAGCGCTGGACTTGATCCGATTTATATTTGATGCCGATCAGTTTGGTTTCCTGATGGTGGTTGCCATGTTATACACTTTTTTAGCTGCAGCATTTATACGAATGAACTTTACTTCTGCGGCATAAACCGGCAAAATGGATGACAACCCCTTTCTCAGGAGATCATTCGTCCATACGAGACCACTCTTCAATTTCGATGTAGCTTGATTTACCATCTGCATTTCTAAACACAAGCCGGTCAGATTTGTCCACGGTTTCTGAAGTTTCAGCGAGCACCGAAGACCTCATAATGATTCGCGCCTGTATACGCACACCATTTTCAGTGGTATCGGTAATTTCTGCCGGAAAAGATTTTTTCTTTCGGAAAATAATGTACTCCGGGTTCGCCCCGTCGGGCAAACCGTTTACAATTAATGCAAGATCCGTCCCCCTTTCCCGCACATCGGACTGTACAAGCGGTGCTTCGCTCCAGTGCCTGAAATTTGCCTGAATGACTTCAAGCCCCTCAATAGACGCTTCTTTGGCGGTTGAACAGCCAAACAAAATTATTACAAATGAAATAATAGTAATAAAGATGACTCTCATAAGTTTTAAATTATGTGAATTGAACTCTCATTGTTCTATCATATTATCCTTACATCATCAACAGATAATAAAAGAATATCGTATGAAAAAAGTTTTTAGTATTTCACTGGCCCTCCTTTTTCTCTCAACTTTACTCAGCTGTAAAGACAGTTCAACCGGCTCAGATGATGAAATTGAAGAAGCTCCCCAAGAAAAACAATTTGTGTGGGAAGCCATGAACTACTGGTATTACTGGCAGGAACAAGTGCCAAAGCTAAGTGATAATAAAAGCTTTTTTGAAAATGAACAGGATTACCACAATTATTTGATGGATTTTAACCATCCCGAAGGTGTGTTCGAAGATTTACAATTCAATAAAGAAAATGGTTTTAGCGAGGCAGTATTAGCACAGTTTGGTGAAGACGATTTTTCATTTTTTATAGATGATTATAAGGTATTTCTGGCCCAGCAACAGGGCGAGTCATACAATTTCGGATTTGAGTACGGTTTGGTTGGATTTGAAGGTGAAACTGAAATTTTCGGCTATGTTCAATATGTAATTCCTGATACACCGGCTGAAGCTGCCGGAATCGAACGGGGAGATGTATTTAGCCACATTAACGGAACCCGATTAAACAGGAATAATTACGGAAACCTTCTTTCATCAAGCAGTCTTGAACTCGGTCTTGCCGATTACAATAACCGTGTCATCACCCCCAATGGAGAAACAAAAACCGTTCAGGCTGGGGATGTATTCGAAGATCCCATTTATATGTCAAAAGTGATTAACACCGGAGCAGCCAGTGTGGGTTATTTACTGTACAATTCCTTTCAAAGAAATTCGCATCAGGACCTGAATGATGTGTTTGGGGAATTTAAATCCCAAGGAATTGACGAACTTGTTCTGGATCTTCGGTATAACGGCGGTGGAGCTGTGACTACAAGCCAGCTACTGACATCTATGATTTCAGGCCTTGGAAGTTCAAATGAATTCGGACGCTACAGCTTTAATTCAAAACGGAATCCCCTTTATCAGGAAGTAGTCAGCTTTTTAGACGAAGGCCCTATTTATGATTCTGAAGGGAACCTAACAGACGCGACCTTTCCGATCAACAAACTTTCATTAGACCGCCTGTATGTTCTCACCAGTTACAGAACGGCCTCTGCAAGTGAATCGGTCATTAACAGCCTCCGGGCTTATATCGATGTGATTGTGATCGGCGATCAAACAGTTGGCAAAGATGATATTTCATTAACATTATTTGATTCTGATGTGCCATATCATGAGGGTGCAAATATCAATCCTACTCATAACTATGCATTACAACCGATTGTGGGGAAATTGGTAAACAGAAATGGAGAATCTGAAGGTGAAGGCTTTTTGCCTGATTATGAAGTTATAGAATATGAATATCTGGAAAATCTCCCTCCTTTAGGCGATGAAAATGAACCGTTATTAGGCACAGCGCTGACGGACATTAATGGTGGTATCATTGCAAAAACAGCTCAGACCCAATTCAGAAGAAAAGCCATCCAGTTTAGTACGGAAAATAACAGAGCGACTAATGGCATGTATATTTCTCCAGAAGATCTCAAAAAATTAAAAAAATAAGTTTTCTTCCAATAGCATTAGTCCCTCTCTTTGGAACTCGAATTTCACCAAACGAAACCACACAATTTCCGGGGAGAAGCTTTCAAAGACAGCCGCGATTTGCGCAAGTATGAAAAAGAGATGTATATCCTGCCAGAAGAGATAAAAAATCTCGGATTGAATGATGATTCCGCAGAGTAGATAAAGAGAATTCACTTGGCATAAATCATCCTCCGTCTGCCCTTTTTATTCGGGTTTTATGTAATTTAAACGGAGGAGACGTTCTAATCACAACAAAATTGAGAGGGGTAGAACAATGCCAAGGCCAAAGAACAAAGAGGAATTGTTGAAGCTCAGTCAAGAGAATTATCAAAAGCTAAATGATTACATCGATTCATTTTCTGACGAAGAAAAGCACGCTGATTTTCCCGAAGGTACGATGAATCGAAATATCCGTGATGTACTTGCCCACCTGCACGAATGGCACCTGATGTTTCTTGAATGGTACAGCGTTGGCATGCAACACAAGAAACCGGATATGCCCGCCAAAGGATTCACCTGGAAAACCCTTCCTGAATTGAATAAGAAAATCTGGGAAAATTATAATACATCTGATTTGGAAAACATTCGGAAGGCGCTGGATAAATCATATCAAGAAATCCGGAAAATTGTTGAACACCATACAGATAATGAACTTTTTGAAAAGAAACATTATCGATGGACCGGCTCTACATCTCTGGGAGCTTACCTTGTGTCAGCAACATCCAGCCATTACGACTGGGCCTATAAACTGATCAAAAAAGCAAAGAAATCCTCGGTTTGTGACGTAAATGGACAAGGGGATTTATATCCCAAAGGTGCAATCTATGATGATTAGGAGATGTGTTTTTGAGTTTATTTTTCTTTATTGGTGGATAACAATAAACGATTTATAAATATGAAAAAAATTACTCTGTCCCTGATCTTTCTTTTTGCTTTCAATATTTCATACGGCCAAAAAGTACTTCCGCTCTGGCCGGATGAGATTCCAAATTCCCAACAAACGGACAAAACAGAAATCCACGAAATAAATGATATTCTCAGAATTGGACAAGTTCAGGTACCTACACTGGAGATTTACCTACCTACCAAGAGGCATTCTACAGGCCAGGCTGTTGTAATTTGTCCCGGAGGTGGATACAGGATTCTGGCATACGACTGGGAAGGAACGAACATCGCCAAATGGTTAAACTCTAAAGGAATTGCTGCTTTTGTTTTGAAATACCGATTGCCAATATCAGGATCTGTGGTCACTCCACACCAGGCTCCATTGCAGGATGCAAAACGGGCTATACGAACTGTTCGCGCAAATGCAGAAGAGTGGAATCTTTCAGAAAATAAAATTGGTGTGATGGGCTTCTCGGCCGGCGGACATCTGGCCTCTACCCTTGGCACACATTTTAACCGTGAAGAGACGATCGACGATAAAGATTCTATCGATACGATGAGTGCCCGGCCCGATTTTATGATTTTGGTTTATCCCGTGATTACAATGAAGGAATCCTTTACACACCAGGGCTCCCTGAATAATTTACTGGGCGATAATCCTGACGACGAAATGATTGAATATTACTCCAATGAAACGCAGGTTACAGAAGAGACTCCCCCAACGTTCCTTATTCATGCTTCCGACGATACCGCTGTACCTGTTCAAAACAGCCTGATGTTTTATAAAGCGTTGAATGAGAACGGAATTTCATCAGAGATGCATATCTATCCAGAAGGTGGACACGGATTTGCATTAGGTCTCGGCAAGGGACATCTGCAAGGCTGGACCGACCGGCTTTACGATTGGTTGCAATATGTGGATAAGTAAACAGGTTGATTCACAAAGGTTTTGGATAGGTATCTGAGAATCATCGAGTGTATGTAGATAAGATATGCTCATGACATGAATGATTGAGAATATAATATCAGAATAACAATCTGGCAGTACCTAAAAAATAGCATGTATGAAATCTACAGTTTTAGCTTTGATTCTTTTTGTTGCCCCACTTCTTTTTTCAGCTTGCAGCACTACGAATGTAAAATCTTCAAAGGATGTTTTCCGTAATCAAATTGGTACGCTAAGTTGGAATGGACCACCCGCTGCTGATGGTGCCGGGATGCTTTTTATTGTTGATGAGGTGGAGTACGGCGCGCCGGGCGAACCGGATGACTACTCCGATTATCTGGACGAGGGAGAACATGAAGTGATAATTAAAGCCGATTTTAAGTTAACCGGAGAAGAAACAGTCAGGGGTTGGGGAGTTACATTCCCCGAGATTGAGTTTATTCGAATTAAGAAGTACTGATTGATGGGAATGGAAGCAGAACGTTCACAAAACAGAACTATGAAAAAAGAAGTCGTTGTGAGCAAAGCGAAGCAATCCATAGCTTGATCAACGGAAAAAATTACTAAACGTTATCCACTTCTTTCATCTCATTAGTAAGAATCTTCAGGGATTAAACCTTCTCTTTAAAGTGGAAGAACCAAACTTTCGTGAATGTAGGCTTTCATCTGCTGCTCAGTTTTTATGTGCCTCCAGTTTCCGGCGTGTCCGAGAACATGCAGAGTATCACCCCGGGTGGCTTCTCCTATTTTTAATCCATCGAGAGATGCTGCTGTCCGCAAGTTGGCAACAGCTGAATTCACGACCAGTTGCCGTTGACCGGTTTCATCGGCCAGTTCTTGAATTTCTGGTAGCTCTCTCTCAAAAATAAATGGCATAGGATTAACCGCTCCGCCACGCCCATAGATACCAAAATGAAGGTGTGGAGGCGTCGTTCTGGCATTGCCCGTATTCCCGACAAATCCCAGCGTATCACCCACATCCACACTTCCTGAACCGGATACCGCTACACTGTCCAGGTGGGCATAGTAGAGAGATTTTCCGCCAAACAATTCCGTTCGCAGCCATACCTGCTTTCCGCCCAAACCGCGTTCTCCTGTATAACGAATGCGCCCGTTTGTCGCAGCAACAACGGGAGTGCCACGCGGAGCAAAGATATCAACGCCTTCATGTTGTCTTCGTCCTGCATCTCTCGGATCACCCCAAAAACTTCTGATTGCCGAATTGCTGTGTCCGGCTACTGGAAACAGGTATGACGGCTGAGTATACGCCCGCATGCGAAACGGGGTTTGAACATCAAGCGCCGGTTGAACCAGTATTTTATAGATACCCGTATCCTTCACTTCAAAACGGACCATTCTGTCATCCGGCCCATTTTGTTTTACGAGTTCATAGCTATTCAAACTGTCATCAGTCTGACGGAAAAAATCAACAAAGATCCGGGCATTCACAGAGTCTGCCGCCATTTCAAAATGAAATATTTCTCCATGCTCCAAATCTATTTCATAACTGTAAACATTGATCTCATTTCTTTGAAAGTGGCCGATTTCCCAATAGGGTGGCAAAATTTTAAGGCTATCCCCCAGACTCCTTTCATAAGCTCTTTGCCATTCATTGAATTGCGGATGATTCTCATTGAACTCCCGGGAGTAAACCTCTCTCGGTGAAGGCGGATTAATCAGGTCTTTAATCCTGGTACACGAGGAAACCAACAGAATCAAACCGAGAATTAATAGAAATAAGTAACGACTGGACAGCATACATAATGGGCCATAAGTTTCAGATATCCTATCCACTTAAATCCGAATGAAGCCTCTCTTGTTCCAATACATCCGTCAAAAAGCAGATCAATGAGATATGTGGTCATATTCGGAATGAACTGCATCATTCATCCATTCGCTCATAGAAAATGCGCCAGTTCAATGTCCATGTCTCACCGCCATCTGTTGAGGACTCCCAATCCCACGTCAAAGAACCATTTGTGATATCGTAGAAAACCATCCGCTGAGTGATTCTGCTGCCATCTTCACGTTCAGAAATTTCCGTTTGAAAGATCCGTTTCTCGCCGTCAACTTTACCGGTAAAATCGAAATAGCCGCCTTGGTTGTCGGCCCAGACCTGTTTCCATAGGTTCAGTCTTGGTTGATAAACAGAAATACTGGTGCCTTGAAATCCGGTATTCTGTCCTTCCAATATTCTAAAATTTTCCCGAATGACTGTACCATCTAAGATTCTTTCGATGTGATTTGTACCCTTACCCATTCCATTGCCTTCCTCCCAGCTTACTTTCCATTTCCCCACCCAAAAATCAAAATATTCGGAGGGTTCACGATCATCCATTACGTTTTGAGAATGGCATTGTATCGATAAACCAAAACTTAAGGCGAGGAACAAAAATGTATATTTCATAAGATCTCTTTTTGTGGATATCATAAAATGACAATTAGAAATGTAAATATTCATCACCTCAATCCGAATTGTTTGTGACGAAGACAATCTATTAAATCATGAAACCCCGAATTAAAATCTGCTGTATTTCATCTGAGCATGAAGCTAAACTCGCAATCGATTTTGGGGCTTCTGCCATTGGGCTGGTAGGCAAAATGCCAAGCGGGCCCGGATGTATCGATGACCAAAACATCCGGCAGATCGCCGCCCAAGTACCTCCACCAATAGCTACTTTTCTTTTAACGAGCGAAACAGATGGTCCCTCAATCGTAAAACATCATTTGAGAACGGCTACAAATACCATCCAAATTGTGGATACACCAAAAAGAGGAACCCATGAATATCTGAAAGCCAATCTGCCAAATGTAAAACGTGTTCAGGTGATTCATGTACTTGATGAAACGTCTATTGATACAGCCGCATCTTTCTTTGATGAAGCCGACGCCTTACTGCTGGACAGTGGGAACCCAAATTTGAAAATAAAAGAACTTGGCGGAACCGGCCGGGTCCATAACTGGAAGGTCAGCCGTAAAATTGTAGACCAATCACCCATTCCTGTTTTTCTCGCCGGTGGTTTAAATCCGGAAAATATAAAAAATGCGGTTGATACCGTTCAGCCTTTTGGCGTGGATGTGTGTAGTGGAGTTCGCACAAACGGATCACTAGATCCACAAAAACTTGAAAAATTTATGGCGATGATAATGAAATAGATGCATATAAATTATCATTTCTCTAGCACTTAAATAATTAAGGTATGATCTATATTTATTTTATATAAAACACATCAACATATTGAGCAACAAATAATTAGATCGTTATTCATTGTATTCATTCTAACTTAAATAAGTTAAGTTCTCCCTCCTTTTATGGTAATTGAGCCTACTTCAGTACATAAAATGATTCGATTAAATCTTTAATCAATAAATTACCAGACATACCCATTACATGAATCAAAAAACACGTAGCTTCTATCCTCTTGAAGTAAATGCTGATCAACAAAATGATGAGGAAAACAATTTA
The DNA here is from genome assembly GCF_021462415.1 of Rhodohalobacter sp. 614A. Classification (NCBI taxonomy): domain Bacteria; kingdom Pseudomonadati; phylum Balneolota; class Balneolia; order Balneolales; family Balneolaceae; genus Rhodohalobacter; species Rhodohalobacter sp. 614A. Next base: position 219,909 of record NZ_JAKEDS010000003.1, read on the forward strand.
GAAAACTTGGATTATTATGACTTCCGAAGAAATTTATTTCGGAACTTTTTGCAAGTATTGAAGTCCGCTACTCTATCTGTAAGAAGGATTTGTCAAAAGATTCAGAGCCCAAAAAAAGTGCTTAATGAATTTTATTTTTCAAAGAAAATAAGTATGATGAAGTGGGTTAAGAGAGCGTAAATAATCACTGATCTCGTCATCACCAATCTGATTTATTTAACAGAAAGATACAGGTTGGCTGTATATACTCGGATGACAGTGATCTTCGTTTTTTATATGTAACATTTATTAAAGAAAACAATCTTATTCTTGGAAATAAGATCACGGTGGCTTAAAAAATTTTAATATATTTAGCGAAACACGTACGCCAGCTTTTTTATAAGATTTAGCAAGGTTCAAAGTCGATTCTACATGAAGCAGCAAACTATCTTGGTTATTGATGATGAGAAATCCACTCATGTATTGCTTAAGGCTATGCTCGGCAAAGACTTTAAGCTTATGTTCGCCGAGAATGCCCAAAGAGGAATTGACCTTATTGCTGAACACTCCATCAATCTTGTATTGCTCGATATTCAAATGCCGCAGCTTTCCGGTATAGAGCTTCTGGAATCGATTATGACCGACACTGCGCTCCGAAGTATCCCGGTTATGGTTATGACTGGAAAAGCGACCGAGGAATTAGAAATCAAAGCGAAAGAACTTGGAGCGGTAGACTTTGTGTCCAAGGAATTTGTCTTCTCCAATAAAGATGAGTTCATTCTCCGGCTGGAAGCAAACCTTCTCGAAGAAGGCAAGCAGTTTCATATGTCCACACGGTACAAGCAGGACTTTAAGATGATCATCAAGAAAATCATGACCGAGTCCATTCATGGTGATTTCTTTTCTGCCTGCCGCAAACTTGCCGTGGGACTGATGAATTCTTTTGATATTGATTACATATCATTCTGGAAAATTCAGAGCTCGAAGCCAAGCCTGATTCTCTCTATTGGCGACCGACAGCCCGAGAATTTCGGCCCAAACGAATTGATGTCTGAGCGAGCTTTCCGCGATTTGGCCCGAACTAAACGGCCTTACATGACAAATAATCCACGTTCCGAGAAAAAAGGTGTCTTTGCGGATACATCCAAAGAGCTGGGATTGAGTTCAGAAATTGGCATTCCTCTCTTTAAAATTGATAAAGAAACCTTCACAACGAATGGCATGGTTATCCCTGGAGAAACTCCACTGTTCGGGTTTGTTATCTTAAAAAGAAACCGGGTCTTCACGACGAAAGAATATAAATTGTTATCCCGTTTTGTAATTCAAACCGGTACCATTCTTTGGGGCCTTTATCAAAAATTGTACTCGAATAAGGCTTAAACTTTTGACAAGAGAACTGTTTTCCAGACAGCGTTACCACTCCTCTCCCCTTTGAATACTCGCTAAGCTTTTTTTATTGGCAAATTTGAACGTACATTTCATGCAAATGGAGGCTTATAGGGAATAGGGATTGATGAAGGCATTTCTGGTACCTGCAAATTTGGATGTGGTGGTTACTTCGTATGGAGGCGCCGGAACAACATTTTTTATGGAGTTTCTGTCACAATTCAGAACTATTAATCACCTCCATGATACGGGAAACCTGAAGCACACCGCTTACCCTCCTGTTTCCATCAAACCGTCCCAGAAATTTATCTATTTGTTTGGTGATCCAATCCATGCGACCATTTCGTTGTTCAATAGAAATTTTCATCATTTACACTCCATCAAAATTCAACAGGGATCGAATATAAATTCTCCAATACCAGAATCCATGACCCTTGAGGAATATGCAACCGAGGGCGTTGACAGGTTTGGTTTCTGTAACCATTTCTATAATTGGTATCGCAGCACGAGCTTGAATCCAATCCTGTTTATACGCTATGAAACACTTTATGAAAATCTGCCTGCTATTTTTGATTTCTTAGAACTGCCACAATCCGCTCTTGAAATGTTTCCCGAAAGGAAAGTGAGAAATTCTGTGGAAAAAGAAATCTCCAGCGAAACACTCCGTCAACTCGAAAATATGTATGGAAAGTTTCAAAATGAGCTTAGCAAAATTCCTGATATTGAAATACGGAAGGGAAAAGAGACGAATATTTTAAAGAGATTTCTCCATTTTTCCAGGTTCTACGTCATTTATGGAATCTTCAAATCAAGAAGGAAAATGAAGCGTTTGTATGAGGAAAAGATCAAAAAATGAGCAAAAAGGCTTTGCCGAATACTGAAATTATTATTTGTACCGAAAAGGGCAACCTTGAAGCGATGTCCAGACTTTTGGTTTGGTCTGTCAGGAATTTTGGGGGCAAATTTCGTGATCTCCCCATATTCAGTTATCAACCCCGAAAGCATCATAAGATCAGCCGTAAAATCGTTCGGTTTTTTGAAAAATATGAGGTTGAAATTATTGATGACGTGCTTAATAAAGAGTTTGCAGATTACCCTCTCGCCAATAAACCGCTGGCCTCAGCCCACCGAGAAACCCATACAAAAGCGGAAAACTTGATCTTTCTCGACAGTGATATTTTTTTCCTGAAAGAGCCGACTGAACTAGTCCAATTTCATGGCAATGATCTGATCATTCGGCCGGTTGACAGCAAAAATATTGGTACTGAAAATCCAAATGATGAAAATGCAGATTACTGGAACAAACTCTACGAATTACTGGACGTGAAAGTAGAAAGAAAAGTTCGGTCTACCGGCGACAATAAAGAAATCCTCGAATATTATAATAGCGGCCACGTGGTTGTAAAATCGCAACTCAATCTGTTCAACAAATGGAAAGAGAATTTTCTGAAAGTAATGCGAACCGGGTTAAAGCCAAACCACGGTCTTTTTTTTGTAGAACAGTCCACTTTGTCTGCAACCATATCTCAAATGGAATTGAATGTTAAAATGTTGGAAGACACATTAAACCATCAGATATTTTCTTTTATCAATCCTTCATATTCTGATGATCTCGTTGAGAATTTTAAAAATCTGAGCTCATTACATTACCATAGAGAATTCAGAAATAATAATGGCCGGAATCCCATTGAAGAATTACTTAACACAACTGCAAATGGACGCATTATCAATAAAAAAATTTCTGAATTTGGAGTATTAAGAAAACCGAATACGTTCACGAAAGTTCTTGACACACAACGGACTCTTAATTATAGCTTCAAACATCTCCTTGATAGTAAATTGTGGTGATACTGCATTTTTTGTTTTACACTCCATTTGAAATCATACTTAAATTCTATTCAGACCCATGTATTCCAAAATTTTATTCTTTTGTCTTATCCTGATTTTTTTAATGGGAATCCATCCAACCGCATCAAATGCACAAAACGAGCCTGTCCGAATTGGAGTAGCCGGTTTAACTCACGATCATGTCCATTGGCTGTTTGGTCGGGAGAATGATCAAAATGATATTATGATCGTTGGGATTTATGAGCCAAATCAAGAACTCTGGCTGCGCTATAAAGAGATGTATGACCTGGACCCGGAATTGCATTTCACTGATCTTTCCGAAATGCTAAACCAAGCCCGGCCCGAAGCAGTCACCGCTTTTGGCCCCACATTCGATCACCTAAAACTTACTGAAACAGTTGCGCCGATGGGAATTCATCTGATGGTTGAAAAACCACTTGCCGTGAATCTTGACCATGCTATAAAGATGAAACAGCTTGCCGAGGAGCATGACATCCATCTCATTACCAATTACGAAACAACATGGTATGCGAGTAATCATGAAGTAAAAGGATTATTTGAAGATGACAGTGATTACGGTAACATCAGAAAAGTAGTGGTTAACGACGGGCATGAAGGCCCAAAAGAAATTGGCGTTAGTGATGAGTTTCTATCCTGGTTGACAGATCCTATTCTCAATGGCGGTGGAGCTATTATGGATTTTGGCTGCTATGGAGCTAATTTAATAACGTGGTTGATGGATGGGCAGGAACCGGTTTCCGTCACCGCAGTAACCCAGACTCATAAACCGGATGTATACCCAAAGGTGGATGATGAGGCGACCATTATTCTCACGTATCCTGGTGTACAGGGAATAATCCAGGCATCGTGGAACTGGCCATTCAGTCGGAAAGATATGTATGTTTATGGCGAGACAGGTTATGTATTTTCACTTGACAGCGTAACAATGGAAACACGAACGCATGAAGAACCGGTTCAAAGAACTTCTCTCGAACCTCGCAATTATCCCGATAACGATCCCTTTAGTTATCTTGCTGCAGTTGTCAGAGGAGATGTAATAATTAAAGATTCTGATTTGTCTTCACTTGAAAATAATATGATTGTGATGAAAATTTTAGAAGCCGCAAAAAAGTCGGCTGAATCAGGAGAAACAATCATTCTGAATAATTAGAGAATCATTTTATGTCAGATTTTTCTGAAAATGAAGTACCTATTGATGGCAGAAAATTAGTCGTCATTTCTATTCTATCCGGAGTTATTTGGGTTATTATCGGGAACCTGATCATCCTGTTTATACAGGAAAGTCACCTCGCAGCCATCTTTTTCCGGGGTTCCAATATTCTTGTCCAAGCAGCAATCGGGCTCGGAAGCGGCGCACTTATCGGGTTGGCTGGAGTTCTGATGATTCGCCTCCAATCATTTAAGGAAATCCTGGACGAATATGCCATTATTCGACAGATCAAAGAATTATCGCTGTCGCCGGCCCAAATTATGTATGTGTCCCTGATTGCCGGGATTTCTGAAGAAATTCTATTTCGTGGTGCTATCCAGCCGTTGATTGGTATTTGGTGGACATCAATCCTTTTCATCGGCATTCACGGCTACATCCGGGTTCAATCAACAACTCATGTTCTCTATTCTCTCTTTACATTGGGACTCAGTATGGTTCTGGGCCTGCTTTTTATTTATTTCGGTTTGATTTCGGCCATTGCTGCCCATTTTATTTATGATGTTGTCGTGCTCTATGGCATCAAACACGATATTGAATCAGAAAAGGAAGTCATCGAAGGATAAGCTTATTTGAATCTTTCGGTCTATCTCGAAATCAAAGTCCCGCAAGCGTTTCTTCTGCGAGTGTTTTTAATTGAGCCATGTCTCTTCCGGAATGATTGATGATGTCAATACCGTTTATCAGAAGTTCTTTCGCTTCAATATACTCACCTCTGTCAACCAGAGAAACACCCAGTTTGATCATCGAATCGGCTGTTCGTGTATCTCCATCAGCAAAAAATTTAATCCTTGTTTCCATTGCCTCACGAAAAACAGGTTCAGCCCGCGATGGATCGTTCATCTTCAGGTATACTTCTCCTAACAAATGCAGCGCATCTGCATTATCCGTATGGCCTTCAGGAAACAGATTGCGAAAGGTATTCAGAGCAAGGGCAAAGTATTTCTCAGCTTCATCATACTCTTCTTTCTCAAAATATAAGTTTCCCAAAGCCCTGTAACTGTGCCCCACAACTACATGATCTTCCCCAAGCAGTTTAATCCGCAACTCAAGAGATTTTCGAATCATCTCTTCAGCTTCATCATACTCTTTTTTTACACGCAATAGATTTCCCAAATGTGCCAGGCTGAAAGCAATCGAAGGATGCTCCTCTCCCACAAGATCATACCGCATCTGCAACGCTTCGCGATAGACTTCTTCGGCTTTATCCAATTCTGAATTGGCCGATAAAAAAGCACCGAGATTGTTCAAAGCCACGGCAATTCTCAAATGCTTTTCTCCAAAATTAATTCTGAAGTTTCGCAATACTTCATCCATCGATTCGATTGCTCCCTCAAGGTCTCCCATTACATATTGAAGAGCAGCATAATTACTAAGCGTGATTCCAACAGATTCATGATCATCCCCAAGCAGGTTTCTGCGAATTTCGAGTGACTGAACGAGAAGTGAATCTGTTGCCGTAAAATCTCCCTGAGATTGTTTTAAAACGGCCAAATCGTTGAGTGTCCGAGCTACATCCAGATGATCGTTTCCAAATAAATCATATCGCATTGCCAAGGCTGTTTGAAGCAAAGAATCCGATTTGTCAAAATCACCTTTTTCATGGTTTATCCAACCAATGGCATTTAAACTTGTTGCCACTTCAGGATGTGTATCTCCATACAGTTTTTTTTGAATTGCAAGTGCACGTTCTGCTTGATCAATCCCTTCGTCAAACAAGCCAAGGCTTTCGTAAACATCCGAGATTACAAGAAACAGATTAGCTTGAAGAGCGGGTTGATCAGAAAGCTCGGTTTCTACCCGTTCCGCGCCACGATGCAGAAGTTCGATAGCAGTCAATGATTCATCCTGGGCTTCAGAAGGATCCACAGAAGCAAACAAATCAACCAAAAAATCACTTATTTCTTCGGCTCGGTCTCTCTGATTTTCTGCTTCAACAGCTCTTGCTTCAATGGTTCTCGATTGAATGTAGGTAACTGTAGCAAAAGTCAGAATAAGAAGCGTCATCACTATCGAAACCCCAACACTCCATGTATGGCGTCGCAAAAACTTCCTGGAGCGGTATGCCAACGAATCTTTACGCGCGATCACCGGCAGTGCCTTTTGGTATCTTCGAATATCTTCGGCAAATTGTTCCACCGAGGAATATCGTTCATCCGGATTCTTTTTCAACGCTTTCCATATGATGTTATCAAGATCTCCTTTTAAATTGGGATCTCCCGAAACACCTGATGGTTTCGCCGGTTCCTGGTTACAGATCACATGTTCAATGTGTGCAGGTGTTCGCTTTTCAAAATGATAGGGAAGCTCTCCTGTAAGAAGTTCGTATAATAAAACGCCAAGAGAATAGACATCACTGACTGTAGAAACCGGTTCGTGTTTAACCTGCTCCGGAGAAGCATATTCGGGTGTCATCAACCGGTTTTGATATTGAGTCACCCTTGGATCTTGTTCCAGATCCATGAGTTTTGCTATTCCGAAATCAAGCAATTTTGGCTGGCCGTTTTCAGTAATTAAAATATTGGGCGGTTTTATATCGCGGTGAATCACCAGGTTTTGATGTGCATACTGGACGGTAGCACAGACATTCAAAAAAAGGTTAAGTTTTTCGGAAAGACTGGAATGATGGCGCTTACAGTAATCTGGGATTGGCGTTCCCTCTACATACTCCATAGCAAACCACGGGAATCCTTTCTCCGTTGTACCGCCATCAAACAACCTGGATATGTGAGGATGATTAAGCGAGGCTAAAATTTGCCGTTCACTTATGAATCGTGACAAAACTTCATCAGATATAACCCCCTCTTTTATCACTTTCAAAGCGACAAACCGTTCAAACTCTTCATCATTTCGCACCGCCAGATATACATTTCCCATTCCGCCAGTGCCTAATAACCGGATAAGTTTGTAGGGACCGATCATCTCATCAGGAGCACTCTTATCATTCGCAAACAGCATTGACGATTCAATTTTTACGAAAGGAGTTTCAAGAAGCGTCGATTCCTCCTGATCAAGTAAACTCATGACTTCTTCGAAAAGATCAAGATCACCCGTACATGAGTTCTGAAGGTAGGTTGTTCGTTCTTTCCCCTGAAGAGCCATAGCCTTCTGACACAGAGTTTCGATCTTTTTCCAGCGTTCAGGTTTCATATCTAAAGGGTTTGCTTTTACAATCCTCTGATAAGAGGTGTGATTCTTACTTTTGCCTTTTTACAATCAAACCCGGCATGTTTGTCTCCTTCAACTCCCTTCTCAGCCAGAGCTTTGCAACATTCCATGCGCGCCGAACCGTAATCGGTGCGATTCCCATCACTTCAGAGATTTCGTTCCACGTTAGTCCGCCAAAAAAATGATATTCCACGACGAGGCTTCCTCTTTGGTTAAACTCTTCCATTTTTTTCAGAGCTTCATTCAGGGCTAAAATTTCATCAGCCATCATTTCACTCATATTCTCGATTTGTCCCTCAACGTCGTCCAGCTCAACTTTTGCTAATTCACCTCCTCTTTTGGCTGCCATTTTCTTCTCTGCATAGTTGATGAGAATTCTCTTCATGGCCAGAGCTGATATCGCCAAAAAATGAGCCCGGCTTTGCCATTCGACTTCGTTATGATTTACCAGTTTAAAATAGGTTTCGTGAACCAATGCAGTGGTGTCTAATGTATGGCCGTTTCTTTCAAACCTTAGCTTTTGATGGGCCATGGACTGCATCTCATCATACAAAAGAGGCAGTAATTGATTTACCACCTCTTTATCGCCGGATTGAGCAGATTTTATGAGCTGAGTAATTGCCTGCTTAGAATATGCGGTATTGCCGAAATTTGATCTGTTACCACCCATTGATCCCACCATCTCACATCCCTTTCTGTTTAACCATTTTAAAATAATAAGGAAAGCCAAAATAGCAACAGATGGGAGATCAAATTCTTATAAAGAAAATATGATCACTTTAGATTTTTTTCCGGCGTAACCAAGTAGAAAAAATACTCAAACGCCTAAAATTTCTTGGTCACGTGAATACATTAAAAAAGAAAGAAATTGAGTCCGGCTTTTTAGCCCATCCCTCCACTTGTTTTCAATGCTTGAAGCTTAAGGTTTTTGTCGTTCTATTGGCCTTGTTTTTGTCTCCGTTTTATGTTTTTGCCCAAGACGGTGACGAAGAATCTGCTTTAGAGAAAATAGAAGAGCACGCTCAAACGCTGAAAGATCTCATTGAAAAATATCAAAAGGCTGAAATTGACATCATCAAGAAAGAGATTTTCACCATTGTTGATACAGAAGGAAATCCCCGAAACTGTGACGTCGCCATTTTTTACAATAATGGAAATCAGGCACGCTTTGCCACTAAGGGAGGACGTTTTGAAGGAAATTTTGATCATGGAAAGGAACTCCCCACACGCCCCTATAGCATCCGGTTATCGGATTGTTCCTGCAGGGTTCTATCAACCACGCACAGTTCAAGCCTTGAAGAAATTAATGAGGTTGTCGAAAAAATAAAGAAAATTGTTGAAGATGAAATAGAAGGCAAAGTTCAGGATAAAGCAAAGGAATTCGCGGAAAAAGGGGTTGAAAAAGTTTTTGAAAAATTAGGATACGGATCAGCAGCCGGTGGATTTCTAAGTGGATTTGGCTACGGGGTTGCTTTAGGACAACCCGTTGGTGATTACATCACAGAAAGTATCAATCAAATACTCGATACATTTCGTGAAAGAAATCTGGAAGCAGCAGAGCATAACGATTTTGCCCCGCTATATCCCAATACAGGCCATGTAAAATCTCGTTCGTTTCTCGGAAACTGGTTCGGTTCCAGTCCACAGATGACAAATACATGGAATGTAGTAACCCATTGCGGTACGCGTGCTATACCGTCTTCAAGTGCACTATGGCATCAAGTAAAAGATCCGATCCGGACGCCTCCCCCGCCCAAAACCTACACGCCTGATACAACTCAGGAAGAGAAACGCCTTGCTGAAGAAAGAGAACGTGAACAGCAGCGTGCTGAAAGAGAAGAACAACAGCGATGGGAACAGGAAAAACGTCAGCGTGAAATAGAAGCACAGCGGCGACAGGAAGAAGCGCGCCAAAAATATGAAGAAGAACAGAGGCGGCTTCAACAGCAAGCCCGGGAAATAATGAGAACATGCCCGATCTGTGATCCAATCAGGCAGAATCTCGAGGCCGTAACCAAAAGAATTACGGAGAACGAACAGAAGATCCCTGACTTGGAGAATGCAGTAACAGACGCAGAAAAAGAGGTTGAAAATGCTGATAAGAAAGCTGAACAAGCCCGAAATAAACTGCGTGATTTTCGTAATCCAGAAGCCTGGGTGGAAAGCAATGGCAGACGGGTTTCAACTACAGACTTGGAAGTTCAAAAAGAAATGGCCAGAGAAAACTGGCGGCGTTATATGAATGATGAACAAAATGCCGAAGAGACAATGGAAAACTGGGAAAATCAAAGAGATCCTCAAAGACATGAAGAGGCAAAAGAGAGAGCTGAAGAGCGACTTGAAAAAGCGGTTGAAGATGCCGAAGAAGCTGCAAGTCAGGCCAAAGAAAACCTTGACCGGGCTAACACAAATCTTGGGGATGCCAGACAGTTGCTTAGTCAACTTAATAACCACAAAAATGAATTGGAAGATCTTCTCGAAGAGTGTTTAAATAAATGCCGTACAAATGCGGAGGAGATCGCCCGGGGCGAGATTACCACTTACGATCAATTATTGGATATTGAACCGTTAGCTGCTCCTGAGTCATCCGAAAATCCTGATGAACCCAAACCAACCCAGGAAACAACACCGGAAGAAGCATCTGAATTTCAACCGACATCTCCCCCGGAAACTGATGGAGATCCCGTACAAAACTATCATATAGATGAATTTCCCTCCTCCGGACTGCGCTTCAATCCACCAACTCTTGGAGTAAAATTAGACTGGGCTACCCGATCCTCTTTTAAAGATGCGGTCTGTGCTCAGGATGGCCTTTACGATTGTACTGTCGATGCTGTTACCCCGGTGTTAGTGCTTTTCGGGGAAACGAAAGTTTTTGATTGGGATCTTACTGACAATGGGCTGGGTGTACTTCCCATATCGTTGGGAGCATCCTTTTCTCTAAGTCAGGTAGATTTCAAACAAAGCTTTGACTATGGTGCTGCATCTTCAATGCCAAACAATATCAAAGGAAAGACAGGCATTTTGGGTTTTGATGTGTATGGAAAAGCGGCCCGCACATTTAGCCCTGTACAGAGCCTTCCGGGAGCACCTGAATTAACACCTTTCTTTAATCTGGGAATAAGCAACCTCTGGAACTGCGGTGATTTTGAGTTTACGTCCGATAATGAAACCTATGATTATCACCGAAAACACCATGGTGTGCACTTTAAAGGCGGTGCGGGATTGGACATGAAATTTGGGGAAACCTGGGGCACTCGGTTCAACCTTGATTATACAGCCGGCGGAGCAGATGCTAACTTTCGATTTGGATTGGGTTTCACTTATTCATTCTAAAAACTGAATCAAACATCTAAGAAAAATACGACAAGAATAAACTGCGAAACTTTATACAGACATGGATAAAAAACCATTCTCTCATATTAAACTGTACTTTTTGTTGTTTTTAATTCTTTTAGGAATCAATTCCTGCAACTATAAAGATTCTGGTTTTTTCGCTCCCACCAGTTCCATTCCGGGAGAAGACCCCATGTTAGGTATCCCGGTATTAACGTATCCTTCAAATGGATCTTCGAATCTGGGACGAAATTTAACCCTTGAATGGACACAAGTTCCGGATGCCACGAGCTATGATTTAGACTTGAAAATTGATGGTGGAAATTACGGAGACGAAAACAGTTTAACAGTAACGGGTATTACGGAAAACCAATACGATATGGAGGAACTCCAATATAGTGAAATCTATTGGTGGCGTGTCCGTGCTGTGTCTGCAAATCTTGTTGGCGAATACAGTTTGGAATACAGTTTTGCAACCATGGACGAACCTATTACCGCACACATCTTAAACATCAGCGTTAATGGAAATGGAACGGTAACGAGCCATGATAACGGTATTAATTGTGGCGGCGATTGTTCCGAAGAATATGAAGAAGGAACAGAAGTTACCATCACTGCCGAAGCTGCTGATGGATGGATCTTTGATCGATGGAGTGGAAACATACCGGAATCATGCTCCGCAGATAGTCCAACTTGTACATTCACAATAGATAATCCCACAGAAATTACGGCACATTTTATTGAGGGATTCCAGGCACCATTAATAGCCGACATAACCGGGGCGTGGCAATACTTTTACGCTTTCACAAATAATACCTGTGATGGACAAACTGGAGAATTTTCAGTCCCTGCAGAAGTCTTGCTTTTGGATGAACCAACCAATGAAATTGGCGTTCAATTCCCGGATGCCCCCGATTTGATTCGTGGAATTTACAATACCCAGTCAGGTCCTGATGCGGGTTGGTTTACAGGTATGACAGGTATGGTTGATCTTGGAGGCTATTATGCCCAGGAATTTTGGGATGTACAGTTTCGCTTAGTAGATGGAATTATATATTTGGAAGGAAATTCACTTGTTGAATACTCCGTAGGCAGTGAACCGGAAGATGTATTTTGTATAAGGGAATATGATCTGATGGGCGAAAAAAAGTGATACGTTGATAGTGATTCAATTTATCACGGTTATCAGTGAGCGACAATCAAAACCTCTAAACGCCTCGGACCGTGAACTCCCTCTACACGGCTGAGTTCAATGTCTGACGTGGCTGAAGGGCCGGAGATAAATGTGATTGGTCGCTCCTCTTTTTTTACGGCGGTTTCTAACGCGGAAAAACCTTCCGGGATCAATTCAACGATTTGCTTCTCATAAACAATACAGAGATGGTAGTCGGGCAGTAAAGTCAGTGCCCGGCGTCCTTGCCCGTCACCGGCATCAAGAATGATTGTACCGGTTTGAGCTACCGCATGTGCACAGGTAGTGATAACACCGTCAGAATTATCTAATTCATTGTGAGACAGACTATTAATTGAATCATCAAAAATAAGTTTTAAATCATCCGGCAACAGTTTTTCCGGAAAACCAGCCGGTATTACCAGTTTCTTTACATGTTCTCTTTTGCAACTTTCAGAAATTACTTCTTTCAAGTTACTCTCCTTCACTCGCTTTACAGTTGCTTTGTACTCACCTACTCTTTCTGCAAATAATTCAACGATTTCTGCATGCGGCAGTTCTCCCTTTTTCCGGTATGTTCTTGGGATTTCAATGTCATAAGGTTTTTCAGTATCGGGTACGCCTGAGAGTGCTTGTCTAATTGTATCAAGCATTTTTTCTTTCGCCTCATTCATCCCGTTTCCTCCACCACTCTCTGAATGTTTGATCCGGTATTGCCTTCAGATCACGCATATCCGTCCAGCCGGAAAGTTTCCCCGGCAGTTTTGAAATCCTGCCATCTTTGGTGAAAAAAGATTGACCGGTCCGAGCTAATTTCTGGCCGCGCTCATACCGCGATCGGCTTTGAAAAGCTCGGGCCATGATTTTCATCCCGATCTGTTCGGGATTTGCTTTCTGCCTGAAACCATCCTTGCTTTTTTTATGATCCACAATCTTTCCCCGAAGATGCAGTAGCACATCAGGAATATTAATTTTTACGGGACAAACCTCGTAACATGCACCACAAAGTGATGATGCATACGGCAAGGAAGCCGCGCTCTTATCGTCAAGGCCTTTAAGCTGAGGAGTTAAAATCGCGCCAATCGGGCCTGGATATACGGAGTGATAGGCATGTCCGCCCGTTCGTTCATAAACGGGGCAGACATTCAAACAGGCGCTGCAACGAATGCAATGTAGTGTTTGCCTTCCCACCTCATCTGCCAATACTTTCGTGCGGCCATTATCCAATAAAACCAAATGAAACTCCTGTGGACCATCCCCTTCGGTAACACCTGTCCAGAAAGAATTATAGGGATTCATCCGTTCCGCTGTTGATGACCGTGGCAGCAACTGCATAAATACCTCAAAGTCCTGCCAGGTCGGAATGATTTTCTCAATCCCCATAACTGTAATCAATGTTTCCGGCAGTGTTGTACACATCCTTCCATTTCCTTCCGATTCAACGACAGCAATCGTCCCGGTTTCAGCTACACCAAAATTTGCTCCGCTGATTCCGACTTTAGCATTTAAAAATTTCTTTCGAAGATAGAGACGTGCAGCTTCTGCAAGGTCTTCCGGTCGGTCGCTTAACTCCTTCTGATTCAGTTTTTTTCGGAAAAGCTCACGAATTTCTGCCCTGTTTTTATGAATGGCCGGGACCAAAATATGTGAAGGCTCATCTTCGGCCAGTTGCACAATCAATTCTGCAAGATCGGTTTCCAAAGCCCGGACGCCTTCATTGGCAAGCGCCTGATTCAGTTTGATTTCATCCGTTGTAATCGATTTTACTTTTACAACTTCTTCCACCTTTTTTTGATTAACCAGTCCAACAATGATTTTGTTAGCCTCTTCCGCATCTTTGGCCCAATGGACATGCCCACCCGCTTTTTGAACGGACTCTTCAAGTTGCAACAGGTATTTGTCCAGATGGCGCATCACCCGGGTTTTAATTCGGCTCCCTGCTTCCCTCAAGTCTTCCCAATCCGGCATCTCCCCTACAGTTACTTTCCGTTTCTCACGAATAGTATGAGTGGCATGACCGATATTTTTTCGCAACTGGGTGTTTGATAAATATGCCTGTGCCGATTCTTCAAATGTTGGAGAATTCATTATTTATTCCTCCGTTGAAGCTAAAATTTCAGCAATATGTACCGGTTTTACACCACTTCGCTGACGGCTTAAAGCTCCTCCGATGTGCATCAAACAAGAGTTGTCTGCCGCGGAGCAAACTTCGGCGCCGGTTTCTTTTACATGTCGAACTTTATCGCCCAGCATTGCCATCGAGGTATCCGCATTCTTAACGGAAAAAGTGCCTCCGAATCCACAGCATTCCTCAGCGCCCGGAAGCTCTACAAGGTCAATTCCTTTTACATTTCGCAAAAGTTTTAAAGGTGAATCCCCAATCCTTAAAACACGCATAGAATGGCAGGTTGGGTGGTAAGTTACCCGGTGCGGATAATATGCGCCCACATCTAAAATCCCGAGTTTATCGACAATAAATTGCGTGAGTTCAAACACCTTTGGGATGATCTCGTTTACTTTTCTTATCAGATTTTCATCCCCGGATCTTTCAGCCAGTTTTCCATAAAACTCATGAACCATTCCAACACACGAAGCTGACGGCGCCACAATTACTTCAGCATCTCCAAAAACATCCACAAACCGCCTCACCAGGGGAATTGCCTCATCTTGGTAACCGGTATTATAATGCATCTGTCCACAGCAAGTTTGTTCGAGGGGGAAATCCACCGAATGTCCCAATCGCTCCAATAATCGCACCATGGCCTGCCCGGTTTCGGGATACAACGTATCGTTAAAGCATGTTATGAAAAGGGATATCTGCATAGGCTAAATCTAAAGTAGCAGGTATTGAGTATGGAGACAATCTAAACCCATGAATAATTTTCCAGGTTTAAATTACCAAGTGGCTTAACCAGTTTTAAGTCCAAAAGCTTTTTGATGTCATCGAGATCCCGACTCTTGTCGGGAGAAGTCTGACCCAAATGAGATTCAAGTTTGCTGACATGAGATTGCTCCACTTCATTCCTAATAACCGATTCTTCATTTACAACCAGTGCAGCCCCAAGCGCTGAGGCATTTGGCAATGAAGACGTATAGATTTCTTTATCCTCAAAAAAAGTGGCCAATAATGACAAGAAGAGCACATTTTGACTAAATCCACCGGTCACGATTAGTTTCCCGATTTTATTATTTCCTTCTGCAAGTTTGATCGATTCGGACTGGATATAAACCAAATCCAACACAAGCTGATTATAAGCTTCCTTCGCAGATGAAAACTGATCCAATTGCCAGTCACCTTGTTTTTCCTGTGGAAACGGGCCCGAACTGTACGCTTTTTCAAGGTCAAGTCCTTGTCCTGATTTCCTGTTTTTAATGGTCTCTTTCATTAATGCTACATCAAAAGCAGAACTATTCTCATCAACAGATTCACCAAAAAAATCTTCAATCTTTTTCTTTTGATGGGAATATTCAGCTCCCAAAAAGAACCGGGATGCTTTGACCTGGTTTCCATAAATATCCAGATAACAGAGACAGTCCCGCTCTAACTCCTCATAGGTTAAAGGCTCGTCATTAAACGGATTTAGCGTAATACTCCAAGTTCCGGTAGAAACCAGCAGGAACGAATCATTCATTCCCATCAGGTAAGGTGCAAGCGCCGCTGAACTGTCATGAATTCCCGGCCCGACTTTGATGTCCTGATCATTTACAGAAAACTCCGAAATCGCTTTTGGTGATGGCAAAAGATTGCGAACCTCTTCACGATCTACCCATTGATGGTAGTTCATTTTATCAAAATCCCACAAACCCGTATGGCAACCAATACTGGTTAATTCAGAAACTTTTCTTCCCGTAAACAAGTAACTCAGGTAATTTGGAAAATGAAGAGAAGTCTCAATGGAGGAAAATAATCCAGGCTTTCGATGTTTCAGCCAATAAAGCTGCAAACCGGAATTGAGCATTCCCATCGGCGGAGAAGCCGTTTGTAAAGAAAACGTCTCCTTTCCCCCTGCTGACTCATAAAATTCTGAAAGAAGTTCGTCCGGATAATTTTTCAGGTAGTTATACAGATCTGTGACTGGTTCTCCATTTTTATCGAGATGTACAAGACTGGCTCCATACGCAGAGAAGTTCATCGCCTGGATATCATATCTCTTGTTCGCTTCGCTGATTTGATCCTTTATCCAATCTGTCAGTTTTGCGAGATCTTCACAAGAATCGCCGTCATCGTCCGTGGATTCTTCCAGTTCGGTTTGATGTTTCTCGATTACGGCATATTTCTCATCAAACAACAAAAACTTCTTGTTGGTCTTGCCGATATCAAAAATAGCTGTTACTTGTTTGGGTGATGACATTGTTGCTTTACAAGTAATAATTACAAAAAATCAGACCCGAAAACTTTTCTAAAAGCATATTCACACTGGTCTGGGCAAACTCTGATTGAACTTCTAAAGCCCGGTCGCGATTGTCTCGGAGCCACGTTCATTGATCAAATTCTTACGGACTTCCAGTTTCCTGAACAGATCAATCGGATTGGCAGCACCACCGGTCTTTATCCGTGATTCCCGAAGCAATGGGCGTACATCCGTTTGAAAGGCATCCTGCAAACATTCCTGCGCCAAAACAGGATCATTGGATTCTCTTGCCTCCGAGAGTTTTTCTCGATCAATCAAAAGTGCCTGAGCATATGATTTTTTGATGGCTTCAACCGACTGTAATAAGTCTTCCAACGGATCTTTCACGTTATGACTCGCATCAATCATCCATGAAATGTT
This sequence comes from Rhodohalobacter sp. 614A, assembly GCF_021462415.1. Classification (NCBI taxonomy): domain Bacteria; kingdom Pseudomonadati; phylum Balneolota; class Balneolia; order Balneolales; family Balneolaceae; genus Rhodohalobacter; species Rhodohalobacter sp. 614A. The sequence continues at coordinate 236,797 of NZ_JAKEDS010000003.1, forward strand.
CTGCTCTAAATCGTCTTTTCCGCTTGTTCCTTCAACCAATTCATTGTAAATCAAAAACAGTTGATACGGTTTGATAGAGCCGGTCGTCAAATCATCGTCTCCATATTTCGAATCATTGAAATGAAAACCACCTAACTTATTTTCAGCCAATAAAATAGAAACAATTTGTTCAATATTTGTATTGGGCAGATGATGCCCAAGATCAACCAAGGTTTTAGCTTTTTCACCGAGCTTATTGGCAAGTAAAAAAGAAGTTCCCCAGTCGGGAATCACCATCGAGTAAAAATTGGGTTCGTACGGTTTATATTCAATCAGCAGTTTCCAATCGTCAGGCAATTCTGCGTAAATCTCTTCCAAAGACTGATGGGTTCTCTCCAAAGCTTTGCTGAAATTTTGCTGGCCCGGGAAAACAGAACCATCAGCCAGCCAAATGGTCAAAGCTTTGGAACCAAGAGCATCTCCATATTTGATGACTTCGATATTATGATCGATTGCCTGTTTTCTTACACTTCTGTCCGTATGTGAGAGTGATCCAAATTTGTACGAATATTCCTGGTCCTTTTGATCCTGGAAGGTGTTTGAATTTACCGCATCAAAAAGGATGTCCAAATCATCTGCCAGTTCTTTAATCGCAGCCGTATCTTCCGGGATATCCCACGGAATATGAAGTGAAATAGCGCCACTGGATTGATTCAAAGCATGAATCAACCCTACATCTTCAATCTTTTGCTCAAGGCTGCCTGGCTCTCCACCGATTGGGAAGCGCCCAAAACGGGTCCCTCCAGCTCCCAACGCCCAACTTGGAATAGCTACCTGAAATGTAGAAAGTTGATTTACAAGTGATTCAACATCAATGCCTTTGCCCGCCAAATGACCAGCCAATACTTCGTATGACTCTTTGTGGGGTTTGGCTTTTTCATCATTGTGTGCAAGTATCTGGTCTTTAGTAATTCTCATGTAAACCGGATTTCAATTTCGAGTCATTTTAGCTGAAGATGTTGGTTAAAGCTTTTGCTCTCTGATCCACAGCGGTGCAGTAGCAAACCATAAGATCATCCCGATAAGCATCCACTGTTTGTGAGATTCAAAAGAAATTTCCTGGATAAAAACCAGCACAGACGGGATTATCGTCATCCCCAGACCGATGATTGATAGTGTGATTAACAGAGCTTTCATAGTATTCAGATTTTGAATGAGATTATCTCAAAAATGCTTCTTTTAAACCTCCGTCAACCGGAATGATATGACCGGATGTGTTCTCGAATTTGGAGCTCAATAACTGGTAAATCGCTTCACTTTGCTGCTTGAGAGTAATCGGCTTTTTGGTCAGAGTTCTTCCGGCATAAAATCCGGCTAATTTATCCCGGAGTGATTCCGTGCTTTCATCATCTGTAAATTCTATTCCATATTTAGAGAGAGAAGCGATAACGCGGTCGCGCGGGAACATACTGCTGCCTTCTACAACGGTTGCCGGAGCAACTCCATTAACCCGTACATTTGGCGAAAGTGCAACAGAGAGTTCCCGGATTAAATGGTTTGCGGCTGATTTGCTGGTATCGTAGGCAAAACTACCGTCTTTCGGAACCACGGCATTCGCGCTGGTTGTAATCACCATGCTCCCCTTCAGGTTTTGAGCTTTCCAAATCTTGGAAGCTTCGTCCGCTACAATAAAGTTTCCTTTCACATTTACGGCAAAGCTTTTATCCCATGCAGAATCGCTTACGTTTCCGGCCTGATCGGGTGTGGGATAAAGTCCGGCTGTCACAGCGACATTGTCCAAACCTCCATAGGCGATAACAATCTCGTGCATAGCTTCCTGTACAGATTTCCGATCCGTTATATCACACTTCAAGCCAATGATATCGCCGGATCCGCTAATGTCGGATCCGGCCACACCAACTCCCATCCCGATATGATCAAGGATTTCATCTGCAATTTGCCCGGCGGCGTTCTCATCTAAATCCAGAGCTACAACAGTTGCTCCTTCATCGATAAGCCGCGGGACCAAATCTCTTCCAATTCCACTGCCGGCACCAATGACAGCAACAATTTGTCGTGAAAGTTCCGCTTCTGGCGGCATTCGCTGTAACTTCGCTTCCTCAAGTGCCCAATACTCAATATCATAAGCTTCTTGTTTGGGAAGAGCGGTATACGTGGCAACGGATTCTGCTCCTCTCATCACGCCAATGGCAGCTGTATAAAATTCGGCTGTTACCCTGGATTCGCTTTTATTCTTGCCCCAGGTAATCATTCCCAATCCGGGAATCAGAATTACGGTTGGATTCGGATCACGCATATTCGGTGAATTCTCATCACTGTGATTGCCGTAATAATCTGCATAATCGCTACGGTAGGTTTCCAGTCCCGATTTTATTTCGCTTTTAAGGTCTTCGAGAGAATCTTCGCCTGGATCCCAGGTTACATATAATGGTTTGATTTTTGTCCTCAAAAAGTGATCCGGACACGAAGTACCCAACTCGGCAAGCTCGGGAGCATCTTTCGAATTGATAAACTGGAGAGTTGTTTCATCATCCTGAATGGTTCCGATAAACTGGTTCTGCTGGCTGACTTGTCCGCGTAAAAACGGCAGGATTTCAAAAAAGACAGCTCTTCTTTCTGCCTTGCCTAGGGATTCGTATTTGGCTCCGCCAAATGAGTCTTCTCCTTTTTCATGATTGGCAAGATATTGCGCTGCTTTGTTGATTAAATCCAGGCTAAGTTCATAGCATTCTTTATCATCATTTGCCCAATTTATCAGGCCATGGCCGCCAAGAATGATGCCTTTAATGCCAGGATTATTTTCAATGGTTTCCTGGAGTTTTAATCCTAATTCAAAACCGGGCCGCATCCAATCCACCCAAACTACTTCATCCCCATAAATCTTTTCGGTTAACTCTGGACCATTATCAGCGGTGGCAATTGCAATAACCGGAACCGGATGTGTGTGGTCTACAAATTTGTAAGGAATAAAACTGTGAAGCGGGGTATCAATTGATGGAGCACGCGGATTGAGATTATATGTGCAATGCGGATACATTTCCGTCATGGAATCTTCAGCTGGAGTTTTCAGTCCGGTATTCTCCATGGCATCGTAAACATCCTGGAGTTTCAACAGTTTTTGTTGATAGAGTGAAGCAAAGTTGGGTTTCTTTGCTGTTCGGAGATCGCCCCCGGATCCTTTTACCCAAAGAATCTCCACTTCCTCATTTGTGAGAGGATCTTTCTCAGTCAATTTACTGGAAGTATTTCCTCCACCCGTATTATTGATGTAGGCATCACTTCCCAATAAATTGGATCGATAAACGAGGCGTGCCAACGGATCTTTTCCGCTGGCTACTTCGTCTTTCCATTTGCTTTCAACAATTCTAAAGTAATTTTCTGTAGTACTGATATTCATTTTTTCGGTGTCTGTAGTTTTTAAAATATCCGTATCCATTTTTTTCCATTTAAATTCAATTGATAATAATCGACGGAGTCTCTCGGTTCTGTCATCAACCCTATTAAAAAATTATTTTGAACTCAGTAAACAGGTTGCAAAAAATAACTCTCCATTTCCGGGTTCTTTTATAACTAACATTTTTTACACCTGGGCATTTCCTAAAATCTGAGATTTATTGAACTGCTTTTGATAATAGGTACTCAAACCAAAGTATAGAATGATCGCGATAAACCATCCCGGAAGCCCAAGGAAGAAAATTTCAATACCCATATACAAGTTTATAAAAAGGCATAAAAGCAGGGTTACAAACCATGTTAATCCGGCCGACCAGTTAAAATCAAGATTCACTAATTCAGCAAAGTTGCTCTTCAATCCTATTCTTGGGAATACAATGATATCCAGGAAAATAACCGCACCCATTGGCATAAGAACCAATCCATAAAGCGCAACAAAATCAAGTAAAAGCATCACTAATGCAGGAAAACATGCTGCGATCGAGGTTACAAATCCGGTAAAGAGGGTCACCTTCCAGCGCTTCCAGTTTGGCGTTACAGATTGAAATGCAAGTCCCGCCCGGTAAATCGTTGGGTTTGCCGTTGTCCATCCCGCTATAACCACGCAAATGGCGCCGGCCACACCTGCACTATTGTAAGCGATGATTCCGGGAGCAATGGCGCCGGCCGCTGCTGCCGTCAAAATTCCGGATGCAATCCATGCGATGAAATGCCCGCAAAACATCCCGGTAGCTGAAGAGAAGCCCATCTGCCATTTTTTTGCGAATCGCAGAATGGACATATCAGACATCCCGATGTGCATCGCCATATTGGCAAACCAGGCAAAAAACATAACATGCCAGAATGTAAACTTACTTTGTCCCTCAGCCGGAACTCCTGTCCAAATCCGTTCTTGAGCAACCGACCAGAAGTCCGAGATGGAGTTAACGCCAAGGTCAGGTAAAACGGCCAAACCGGCTGCAATAAATACTAAAATCATCCAGGGAAAAGCAATGTTGGCAAATCGGGCGACAAAATCGTACCCGAGAATGGCAACAACCGTTATCACAAGGCCCACCAGGAAAACTGTCACAACCCATCCAATGCTTGTTGGAAGCCAGTCGCCGAGTTCCGGCATCGGGATGCCAAACGGCAATCCTACTGCGGTAGCTGAGACGGCAATCATCGACCCGGCTAAAAAACAGAACATCACGGCATTTACAACGTTATATATCGAGGAGAGCTTTGGGCCGCAAATTTTCTTTAGCTGCTCATAGAGAGTTAACTTTGTTTGAACTGCAACGGGGGCACATAAAAAAGCCCAGCTTAGTACGGCTAATACATTACCGGCAATTAGTCCCCAAATCAGTTCACCGGCAGCCACTCCATGAGCAACAAAAAGCGGCCCGATAACGAACTCCGTTCCAGCCGTATGCTCACCGGCATACATCCCCAAGAAGCCTTTCCAGCCTTTGAGTTTATTATCCGGAACTGGTTCGCGTTCATACTCATCAATTGTGTCTAACCTGGCGTCTAATTTCTTAAAAAAATTGCTCATCAATCCTTATTAATAAGATTCTAATGCTTAATAAGATGTGGCTTGCCCAATACTTATTTTAACTTTACGAAACGTATTTTCTAAATATCGTTCTGTCTAATTAAAAAGAGGCTGCTACACTAATAATCTACTTTTAAATTTCAATTTTTTTATGTGATTAACCAGCCTCTTTTTTACTCACCACGGCCTACCTGATTTTAAATCAAATACTTATGGCCTGAATGATTCGGCTATAATTTCTTTATAATTCTAAAATATTTTCACCGCCAGAAAGGTTATGATTTTCACCTTCCCAGACAAATGTACCTGTTACATCTTCCGGCAAGTTAATTTCAGCCTTTAATTCTTCGCCTGACCTGGTGTAATTAACAGAAATTTTTCCTAACGGGTGTGGCATTTCTCCACTAATATCTCCAATCTCACCTAAATTGGGTTGGATTTTTACTTTTGAGAAATAAGGTCCATCACTCTCGATACCAAGGATAATCCTGAAAAATTCAATATTCGGGCTTGATCCCCAGGCATGGCTGTCAGATCGGGTTGTCTCAACCTGGGAAGTTTCTCCCCACGTTGTAAGCCCGAGTTCAATATTTTTCCGCCAAATGTCCAGCCAGTCAAGATAGTCATCCCCCAAACCCGCTTCTGCTAAAGCCAAATGCAGATAATATTTGAAATATATGGATGCCGGAGCGAGTGTAGTATCGGATAACATGGTTTCAGCGATCTCATTTGCCCTCTCCCCTTCAACCAATCCGGTCAGGATAGCTAAAGAGTTGGCATGCTGAGAGAATTTATCTTTCTGTGGTGTATCGGCATATAAATTTCTTGATCCATCCCAATATTTTTCCTGAATGGTTTTTACCATTTCATCAGCAAATGTACTGTACAGTTCAGCGAATTCTAAAGAACCTTCATTTCTTTCTAATACTTCGGCCGACTGTAACGCATATAACAATTGCAGATCTAAAAGTGCAGAACTGCCGTCTTCTGCGGCCGGAGCTGTCCCAAAGTTCCATTCAGGCACCCAATCCGTAAAATTCCAGCCGGGAACATTCTTCAGCGATCCATCCTCACGTACGTAGCTTATGAAATAGTTCAAAATCTGGCGTGTTCCCAAAAGCTTGGTCTTCACAAACTCTTGGTCTTTTCCATACATCAAATAGTCGTACAAAGCACTAACATGCCACAGCGAGTAGGTTGGAATGACCTGTCCTTGCGTATCGGGATAACGACTTAGAGTATATCCGTTGGGTTGTCTTGAATTATCCCAAAGGTTAAGGGCATATTTTGCAAGCCGGTCGTCGCCACTGTTATAGTAAGATAACATCATCTGGATTCTGGCATCCCCGATATACTGCAATCGCTCGTAATACGGACAGTCCATATACGTATCAACGGCACATAGCCGGGCTGTTCGCCAGCCAATATCCATCATGGCATCCATCTCTTCATTATCGGATTCCAGCTTGGCATTCATTTCAAACGGATAGCCGGTAAATGTGCCATAAATATCTTCAATCACCAGGGGATCATTCCCTGTTTGGACTTCAACCTGTAAATAGCGATATGTCCTCCAGCTAAGAGTTGTAAAATTCTGATTTTGAGAACCATCGGAAAGCACGGTATCCTGACGCCCTGAAATTGTTTTGCCTTCAATCACATCCCGGTTATCTTTTGCACCCTCTTCATCATAAAGTGCTTCGGCATATGTAATCACAACGGTGGCATTCTCTCCCCCGCTAAAAATGAGTGTTGGATAGGCGTTGGTAAGAATTGACTGGTCAAGAAGAATACTTGCCGTTGTATTTGCTGGAATTGTGACTTGTGCTTTTTCAGCCGGAAATGAAGATGGCACTGAAACTCCTTCGGATCTCCTGGTAGCAGCAAGTCTTTCTTTGGTCATTTCCATTTGGGGAACCAGGGATGGAATCAAATCCCAACCGCCACGGGTATTAAAACCAAAACCACTTTGCGACTGCTCAAAAACAGGATCTGCCGGCTTCCAGTTGCTGTCATCAAAGTTCAATTCTTTCCATCCTTTTACTTTCAGATTCATATCAATTTTGTCACCTGCACCGGCGGCGTAGTAACCGCGTACACTCTGGCTGATGGGAGTGTAACTTTCATCCTCAATTGACTTCCAGGACTCATTGGTATTTAAAACCTTGGTTTCTTCTGTAGCACCTTGCAGGATGAAACCTGTTCGATAAGAAAACTGTGCAACCGCCCTCAGATCACCTTCATTCCACACCTCTGCTGCAACTATATTTTCTCCGGCTTGCAGGTAAGGAGCCAGATCAATTGTATCATAATTCCAGTTGTCGATGTCTCCCCAAACAGGACCGAGAGCAACCAGTGTCTCGTTTACGTAAAGTTTGTATCGGTTATCTGCTGAAACATGAATTTCAAATTCTTCAGGAACAGCACTTAAATCCAGTGTTTTTCTGAATAAATAGAGACCGGCCTCATTTTCCGGAGCATCAGGAACTGCTACCCACTGTGCATCCCATTGGTCACCTTGATTGGAATTTCCAAACTGCGCATTCACAGTTATAGATGTTGAGACAAAAAATAAAAAAACAAAGATTAGCAGGTTTTTCATTTTACTGAGTTTTGGTTAATCAATTTATTGAGTTTAAAGTAGTTGTAGGTTTCCTTTAGATCTCCCCATTGCAAGTTCTTTGGTATGTCTGTTGTAAATCACATCGCAACCAGTATCGATCTTCATCGTGGTTTTGTCTTGCCAATTGTCTTCTTTTGATTAAATGCACAATGTTCTTGGTTCTGTTACGACCAAAAAGGTTAATACTATCAATCCCTAAAAACAGACCTCTCTCACCAGTTAAGATTTTTTCTGGTGAGAGAGGGACGTCTGTTAATTTTCAGCTCACAACAAATTATTATTCTACCTGAATGATATCTATTTGAACTGTTTTTTTGATTAATAACCCGGGTTTTGAGTCAGTTCCGGATTCAAATTGATCTCCCTGAAAGGAATCGGGTAGAGTAACTTATCCTGGGTAACGTTAAATGAAGCTCCTGTCGGGCTATTTCCGAAATAGTAATATGCATCAGGATTTTCTTTAACGCGATTACCGAATGCATTCATTACTTCAACAGCACTTCCACTTCTTACCAGGTCGTCCCATCGCTTGTTCTCAAAGGCAAGTTCAATTCTTCGTTCATTCATAATGGCTTCGCGAAGATCGGCCTGACCAGAGGCAACATAATCCTCCAACCCGGCACGCCGGCGAACCTGGTTTAAATAACCCTGGGCTTCGGCAATATCACCACCTTGCTCATTAATAGATTCAGCTAACATTAGCAGAACTTCTGCATATCTGTAAACCGGCCAGTTTTGATTTGTTTGTCCAAAAGTAGCATGGCTGTGCTGATACTTCTTGATATAAGGAATATTATCATAGACTAAAGCCTGATTTACTCCGGAAAAATATCCTACAGAAGCGTCATGCCGTTCATCTCCTTCTTCATAAGCCGCAAGAAGATCCGGAGTTGGAGTATTCCAGCCACCATCATTCATCTGTGCCGGAGTAACACCGGTTATTACAGACGGATCGTCCAATCGCGGAAGGAAGTGGTATGGAAATAAGCTATGAACATCTGCAGAAGTTCCTGCCGCATATTCAACTTGAAAAATCATTTCACTATTGCCTTCATTTCCCGGATTAAAAATATCCGCGTAGTTAGGCAGTAAGGAATAATTGGTAACATTGCGCAATGCTGCTTCGGCAGCCGCCCATTGTTCAAGCCGCATGTTTACATCCGCTAAAAGTGTGTAGGCTGCTCCGGAAGTGGCTCTGCCGGGAGCACTGCCGGTTGAAGGAAGTAAACCAGCAGCTGCTGTGGCATCACTTATAATCTGATTATAAACCTCACTCTCTGAAGATCGGGGTAGCGATGTTTCTTCGAGTGAACTGGAAGGCTCAAGATGTAACGGAACACCACCGTAATTCGTTACCAAATCGAAGTACGCAAATGCCCGAAGGAACAGTGCCTGGCCTTTCAGATTATCCTTCGCACTTTGGTCGAACTCAACGTCATCAATTCTGGAAATGACATCATTGGCGCGGGCAATAATCAGAAAATTATTGTTGTACTTATTTGCTACGGTTCCATTCATAGACTCAATCAAAAAAGTAGCAACGTTTTCTAATGTAATAGCCCCGCGCTGGGCTGAATTATAATTGAAGTGTGTGTTATCTGACCTCATTTCGCCCATCGCCCAATCACTGCCAGCACCAAAAACGGCACGGGTATCGTAGATTGTTTGCAGAGGAGCGTATGTGCCGATTACTGCCTGCTCAAAATCAGACTGCGTTTCAAAGAAGTTGCCCGGTGTTACGGATGTTTCCGGGCTAACGCTTAGGAAGTCCTCGCAGCCGCTCAACAAAAAAATGACAAGTACTATATAAATACTTTTGAATTTCATAATAATCACTCGATTAAATGTTAGAAGTTCAGATTAACTCCAAAACTGAATGTTCGGGGTATGGGATATGATGTTTGATCAATACCCAACTGAGTATCGCCTTCAGCAGCTGCGGCTGTATTTACCTCAGGATTCGGACCGGGATAGTCTGTTAATATGAATGCATTTTGAACACTTCCATATATTCGAAGCCTGTTGATGAAGCCACTGTCATTTACCGGGAATGTATACCCCAGAGTTATATTTCTAGCTGCCAGATAGCTACCGTCATATACAAACCGAGAAGACCAGTAGTCACGCTCAATGAATGTAGATCCGGCAGCTACGCTACCATATCTTCCATCGCCGGGATCTTCAGGTGATCTCCACCTGTTGTTGATGTCGCTATAGACATTGAATACCCCGTCGAGATTTGTGAGATACTGCTCTTCTGTACGGAGAATATCGTTCCCGTAAGAGGCATTTAGGGTGAGTGAAAAATCAAAGTTTTTGTACTGAACCGTATTTGTGATTCCCATTGTAAAATCCGGATGAGGATTTCCGATAATCGTAAGATCATCACCAGTAGTAATAACTCCATCACCGTTTACATCTCTGTATTTTGCGGATCCCACAATCGAAGTAGCGTGTTTAGGGGAATTGTCGTATTCCTGCTGATTGTTGTAGATACCTTCGAAAACCATCCCATAAAACATACCAATGGGTGATCCGACCCGGGTGATGTTACTGGGGTTATTTCCACCTCCGGTAAATAATGCAGCATTTTCTGTTCCCAATGCCACCACTTCATTTCTATCGAAAGAAAGATTAAAGTCTGTACTCCAGGACATATCACTATTTTCGATATTGAATGTTCTTACAGTGAACTCATGTCCCCAAAACTTCAATTCTCCAATGTTGGTTTGGATGTTATCAAACCCGGAAGCTAAAGGAACCTCTACATTATAGAGAAGATCTTCGGTTCGCTTGTTGTAGTAATCATAGGAAAACTGAATCCTGTCATTAAGCAAGTAAACATCCATCCCAATGTTATACTCTTTATTTGTTTCCCAGCCAAGATTTCTGTCGCCCAGGTTATCTACTCCCCGTCCAGCTGACAATCCATTGCCAAAAGCATAATTAGCATTTTCAGGGCTGATTGTTGAGATGTGGGTGTAATTGCCAATGTTGAAGTTACCAACAACCCCGTAACTTCCTCTCAATTTGAGGAAACTAATCAGTTCGGATTCCGGCATAAACGATTCTTCGGATACGATCCATCCGACTGAAAGTGAAGGGAAATTACCCCAGCGGTTGTCTTCACCAAATCGTGAGGAACCATCTCTTCTGATTGATGCAGAAAAAAGATACTTGTCTTTATACGAGTAATTTACTCTTGCCAGGTACGATAAAAGAGTCCATTCCTGTACATCCGACTCAATAGTTTGTTGCCCGGCGGCACTGATCGTCTGTACTTTATCATCAGGATAATTTGATGCCGTTATATCGGTGTCCTCCATTTTATATTGCTGGGCTGTAAATCCGGCTAAACCATCAAAACTATGATCCCCGATATTCCGCTGAAAAGTCAGCGTGTTTTCATTCACCCATGATTGATACTCTCTTTCCAGCAGTGTTGCGTTTGGTATGATTGGAGGCGGGCTAAACAGAGCTCCTGTTGTAGATGGATTGAAAGTAAAAAACCGGTCCGTACCAATATCCACGTTAGCAGAAGTTTTTAAACGCACTCCGTCTATTATTTCATACTCAATAATTGCATTAGAAATAATCTGTGAACTCTTATCATCATTCACCCTTTCCTTGGCGGTGCGCAAAAAGTTTGGATTACCGAATGTAGCCGGGTCTGTTGCTGTTAACGGCATGGTACCATCCGGATTTCTTGCAGGAGCCAAAGGTGTAGACAACAAAGCACCACTAAGAATAGCATTTGCCCATGGTGCGCCATTGGTGGCTGAATTCGTGTTAAATGAAACATTTGGTGCAACGTTGAACCGAAAATTCAATCCTTCAATGGGACGAAATTCAGTATTAACCCGTAAAGAATATCTTTCGTAACCGGTTTCTATTACAACACCTTCCTGGTTCAAATAACCAAGAATAGCAGTTGTACTGAAGGTTTCGCCTCCGGTACTTAAAGAAAGACTATAATCCTGCATTGGAGCGATTTGAGTCACTTCTTCATACCAGTCAGTTCCCTCACCATATTGATCCGGATTCTGGAAAACTGGATCTACAGAATTGCCATTAAACTCAGCGATATCTTTTTGGAACTGGGCGTATTCTCTGGCGTTCATCACATCCGGCCGCCCTCTTTGTGGAATTTGCTGAACTCCATAGCTGGCATTGAAACTAACCTGCGTTTCTCCGGGGCGTGCTTTTTTGGTTTCTACCAATACCACTCCATTTGCAGCTCTCGATCCATAAAGAGAAGTAGCCGATGCATCTTTTAATACGCTAATACTTTCAATCTCATTTGGATTAATATTGCTGATATTTCCGGTAATGGGCATGCCGTCTACTACATAAAGGGGTTCGCTTCCGGCAGTAATCGAAGCCGCGCCCCTAATTCGCACAGCCATTCCTTCCCCGGGAATACCGGTATTTTGATTGATACTTACCCCGGCAAGTTTTCCCTGTAATTTTTGTGTTAATTGGGCAACAGGAAAATCCTGAAAGTCCTCAGTAGAAATATTTTGGATGGACCCAGTCATCTGTCGCGTCGATTGGGTTCCGTACCCAACGACTACAAGTTCATTAAGATTCGCGATACTTTCTTCCAACACTACATCAATAGCGGTACGACCATTAATCTGTTCTCTCACGGCTTGAAAACCGATATATGAGAATACCAACACACCATCAGAAGGTGCATCAAGAGAATATTCCCCATCCAGATTTGTGGTGGTTCCAGTATCAGTGCCGTCTAAAACTATTGACACACCTGGAAGTGTTTCTCCTGTAGTTGAAGTAACAGTTCCTGAAATTTCAATTGTTTGTGCCAGCGTAGTTCCGGTAAAGAATAAAGTAAGAAGAAGAGTAACTGTCAGACGCAAATAGCTCGTTGAGTAGTTGCATACAGAATCGAAAAAAAACTGAGACCGTAGCTTTTTATCTTTTTCCATAGTATTTGTTTGTGGTTACGGGTTCAAATGGTTACAACAATGGACTTATTTTTTTGCTACTATCGACTCCATAAGCCAGGCTGCTGTAATTTTAAAACAGAAGTGTGTTATGGTAAACTTACTGTCTGTTCATTTTTAGAGAGGTTGCTTTATTTTATTTCTACTCTTTTTGATTTAATCTTTTTTTCACAAAGGCATTTCTATCATGAAAAGACCAGAGATTATAGGTAGGATTAACAGAAAAGGGCTTTTTATTTCATCGTACAAAAAGAATAACTACCGAATTTGATCTGTCAGAAGGAATTTTTGGGACAAAGATATACGTGTAGTTAGATGTGTAAACCTAAAGGAAATTAACTGTGCAGGAAGGCAAATAATGGGCCTAATCTCTCTTCATATTGGGTAAGATATTTATTCTGTCCTCTTCTTCTATTACTCTCAAAAGTCTTTCTAACTCTCCTGAACTCTCACAACCAATTTCTACCTCGTTGAATGGCATCTCTAAAATTCTATTTACCTGCTCTATCAGAATGGCATGATATGGATTTTCCTCTAACCAGTCGTTCCATTTCTCTCTCTCAGCGTTTGTAATATTATTCTCCCCTTTTACCCAAGCCACAAAAGTATCATCATTAAGTAATTCGATAAGCATAGAATTTTGAAAAGTCATGGCTTGATAGTTTTAACCTATTTCCCTGGTCTTTTTAAAAGACGGACAACTCTATTTAAATAATATAAATAAATTTCTCTGATTTTGATCAGCAAAACTTTATCTGTTTATAAAGAGTGGCAACAGATAGAAACCTACTCATCTTTTCTCCCATTAAGAGTAGATTGAACCGGTACTAAAGGTTAAATAGAATTCGAAGGCAAAAGCTTAAACGAAATTAATAAAAGCTTTTAAATTATTAAGCGCCTTAGAGATATGGTTGTAAACACTCTGAATATTTATGTTCATAATTTGAGCGATTTCCTGATTGGAAGCGCCTCCATAGAATTTTAAAAAAATAGCCTCTCTCTCACGATTGTTTAAAGATTGAATGGCTTCCTTTAATTTTTGCTTTTGCTCCACTTCTACTTCAAAGTGAATCATAAGCTCTTCCACATTATATATATTTTCAAAAGCACGATACATGAATACCTCATTGCGTTCGGACCGGTTTTCTTGTTTTGAAAGATCTTTCAACAGAAGTCGTCTCAGTGATTGTATCAAATAAGCTTTTACTGAATAGGCATCATTTAAATGTTCATGCCTGCGCCATATTATCAAAAACAGATCTTGTATACAGTCTTTGACCAAGGCCTCATTCGCAATAATTTTATATCCGTAATTAAACAGCAACGAATAATTTAAACAAAAAAGCCTGGCGAGGGCATCTTTATCCCCATGACGAACTTCAGTCCAAAGCTCTTCATATTCTAATTTCCCCGGATTACTAAGAGTCAAAGGTTTTGTAACCTGAAGATGCATATTGGCTTCCTCAATTTTTACTTTGGTTTAGAAACTATAATTAATGAACAAATGTTCATTAATGAATTAATGTTATATCTAATTTAGAAAATCTAAAGCGAATGTCAACAACTTTTCTGTAAATAGTTGTATAAATAGTTCTCTCCCATCATTTTTCCGCATCACTATTCAAAGCCATATCTATATTTTAAAATGAAGTCAGGTGACTTTTTTACCAAGAAAAGTTCGTTCACTGTGCCCCAAATGGATTCGTAATTAATAGGTGGGATTCATTCATTTTATTCAATCGGGAGAGAATCGGCCATAAATGACAATCATTTCCTTTCCAACCGCCACAGGTCTAGCGATATTTTTAAAAAGCAGAAAGGCATTTGGGGTGAACCTGGTTTAATAGAGATTTTAGTGGTTCATCACTACCCTTTTTTTTAACCAGATTCACCATCCCAAAAGAATAATTTAGTCCAGCCCTGTTATTGAACCGGATCAAATTGAATGCTCGAGAGAATAAATGTTCCGCCAGCACCGTCAGCGCGTCGGCTAATAACATATAAATCGTGCGACCCTTCATCGATTGGGGAAGATAAATTGAATGTCAGGGTATAGCCCAAAAATCCTTGTGGAGTTTGGAATCCTCCGCCTGCTTCATAGGTAGCTTCACCAATCACTTCACCCTCTGGAGAACCAAGCCGCAATTCAAAGTCAATTTCTCCGGATAAAGGTTCTTGTAGTCCGGCCACAATTGTTACGGATCCGACATCCGTCAAATCAATATTCTGCAAGCTAAAAGAACCAGTGGGATCGGGAACCATCATCAGGAAATTACCGCCGAACGTCATGGTGGAAAAACCATCAAGATTGGAAGCTCTTTCAAAACTCATCGTGTTATTTTGTAAATAAATACTCGTATTTCCGGTCAACGGCTTCGTTTCTGAACTTCCTTTATCTGTATAACTTGCCGACAGTATGAGTAATCCGTTTGGTGCCGGATCTTCTCCAAGAGTTGGATCTATTGTTCCGCTCGCCGGCAGCGTTTCATTCTCTTGTTCTCCCGCAAGCGATTGAATCCAGGAGACAATGCTTCGTGCATCGGATTCGTTCAACTCAAGATGCCCCGGCATTACGGTTTCTCCCCATACCCCCGAACCACCATTGATAATTTTATTAACTAAATACGGAGTGACTCCCGTAGAATCTTCGTATAACGCAGCCACCTCCGTGTACGAAGGCCCAATGGAGGCTTCGCTAACGCTATGGCATGCCTGGCAATCCAACGTCTCAACCAGGTTTCTGCCAACCATAGCCTGCGTCATTATTTGGTGTCCCTGAGAAGCCACGGCCATATCAGTGCCTTCAATATAATCAGCTGAGACAATCAGGCTGGAAAGATCCTCCGATGCAGACGGATCATTGGGATCTTCAATATTCACCGAATATGATACCGGCACGCCTGGAAAATAAAATGTGCTGTTACCCTCGATATTGATATTCACAATGGGAGCAGCATTTCCAGCATATACCGGAACAGAACGGCCAATACCTGTGAGTCCACCGGGATCCTGAACTTCAAGAGTGATTTCATATTCCCCAATTTCATTATATGTAATTTCCGTTTCCGGTCCACTGGTCTCGGTGGTTTCTCCATTTCCAAAATCCCAGATATAGGTTAGTTCGGTATCTTCAGGGTCACCTGCATTTGCAGTCACTTGTACTGTTAGCGGAAGAACTCCCGAGGTTTTATCAACCAGAACATCATCTACAACGGGTGGTCTGTTTCCTGCATTGAAATCAATTCTGGATAAACCTGCATCCGGGTTTTTGGAAAACCAACCACTGCCATATTCAAGCATGTAAAGGCGGCCATCTGGTCCCATTTCCAAATCAATCAGAGCGTTTAATTTTGTGTTTGGCATAAATGGTTCCATCTTGGAAAAATCGCCGTTTGGCCACATGGTAACAGCTTTCATCCATCCGCGAACCCAATCGTAAATAAAGAATTTGCCATCATAATAATCCGGCAGCCGGTGTTCCTCCGGGTACATATCGGAATAATAAACCGGTCCGGCCATGGCATTTCGACCGCCTGTTCCCACAGTCGGAAAGTCCGGCGACGCTGCATACGGATACCAAATGAATGCAGGCTGCGCAGGTGGAAGTTGCTCAATTCCGGTATTGTTTGGAGAATTATTAACAGGACTCTCAGGATCGAAAGCTTCGCCCGATTCACCTGTCGAATAATTATAGCGCACATATGGATAGTTATTTCCAACAAACATAGGCCAACCGAAGAAACCGGCTTCACGTGCCTGGTTTACTTCATCATATCCACGAGGTCCACGGGTTTGAAGACTGTCGTTATTGGCATCGGGTCCAACTTCACCCCAATAGAGAAAATTGGTTTTTTTATCCACCTGGATCCGGTATGGATTCCGGTTCCCCTGAACATAAATCTCAGGCCGTGTGCCTTCTGTGCCTGGCGCATAGAGATTTCCTTCAGGAATATCATAAGTCCCGTCATCATTCACGCGAATTCGTAAAATTTTGCCGCGAAGATCATTGGCGTTTCCTGATGACCGCATGGCATCAAACTGCTCATTGCCTTCTCGCTGATCCAAAGGAGCAAAACCACTCGTTACGTATCTTCCTTCCTGGTTAAATGGTGTTGAGTTATCTCCGGTTGAAACGTACAGAAGGCCGTCTCCATCGAACGCAATGGAACCACCTGTATGGCAGCAAATATTGCGCTGGGAATAAAACTCGAGAATGGTGGTCTCTGAGTTCATGTCCAGTTCGTCATTTTCAAACACAAATCTTGAGAGCCTGTTCACAGACGTATCGGAGGGACTGTAAAAAATGTAGACGAAGTTGTTGTCTTCAAAGTTTGGATCGGCTTTAAGACCAAGTACACCTTCTTCCGCATTCACCCCCTCAACATCGGTTTGATGATACACATCCAGCAATGCCACTTGGTTAAGAGTTGAATCTTCGTTATCAAAATGGAGAATTTCTCCGCGGCGTTGAGCAATCAGAATATCCAGATTTGGAAGGATCGTCATTTCAGTGGGTTCGAAAAATTCCCCTAACACCAGTGGGGTTTTGGTGAACCTGTTTTCGGCCGGCACCTGCAAGGTAGTCGCTTCATCATAATCAAGTATTTCATTCTCCCCGATTGCATATTGGATTCCCGCGAGAATGTGCTGCAAATACTCATCCTCATAAAAAGATTCGCTGGTGTGTCCCAGACCGGTGTAAAAAATACGTCCGCCATCAAATTCGTGATACCAGGCCATCGGATGATATCCCATATCCACCCCGCCTTGGTAACTTGCTTCATCCAATGACAGAAGTACATTTACATCTTCATTGAAATTTTTATAGCTGTACCATTCGTCCGTTCGGGTCCACTGTTCCGGCAGAAACTCTGTAGATGAATGAGTGGGATCCTCAACAGTTAAAACTCCTTCTTGCACATTTGGATGAGGATCGTTAATACCTGGGTGATCAAGAAAATATCCTCCCACCATTCGGCCGTACCAGCCCCAATTGTATTCAGTATCGGCGGCTGCATGAATTCCAACATAGCCGCCACCGGACTGAATGTAGCGCTCAAAATCGGCTTCCTGATAGTGGTTCAAAACATCTCCGGTGGTACTCAGAAATACAACCGCAGAGTACTGTTCAAGTGAACCTTCCGTGAACATATTGGCATCGGTGGTTGTATCCACTTCAAAACCATTTTCCTCGCCTAACTGTTGTATGGCTATAATTCCATCAGCAATGGATTGATGATGAAAGCCCGCAGTTTTACTGAAAACAAGGATTTTTGGATCTCCCGGTCGTTCGTTTGAGCAAGATGTTAACAAAAAAAGTGAAATGAGCAGTAAACTCAGTAAGCCAATTGAATTGAAATAGATCTTCATGCTATGATTTATTTATGATAGAATATGGAACTCATGCCATTGTGTTAAAAAGACCTATTTATATACATTTTTTATTCCATTGAGAAAAATGGATTTATAATTTTTACACTTTTTAGAGTAAATATCTGATTTTATAGTAATTAATTGGGGCTCATCGCTTTTAAATCATTCAGAATTTTGTTTATGGCCTCGCTATCTAAGCCAAACGATGCAGGCAAGGAATGACTTGCATATTCGATTGGATAGCCCATCACCTGGCTGAGCCATGGAGAATCCATCAAACCCGGCAAGTGTTCTCTGAGAAGTTCTCTGCCTTCCTCATAAGCAATCAATTCTGCTATTTTTTGATCCACATGCAGTCTTGGCTGAAATTCAGATTCAATCATTTTCAATTCCTGATTGATAGCCTCCAGAATATCAGCAGTCACAATATCCGGCGTAAATTGAGCTACTTGTACCAACGGCATTGTTGATGCGATATCAAATGATTCACTTTCCAGTAATTCGGGAATATGTTCTTCCAGAATACTTCGCGCTTCTTCATTTTCCATCAAAGCCCATAACTCCGTATTGGTGCTAAACTCACTGGTGGCCAACAGAGATTCAAGCCTGTTCGATGAATACACGAATTGATAACGTCCGGATCCAACTTCTACTTGTACATTCTCACCTGACTGGGAAAATCCAAGAATTTCTTCGGCTTGATCCAGTACATTCTCACTTTCCCGAACGCCATTCACGTTCGCAAAAGGAAGTGTAACTACGGTGGTTGTATTGGATGGAATTTCAACGATCAAATGCATTTGGTCATCTTTATAATGCCATTGCGATTCCACCTTGCCATACATGGAATCAAGAAAACTCCTTACGTAATTCAATCCACCTCCAAAATGTGGATGAATGGAGATTCTCTTATATCCCGCAGTTTCCTGATCAATTCCCGCAACAGATTTATAAAGCCATTCTCCAATGGCACCGTAGGCGTAATGGTTATAGGAGTTCATCCCCGGATCCTGGAATGAACCATCCGGCTTAATGCCGTCCCAACGTTCCCAAATGGTAGTTGCACCCATTGTGACCGGATAGAGCCATGACGGATACTCTTTTCTCAGCAATAACTCATAGGCTTCGCCGGTATGCCCGTACTGTGTTAAAATCGGGTTGAGATGCGGTGTCCCTAAAAACCCGGTTGTTAAATGCCCGCGTTCATTAACTCTTGCCAAAAGATACTCTACAGCTTTTGATTCCATATCTTCAGTAAGCAGATCAAACTGAAGAGCCAACAGGTAAGCCGTTTGAGTATTCGACATTATCCGCCCGCTTGATGTCATATACTCATGCTGAAACGCTTCTCTGATATTTTCAAAAAGTTCTTCGTACTCTTGTGCATCCATATCCTTCCCGAGAATTCTGGCAGATCGAGCCAGTAAATCCGTTGAATGACCAAAGAACGCGGTTGATATCAGAGCTTTATCTGTATACGCACCGGGATAATCAGAGGCCGTGCTGTTAAAAGAAAGCCAGTCGCCGAATGTGAAATTATTATCCCACAAATACGTAGTACTGTCCATTGCAGCCCGGGTTTTCATGTATTCTACCCAATCCTTCATGCTTTCGTATTGGGTTTCAAGAATCTGCTCATCGCCATACGCCTGGTAAATCGTCCAGGGTACAATCACGCTCGCATCTGCCCACCCCGATGAACCGGCTGCCTGAGGCCCCAACACATTTGGAACAACATACGGCACACTTCCATCTTCATTTTGATCGGCATCCACATCTCTCATCCATTTTGAAAGAAATCCCGAGGCGTCCATATTATAACAGGCCGTTGATGCAAATACCTGGATATCACCCGTCCATCCAAGCCGCTCATCTCGTTGTGGACAATCTGTTGGGATATCCACAAAATTTCCTTTTTGTCCCCAAACAATGTTATGCTGAAGCTGATTGAGCAACGCATTGGATGTCTCAAAATGACCGGTAGGCTTCATGTCTGAATGGAGAACAACAGCCGTTAAATCATCTTCGGAGAGCTCTCCGGGATATCCCTCTATTTTTACATATCTAAATCCCTGAAATGTAAAATGAGGTTCAAAGGTTTCTACTCCTTCGCCTTTAAGAATAAATCGGTTTGTCTGTTCGGCGGCGCGAATGTTTGCCGTATAAAAATTTCCTTCCTTATCTAAAACTTCTGCGTGTACAAGCGAAATCTCGGTTCCGGCTTTCCCTTCGGCACTTATTTTAACCCAGCCTACCAGGTTTTGCCCAAAATCTACAACGGTATCTCCTCCGGGAGTTTCAAATATTTCGATGGGGTTTAAGGTCTGAATCTTGCGAACCGGCGGACCTTCCGGTGCAACCAGATTTTCTTTGGTGTGATGGGCAACGTTTACCCCAAACCAATCACTATCATCATAGCCGGTTTTTGTCCATCCTTCTTTTTCGAGACGGGCATCATACATTTCACCATTATAGATGTCTGATTTCAGAATGGGACCGGTCGAGGACATCCAATTATCATCCGTGCCAAATGTGGCAACACTACCATCTTCATAAGTTACTTCGATCTGAGCCAGAAGACCCAATGTTTTTCCATAGTGATTTCGCGCATCTCCCCAAGCCAAATACCCGCGATACCAGCCATCGCCCAACATAACGCCAACTGCATTTTCTCCGGTTTCCAGAAAATCGGTAATATCATAAACCTGATACTGCAACCGATTGTGATAACTTGTCCAACCCGGAGTAAAATAGCGATCACCCACTCGTTCTCCATTAATTTCCATCTCGTAGATGCCGTGACTTGTGATATAAATCCGCGCGGATTCCACTTGTTTATCCAACTCAAATTCATTGCGGAACATAGGGCTTGGCGGAGATATGGTTGAATCCTGTTCAAAACCCGGCTCTATCCAATCGGCTTGCCAGTCATCTGAACTCAACAATCCCATTTCCCAAAAAGAAGCCTCACTCCAACCAGCCTCATTCCCGTGATTATCCTGAATTTTCACTCTCCAATAATATCTTTTACGAGATTCCAATTCAGGTCCGTCGTATGCTATTTGAGTCGACTGATCAGACCCGATTTCTCCTGTATCCCAAACCACATTTAAAAAATCTTCGCTTTCAGATACCTGTATTTGATAGGAGGTTTGATGCGTATTTCTACGGTCGCTCATTATTTTCCAGGAAAATCGTGGATTAGGATCATCAATTCCTATCGGATTGGTGAAATATTCCACTTGAAAATCGTAGAGTTCCAAATCATTAGCAGGTTGAGCGTTGGCCTCAAAAAAACTTCCGGCTGACATTATTACCACATACAGAGAAAAAGAGATGAAGAAGTGAAAAATTTTCATGTTATTCATACAGATAGATTTTCGAATTCAGTTGGTTTCGAAATGGAAACAAAAATGAATTGAACATTTGTTCATTTTCGAATAATTGTCAATATTCAATTTATGAAACCGACTCTGAAAATCAACATTATTTTCATGATGTAACACTTTGATAATCAAAGAGAATGGCAAGAACCAAAGACCCGATTGATATTAGGCTGATCAGTAAGATCAGCACAATGTATTACAACCAGGATTATAACCAGCAGCAAATTGCGAACAGGCTTCACCTCTCCCGGCCGAAAGTGTCTCGCATGCTTAAACAAGCCCGGGAACAGGGAATTGTGCAGATTACAATTACAACGCCGAACAGCAATTTTGTTGAACTTGAACATTCTCTTGAAAATAAGTTTGGGCTGAAAGAGGTGATTCTCGTTGAATCCGACGCTGATATGTCGGCAGATGTGATCAAACGTCAGATCGGGTCGGCAGCGGCAAACTACCTGAACCGCACCGCCCAGGAAGGAGATGTGATTGGCGTAACCTGGGGAACTACTTTACAGGCAATGGTTGAATCCATGCAGCCTAAACCTATTAACGGCTTGCATATTGTTCAGGCCCTGGGAGGAGTTGGGCCTCCTGAAGCAAAAGCCCATGCTGCGGATATCTCCCGGCGGCTCTCTCAGCTCCTTAATGCAAAACTGACTCTTCTCCCGGCTCCGGGAATTGTGGGAAGTGTTCAGGCCAAAGAGGTTTTGATGGATGACCCACAAGTAAAAAATGCCCTTGATTTATTTCCCATAATCAACACTCTTTTTGTTGGAATTGGCGCTTTAAAAACCAACCCCGTTTTAAATAAAAAGAGCAAAGAGCTCTCAGAATCAACTTGTCGGGAAATATTGAATTCTGATGCTGTTGGCGATATCGCACTTCATTTCTTTGATGCGAATGGTAATGAGGCTAAAACCCGCTTGAAAGATCTTATACTTGGAGTTTCTCCGGAGCAGGTCATGCAAATTGAAACGGTTGTGGGCATTGCAGGGGGACCCGAAAAAGAGGAAGTGATTCATGCCGCACTATTGGGAAAAAATATAAACGTATTGATTTCGGATAGCCTTACTGCCAAAAAAGTATTAGAAATCTGATACAATTATCTTTTTTTTAAAGTGGGACGAACCTCTGTAAATCATTGAGTCCGCAATGTAAAAATCGACAGCTGATTTCTTATTCTTCAGCTGTCAATTCAAACTCGTAGCGTCCTGATGTCACATCAAGTTCTACAAAACCGTTTTCTTCTCGCCCGCTGATAATTTGTGTATCGCTTTCTACAACTTCTCCTTCACTCCAAACCGTCTCTCCACCTTCTGAAATTTGAACATTATTCCAACTCATAGTTGGAATACTAACTTTGCCTGTTGTATTTGCAGGAATTGTTATTTCCAGAGTCAAACTGTTCTCCGATTTTTCCCACCTGGATGATACCGTTCCCCGAACCGTTTCAACCGAGGCTTCCGCCCAATTCATGTCATCCGGAATATATGGTTTGATATGAATTTCCTTGTAACCGATGGATGTTCCAGCATTTGTCGGGGCCTGAATTCCCGCTAAATACTTGTAGAAATATTCATTGACAGTTCCAAACATTTGGTGATTATGAGAGCTTTCGGCATCCCAGCTTTCCCAAAGCGTGGTGGCTCCATTTTCAATCCAATGGCCCCAGCTTGGAAATGTTTTTTTGGTTACTACTTCGTGAAGAACATCCTCTCTTCCCTCTTCAGCCAAGACATTAATCAGGTGTTTGGTACCCAGAATTCCTGTTCCCAGATGGCCGTTGCTTGTAACCTGAATATCGTGAATTAAGTTTTCCAGAACGGCCTGGCGGTTTTCTTCCGGCACTAAATCTCCACTCAAAGCAAAGAGCAAATATCCCTGGTAAAGTTCTTCTGTTCCATACAAGTTTTGCTCCTCAAGGAAAAACTTCTCGTTAAAGGCCTCCTTGATAGAATCGGCCAATGCCAGATAATTTTGTCGGTCTTCATCACTCCCCAAAACTTCTGCAATATCCGCAAACGTTAAAACATCAAGATACCAGTAGTAAGTATTTGTCAATGGATTGTTGGGGCCGGTTCGATCGCGAACCGGGGCTTCCCATTCTCCCAGTGAATCCCAATAGCCACCAAATTCGTTGATTATGTAATCTTCATCCGGGTTTTCATCATTTTCCGAAGCAAGATTTTCAAGATAGCTCATATATCTTTTCATGCTCTCGTAGTGATCCTCAAGAATCCGGGTATCCTCATAGTATTGATACATCCACCAGGGAAGTAAAATGTATGCACTTCCCCAGGCGATTCCTCCGCCAACGCCGCCTAACATCAACGGAGATGTGTTGGGAATACGGCCGTTTTCATATTGAGCGTCTTTCATGTCATTCAGCCATTTTTGATAGAAAGAATGCATCTGAAAATCGTGAATGGATGTCTCAGCGATAACCTGACCGTCTCCGTTATATCCGCCCTTTTCCCGATGCGGACAATCTTCGGGATAGCCGTGCAGATTTCCTCGTTGTGACCATATCGCCGCCTCGTAAATTTGATTCAGAAGTGTATCAGAAGAAGCAAAATGTCCATTTCGCTCCAAGTCAGAATGAACCACCTGTCCGTCAACTTCCAGCGATCCAATCGCGTCGGGATTATCTACCTGAACTTCAATGTATCGAAATCCTGAATAGAAAAACTTTGGTTCGTAGGTTTCGGTTCCGTCTCCTTTTAAGATATATGTTGTCCAGACATTCGCATGATATTGCTCGCTGGTACTAAGACTGTCTCCCGGCTCAAGCGCGTTTGGAAAAAGCTCATTATTCAGGGTTTCTGCTGCCCGAATTTTGATCTCCGTTCCCTGCTCCCCATCAACTGATAATTTCCACCATCCGGGTATATTTTGTTCGAGATCAAACAGGTAAATACCGGATTTCGGATTGGTTCGCGTGGCCGGTTCAATCGTTTCTACAACACGGATTGGCGGCATAATCTGGGAATCCATAAGAACATCCGGATCTTCTACAACTTTCACAGGTTGCCAGTGTGCATCATCAAAATCCACTTGATTCCATCCCTCCTGTTCCAGCCGGGCATCGTAATCTTCACCCCCGTAAACGTTGTTGTAAAGAATGGGACTTGCATCTGTTTTCCACTCATTGTTGCTCCAAATAACCTCTTCTGAGCCATCTTCGTAAAGAATGTGTAGCTGAAGAATCCCCATTGGTGTTCCAAATTGATTGTTCGAACCAAACCAGGTCCATCGCCCCTCTTCCGGTTTGATTCGGAAAGCACTATTTCCAAGCCAAAAACCAGCGGCGTTTGTTCCTTCATTCAGATGATCCGTTACATCATACGTTTCGTATAGGATCCGTTTGCTAAAATCTGTAATGGCCGGATCAAGTACATGATCCCCAACTTTTTCGCCATTTAGATAGAATTCGTAGTAACCCACTCCGGTTATAAACGCGGTTGCCGATTGAATTCCCTGATTAATCGTAAACTCATTTCGTAACAATGGCGATGAAACCGTGCTGTCGGGAGTGGTAATCCACCGGGCTTGCCAATCGTCTGCATCCAGCAAGCTCATTTGAAAATGCTGCGTTTCACTCCAAGACGTGGGATTCCCATTCTGATCCCACACCCTGGCCTTCCAGAAATATTTCTGTCCACTCTCCAGAGCCGAACCTTCATATGGATTATTAATCGTACTCGAACTGTTTACCTTTCCTGAATCCCATAGACTGCCTTCTTCATTTTCAAGATCATCAGGATTTTCAGAAACTATAATTCTATATGCTGACTGGGAAGCACCGCGTGAACCATTCTCGTAAATCCAGGAAAATTGCGGATCTTTCACATCAAGACCCAAAGGATTAGAAAGATGCTCAACCTCTAAACTTCGAATCCCTGAAAGATTTTCATCTTTAGAACAGTTGGTAAATAAAAAAATAAAACCACCGAGCAGAAGTAGAATAATGATTTTTTTCATCGTATTAATGAGTGAGTGATCAGATTCTCATTAATCTACTTTTTGTTCATGAATTTTAAAAATAACCACTGATTATAAATTTTCCAGTTCAAATCAAACTTAAAATTTGTACAGCCACAATTAATAATACCATTGCAACAGGATATACAGTTGCGTATGCAATGGACGCTGCATCGGAATCTGACATACTATCGACCGTAGCCAGGCCGGGAGTACTGGTCATACTACCCGTTAGCGTTCCCAAAAAAGTTAACAGATTTATCTCAAAGAAATATTGAGCGATTATCGTTGTGAGGATCAGCGGAACCAATGTGATTAAGAGCCCGTAAATAAATAGGGATAATCCATATTCTGTAAATGTATAAACTAAACTGGAACCTGCACTTGTACCTACTGCAGCCAGAAAAAAAAGTAAACCCAGCTGCCGTAAAAGCTGATTGGCTCCGCCTGACATCGTCCATATAAATGGACCGGTTTTCCCCATTCGGCCAAGCCACAAAGCTGTCAGTAAAATTCCACCTGTTAGTCCCAGGCTAAATGTAAACGACCCAAAACTGATACTGAACTTCCCCGCAAGAATACCAATTATAATTCCGACGGCTATTGGAAGAAAATCCGTATCAGATAGCCGAGTATCATTATCACCAAAGAAGCGACTTACCTGTTTCATATCTTCTTTATTACAGGCAACCATCAACTTATCTCCCATCTGCAAACGAAGTGTGGAATTTGGCGAAAATGAAATTCCTGAACGCCTCACACGGGTTACTGTGGCATTGTAGGTTTGAAGAATATTCAATTGAAGCAGCGACTTATTCACGACCTCTTTATTCGTGACAAGAATGGAGCGAACATCATACTCTTTGCTCAATGGTATGTGCACATCAGTTGGTGATCCGATTAACAGCTCTACTTTTTCAAGTGCATCTTTTGTGCCAACGGCCTTAATCAGATCACCTTTGTGTAAAATGGTATCCTGTTTTGGGGTAATTGAGATATCTCCATGCATTACCCGCGAGACGACCGCTTTAGTCATACTTCGTATCCTCAGTTCACCAATACTTTGGCCGGTTACATTCTCATTTTCAACAATAAAATTTTTCGTAACTACTTCGGGATATTCTTCAATCTGTTCTTCTTTATACTTCTCTTCTGCTTCAGAAACCGACTTGCGAAGAATACGCGGCAGAAAGTTTACAAACAGAATCACACCTATTACACCAAACGGATAGGCAATTCCATAGCCAATAGATGCGAGTGAGGACCCCGTAATATCAATGGCTGCTGCAAGGCCGGGAGTACTTGTCAGCGCTCCGGTTAACAGACCAATACAAAGGTTTTTATCAACTCCTAAAAATGTAAAGATCAGAAAAGTGATTACAGCTGAAATCAAAATCAAAAAAGTTGCTAAAATTGCCAGTTCTCTCCCATGCTTTTTGAAAGATGTGAAGAATCCGGGACCAGCCTGAATCCCAATCGTGAATATAAAAAGTACGAGACCCAGGTATTGAAAATCTGCGGGAATCTGAATTCCAAAATGTCCAAAAATCAGGGCCACAAAAATGACGGCAGAAACATCCAGCGAAACTCCCCTGATTTGAATTCTACCTAATAGAAAACCACAAACAATGATAAAAAACAGGGCAAAATAGGTGTGTGACAAGAAATCCATTTGATGATTTTTTTACTATTTGAAGGAGATGATCTCTCTGTTATAAATTCTCAGAGTTATCTGAAGAAATGATGAATCAATAAAAGTATTACCAAAAAAAGGTCCGGACCAAAATTTTTCCCATTAACCCCATACAATTGCTACATATTTTCCTGGTTCATTTTAGCTAACTTCTTTCCCCGTGATTTTGAAGACCAACGCTGTTTCAGCTGACTGATTATCCATCACTTTCTGTGGTATCTGAATGGTAAGCCCACCCTCATCTGTAAACTCCCAATTCAAAGGTTGATCATGCCCAAGAAGAGTTACTTCGGAACCTTCCTCCGGTTGAAGATAGCTGAATTGAACGGATTCACCTGAAGTGTCAAAAGTTATTCCGTAGTAAACCGGTTCGCCTTTCTTTTTTGTGTATCGAATATTTTCTCCTTCACTGAAATGATTTTGAAGACGTTCTGTGGCATAAATGGCTTCCGAGTTTATGGCCATCCAGTCGCCCATATCTGCAAGACGCTCAACGCTTGGCTGTGGAATCAATCCTTCTGCAGTTGGCCCTACATTCAGGAGGTAATTCCCTCCTTTTGCAGCAACATCAACAAGATTAAAAATCAGGTTTTCTGAGGATTTCCAGTTGTCATCGTATTCTTTATATCCCCAGGTATCATTCATTGTCATGCAGGATTCCCAGTCAAAATCGCTGGTGCTCTCAAGAATCTCCTGCTCAGGCGTACCAAAATCGCCGACGAATGCACCGCCTTCTTCGTTCATTCCCTGCATTCCCTTTCTGCCTACATCCACACGATTATTGATGATCATTTCAGGGTCCATCTGGCGAAGCATCACGTACATATCTACTGCTTGTTCGTGTTTCCATTCCGGAATCCATTCTCCATCAAACCACATAACAGCGGGATCGTACTCTTCTACCAATTCGCGAACCTGCGGAATCAGGTAATTTTCAACATAGCTGTCGAAATTGGGGTTTGATTTTTCACTGGTATTGTAGGTTGGATAATGAGGCGCCTGAGCATCCGGATGATGCCAATCCATAATGGAGTGATAAAAACCGAGTTTTATGTCGTGTCTGTCAGCGGCAACTTTCAGATCATCTAAAAGGTCTTTTTGAATTTCTGCATATTCGGCCGAGTTATAATCCCCAACCTCTGATTCCCACAAACCAAATCCATCGTGATGCTTGGACGTTATAATGATGTATTTCATCCCTGCATCTTTCGCGATTTGTACCCATTCTTCTGCATTGTATTGAGTAGGATTAAATTGCCGGGAATACTCCTCATATTCTTCAATCGGGATTTGAGCACCGTTCATAATCCATTCTCCGGTGGTATTGTCAATTCGTTTGCCATTATAAACACCTGCTGGTACTGCATAGGGTCCCCAGTGGATGAAAAGGCCGAATTTTGCATCACGCCACCACTCCATTCGGTCATCAAAATCTTCTTCGGATTCGTTGAGAATTTGTTCACGGGTGAGAGCTGTTTCCTCTTTGGAGTCCTTTTCTTCTGATTCCTGGCAGGCAGAAAGCAGCGTTATAAAACATATAGCTAGAATGAGAAATATAGTCCTTTTCATCATGTGGTTACTTTATTTGAATCGTCATTATAAACAGAGTGAATCAATCATCAATCTGAATAAAAGGTTAGGATTGCCAAACTTCATTCACTTTTTTTCATTTTGTTCGCAATGAGTCATTCATATTTATATGTCATCAGAAAAACCTGAAAATACTGTAAATCGCCGCCATCAAAATGGCGATTACACTTACCCAAAAAGCAATATCGTAAAAAATGGTCGGTTTTAATTCCACTTTTAATTGTTTGTAACGGAAGTGGATAGCTGCAAAAACGACAATCAGAAGAAGGACTGATGTAAAGAATCCACCGATGATTACCATCAACACAGGCAATTGAACAAACAAAAACATCAATGCCCAAAGCAAAGGAAATACCCACGCAAAAATGGCAATGGCTTTTCTTCTTTGTTCAATATCATGGAAATTTAGAAACCCAAGTTTGCCAAAGGCATCAGCAAAGATTCGGGTCCAGCTGGCCAACGCACTAAAAAGCGTAGAGAAGAGAACAACTACGGCACAAATCAAAAACATATTCCTGGCACCGGGGCCGAGGGTTTCTGTATACATCCCCGAAAGAGTTTCGATCATTTGGTATCCTTCCGGAACGCGATCTTGTGCATGTAAAACCGCAGCTCCCAAAATATAGAATGCCGCTGTAACCAGGGTGTAAACAATCATGGAAAGTACGGCATCCCAATACATCACTTTAATCCAGCCTTTCGCCCGCTTCACCCATTCCGGGTTATTTGCTGCCGGACCGGTATAAGCTGCGTATCCTTTTTCGATACACCAGTAGTGATAATACATGATTTCGTCCCCGCCAACACCCGTCAAACCAAAAGCGGCAATGGCCACCCCAACCGTTGCGGTTGGCAGATTGAACTTGAGACCATATGCAATATCCTGCCACGAGTAAGCAAAATCCGTAAACTGTAAAAAGTAAACCGATAGAAATGTGAGCACAGTAAAGAAAGCGATCATCACCAGCGAGAACCGCTCAACAAATGTGTAATAGCCCCTAAAGACAAGCAATGCCGCGAGTATCGCCGCGATAAATGTCCAGATTGTAACATTTAAGGAGGGGAAGAAAATATTCATGGTGATGGCTACGCCTCCCACAATTCCGCCAACTTGCAAAAGCTTAAAAAGCTGGATAAAAAGCCACGTCCAAATTGTCCAGTTAATATCTCTGTATTTCCAACCCGGCAAACGGTTAAACGCACTCATTACGGTTTCACCATTACTGATGGCATGGTTGCCGAATTCTAACTGGAGGGTCACTTTGATCAGGCAACTCAGTATTATCACCCAAAAGGTTACGAATCCTGCTCTTGCACCCAACGTTGTGGTGGCGATCAATTCCCCAGATCCTACAATCGCTGCTGACATTACAAAACCAGGGCCAAGATGTTTGAGAGTTCCCCAAAAAGTTTCGGGGGGATCTTTGATTTCCTCTTCGGTTAGTATGTAAGGATCTTTGGGACGATCCCTGTTTTCATCCTTCATTCGTATTTTTTAAGTCAACCCTTTTTTGAAACGGTACCAAGTATGCAGGCTTAAAATCATGTTTTGGCAGGTTCCCGCATCCCAACAAATAGTAGTTTATTTTAATCGACAAGACAAATTCTTCAGATTTCAGAAAAAGACTATCCTTAATCTGCACTTTGATCCTGTGATTTACACGAACCTACTTGTTTTTTTCTTCGATCCACTTACTCATGAATTTTGTGCTATTCATGGTGTGATGCATCAGCATGGATCCCATAAAATTATTTTTCCGGTGCTTTTCGAGGTTTTCCATGATTGATTTGATCCGGGTTAATAATTCCGGCTCAAATTTTGACCGGTCAAACCTGCTTTTGAGCAATTCAAATCCTGTATTCTGTGACGTTTTCCAAAAATCTGAATCCTGATAAAGCTCGGCAGAAGCATTTGCAAACTGTTCAGGATCATCGGCGATTGCACCATTCCATTTGCAGCCCAACACGATCCCTTCCGCACCAACGGTTGTGGTGACAGAAGGAGTTCCGCACAACATCGCTTCTACTAATTTTCCTTTAATTCCAGCACCAAATCGTAAAGGTGCCAACAGAACTTTTGCTTTTCCGATTACCTCTTTTGCATCGCTTGCCCTGCCTTTAATCAAAAAACCATCATCAGGATTGCTGAGTTGAAAGTTTTTTTTTGCGGGATAGGAACCATAGACATACAGTTTCGCTGATGGCAACTTCGCCCGAATGAACGGCCAGATTTCCTCTTTCAACCACAGAACGGCGTTCCAATTTGGCTCATGTCTGAAATTTCCGATAGCAACAAATCCATTTCGCTCTTCAAAACTAAGCGTGGGTTCATGAAACGGTTCTTTATCAAAATTCAAAAGAAACGGCAGATAGAGAAGTAATTTCTCATCAATATGAAAAGCATCTTTTAGAATTTGAATTTCAACATCAGAGATAATCAGCGACAAGTCACATCTCAAAATGCTGGCAATTTCTCTTTTTGCCGTCTCTTCAGAAAGCAGATCATCTACTTCAAATTTCAAGTTTTTTTTCCATGCATTTTGACGTGCATTCCGCAAACAGTGGAGATCTTCCGTATCAAGAATTCGTAGCGCATCAGGACAGTTTTCCGCAACTCTCCAACCAAATTGTTCTTCGGTCATGTAGCGGTCGAAAAGCACTGCATCCGGGTTTAATTGACGGATGAAATCATCAAATGAAGAATCGTTCAGAAGTATCGGTTGTTCATCTACGCCAATTTCAGAAAGGTCAAATGAATAATCACTTTTTGCCGCCGGGCTCGAAAATGTAATGTCCCACCCATCATCAAGAAATAATTCAATAAGTTGAATCATCCGGCTGCCTGCTGCCGAAGATTTCGGTTCTGGCCACACTTTTCCGATGATGAGTAAATTTTTCTGAACAGGCATGCTCATCGCCTTCGTTATCTTTATAAACTTCGCGGATTATCCATCACAACAGAATGTGAAGGAATGTGAATTTTTAAAAAAATCGGCCGGTATTGCTTACAAACGCAATTTTTTTGCTATCGGGTGACCAACTCGGCACATTGATGGTTCCTTGTCCACCATACAAATATGCAATAATTTTCGGTTCTCCACCTTCAACAGGCATCATGCGGAGCGTTACATTTTTGTAGAAAGGATGGTCTCCGGAATCTACATCGGTTCCAAAACT
Organism: Rhodohalobacter sp. 614A; assembly: GCF_021462415.1. Classification (NCBI taxonomy): domain Bacteria; kingdom Pseudomonadati; phylum Balneolota; class Balneolia; order Balneolales; family Balneolaceae; genus Rhodohalobacter; species Rhodohalobacter sp. 614A. The sequence goes on from NZ_JAKEDS010000003.1 coordinate 268,577, forward strand.
CACAAAAACCATCTTTTTACCGTCCGGCGAAATATGCGGAAACCAATCGTTGAAATCCTCATCAAAAGTGAGCTGTGTTTCATTACTTCCGTCGGCATCCATTCGCCAAATTTGCATTGCTCCTGTTCGATTGGAATTGAAGTAAATATACTTTCCATCCGGTGAATATTCCGATCCGTCATCCAAAGTAGGTGTATCGGTCAGCTGAGTTTCCTCCCCGGTATTTACATCAGCACCAAAAAGGTTGGGATTGCCATTTCGGAAACCGGTAAATATCACGGTTTGATTATCCGGCGAAATTCCATGTAGAAACGAATGGCCAGCCTCTGGTTTTGTAACTTGTTTCGGATTGTCGCTTCCCTCAACAGGCATGATATAGATCGTGGAACTTCCCGTCTCAGGATGTTGGCTACTGATCCCGATCATGGTGCCATCCAAAGAAAGAACATGATCGTTGTTATTATTGGTAATATTTCCGGTATTCAGATACGTAATTTTACCGTCATCAAACCAATAATTGTATAAATATCCATTCGAATTAAAAACTAGACGCTTATCATCTACCGTCCAATTTGGAGCCTGAATGGAATGTTCACTTCTGTGAATTACTTTCTGAATTCCCGTTTCGATATCGAGTATCTCCAATCGGCTTCCCAGATATTGCTGATATTGAGTCATATCAGCCGGGGCCGGTTTGGTAATTCTTACATTCTTGAACACTGCCGTTTCAACCACGTCTGCATTGTGAGCACTGATATAGATACCGGCAAACACCTCGTTTCTCAACTCCACATCCGAAACTTCCACAATGGTAAAAGGCTCTCCTTTTTTTGCAGTTTTCATGATAAATGTACCGCCAATCCTTGATAACTCAACAACATTCGGTAAACTATCAGAAGAGACACTTTCCAGGGTTTCTGCACCCACTTCTTTTCGATATTGAAGGGATGTCAGCCCATTTCCATGAACCGCCGCATTTACCATCGCAGAATTAGGAGTGAGTGTATTCCGAACCGTCCAGCCAATTTTCCGGTGTGGATCTACACCTTCACCTATGAATTCGAGTTCGGCACGAAGGATAAAATCACCCTGAATGGGAGCCCAGAGATATCGAAATTCATCATGATCAAACCACATATTCTCGCCAGAACCAATGAGAGTATACCCTCCTGTTTTCGGATCGTACGATACACGCCCCTCATGTTTTACATCACCGATGTCGAGTGTGTTCTCAAAGATTCCCAGATCATTAATTTTGTGACTGGAAAATGATCCTGTAAATCCAATGATCAGGCTGAATAGAATCGGAATTATTAAATAAAAAAACGATTTAACCATAGCGCTTCATTTTTAAAATGTTCAGGTAGACAGTGGCTGTATTGTCATTATACTATCTTTTGGCTTGAAAAAGTAATTCAGAAAGCTGCACTAGTCATAACGCGGTGACGGGATATACAAACTTCTCTCAAGCGATTTATAATACTCTAAATCATGCTCCGGTTTTTCATATTGGTCAGGAATCGGCATGTCGGAAAAAGTTTGAAAATAGAGCACACACGAATCCCGCCATCGAACAGCGTCTTTCTCCTGGATTTCAAGTAGTGCCTTCACATGTTCAAACCGATGTTCATCAATCAATCCTTCTATAGAATTCCACTGCTCTTGCATCCACCGGACCTGTTCAACTCCTTCGTAATATTTATGAACCAATTCCTCCCAAAGTGTCCGTCCGGAATTCATCTCGTAATTCCAGTCAACATGATGAAACCACAGCAGGTAATCTTCTGGTGTTGATTCTATTTTATTAAATCGTTTCCTAACCGGTTCATGATACTGTTCAATAGCGTTTGAACCGCTCTGGGTGCGATCAAATCCAATTCCATCCACATCTGCTTTGTGATAGTAAACTGCCGTCCAATCGGGGCGTGGCAAATCAGACGTCCACGGTGCGGGACCATAATGATGTCCCTGGGCGTAAAGATGTGTTAAGCCCAGAGGGGATCGATAATTAACACCGGCTTCTCGAGAAATCATCATGACTTCGCTAATGGGATCAAGAAATTCCGGTTTATTTGTAAACGTCATTTTCAGCCACTCATCAGCAATTTCGCCGGCAGAAAGTGTGTAATCCCAGGCCAACCGGCCAAAAGCATACCAACTGGATTGAACAAACGGATGCCCGGTCCAATTACGATCCGTTCCAATGTTCAAAACCCCGGCCATTCCAGTGTGCTCGTAATCAAAAACTTCTCCGGCCACAACTTTTCCGACCGTAGATCCTTCTCCATTCGCGAATGTATCGGAGTCCAAAGCTTCCTCAAAAAGTGTTCCCTGATAGGCCAGATGATATGAAAAGCCGAAATATTCCTGAGTGATCTGGAGTTCGAGCATTGTGTTCGTCTCCTCCATTGCTCCAAACAGCGGCGAAAACGGTTCCCTTGGCTGGAAATCAATCGGGCCGTTTTTAACCTGAAGAATTACATTGTCTTTAAATTGACCGTCAAGAGGAACAAATTCATCATAAGCTTCACGGAAACGGTCCTCCTGTTCCGGACTGTACACAAATGCACGCCAGATCACCACACCGCCATGAGGTTCAAGAGCTTCTGCCAAAACATTCGCGCCTTCAGCGTGATTTCTATCATACGCGAACGGCCCCGGCTGTCCTTCGGAATCAGCTTTCACAAGAAAACCACCAAAATCCGGTATCATATCATAAATTTGATCCGCTTTTTCTGCCCACCAATTTCGAACATTTGGATCAAGAGGATCGGCCGTATCCAACCCTCCAACCGATATCGGCGCCTGGTAATTGATGGATATGAAAACTTTAATACCATACGGACGAAAAATATCTGCAAGAACCACAAGCTTCTCCAAAAATTGATCGGATAACATTCGGGGATCAGCATTTACATTATTAACGGCTGTAGCATTAATCCCAATGGAAGCATTTAACCTGGCGTAATCGGTATAACGCGGATGTTTGTATTCAGGCAAAGTTCCCCAATCCCAAATAGAAAGTCCGGCGTACCCACGTTCAACGAGGCGACTTAAATTATCCCAATGATTGACCATTCTATATTCCACTTTTGGAGCACTTTGAATGGATATCTCAGAAATATTTTGGTGAGTTTGAATCTGTTTTAATAACCCGAACACGCCATATAATAATCCAATATCTGTATTCGCAGTAATTACTAGAGAGCGATATCCATCCAAATCAGCGTGTTCGATCAGGTAACCTTCATCTCCGATTTGAGCCAGTTTTTCATCAAAATTAAGCGATGATATTTGAGAGGAAGATTCAGGCGTTCCAATCAGTAGCGTACCGTTATTTTGAACCTGATCAGAAAAAGAAATCTCAAGACCCAATAAATCTGGAAGAGCTATATTTAATTCTTCCTTAATTACAGCCATCGTCGGAGAGTTTCCCTTCAGCACCACGGAACTCAAAACATTCCGATAATCATTTAGTAATTCTTGATTCTCTACTTTTTCGTAGTTAAGCCATGCTCTATATCCATCATCTATATTTTGGCCAAAAGTTACTGTTGGATGGATTGAAATTGAGGTGAGTACTAGTAATAAAAAGGTTAAAACAGATACTTTCATAGTTATGGCTTTTTTAAAAGAATACTGTATTACGAGACCCTTTATTTTATAAAAAAAAAGCCTGATTAAACAATCAGGCTTTTTTTAGAAACGGAAACTCTCAAATACTAATTAGTTATAGCTACACGAACACCTACTCCAAGTACCAGTTGTTCTTCTCTTTCGCTGCCCAAAACATATTTAGCTTCACCGAATGCCCTTCCGAAACCCAGGTCGACCTCAGCACCGCCACCAACATTTAATCCGGTATCTGTGCTGGAATCAGAAACATCACCAACAGAAATTTTCGAATAAAGCACATTCAAGCCGGTCAGTCCATAAATACTTATCAGTTCTTTATCCAGCAGCATCAGGTGAACATTTGCATTTCCTTCAATTTGGGTAAGATTATCTTCCGGTTTTGAAAAACCCACATCCCCTCCAATTCTTAGTGGCAAATTCGGAATGCTGTAATAAGCATTTACCTGGAAATTAAAATCTTCGGATTTACTCCCGTATCCGACTCCTCCCCCTGCAGTAATTGTTTGTGCCTGTGCAGAAATGGCTGCCAACAAAAACATACCTAATGATAGAATAATAGCATATGTAAATTTATTCATCTCGTTTACTCTGTGTGTTAGTTTTTAATTTTATTGAATGAATATGAAAATCAATTTCAATATTTCAAAGTGTAAATAGCTATCCAAAATTAAATATAATCATTGTTTGTCATAGCTACTTTTTAAGCTATGCGAAATTACTTTGACTTATGGCTCATTTTTTGTTATTAATGATAAAAATATCATTGAACCGACAAGAAAGTACCATGCACCCCTATTCATTCAATATTCTTATTCCCCTGTTTGCGAGCCAACTTTTACTGATTAATCCGGTTTCTGTTGATAATACGTCGCCAAAAAATGAAGAATCGCTTCGTACAATAATGGTTCAGGAAGAAATTTCTGAGGATTCAGCAGACCAGGTTTATCCGACAAGATTGAATTCTCTGATTGAGTATTTCGAATCAAAAGATCTGGATTTAAAATCGCTACTCGATGATCCGCAATTTGAGATTTACGATGGAATTGGAGATCGCTTTCGAAAATCAGCCGAAAAGAAAATCGGAACTCTGGAAGACTACAAACGGGTATTGGGCTTCGATGATAAAAAAGGACGTATCGGAGCATTTATGACAACCTATTCCAGCCCTCTCCAAGAAGCTCAGGAGACATACCAAATTCCTAAATATGTTATTGCTGCAATTATTGGAATAGAGTCTGATTTCGGGAAAAATATCGGTCGCTATAATCCTCTGAATGTTTACGTATCTATGTATAATGAAGATTATCGTGCAGATTTTGCAAAAGCCCAGTTGGAAGAACTTCTGATCTTTACAAACCGGAATAATATCGATGTTTTTGAGCTCAAATCGAGTTATGCAGGAGCGATGTCATACGGTCAGTTTATCCCGTATTCCATTAATCGATGGTTTGTGGGAGAGGATATTTTCGACATGACAAATAATATCCATTCCATTGCCAATTACCTGGCTCACTTTTATGAAGTGACAGGTTCGCTGGAAGGCGCTGTTTACCGGTACAATCCCAGCAGTTTATATCGGGATGCCATATTAGCCCTGGCAGATGAAGCTGAGAAAGAATACGTAAGTACGTCCGGTTCTGAGTAATACATTCGCTCTTATTGTTTGATTTAGGTTCTCTTGATAAGAACGTTTGGCTTCAGGTCATCGATTTTGGAACAACCAACCAATGTTAATATATATCTGGCCTGTTTTTCCCAATTGCAAAATAGTTCATCAAGTGAATCAAAACCTCCTTCTACAATCGCTTTTATGATAGGTTGAGCCGATGCCGTAAAATCAGCTCCTAAAGCCATGGCTTTTAAAATATCAAAAGCGCTACGTATTCCGCCAGAGGCTATCATCTCAAAGGAATAGTTTGTTCTTAATGAGTCAACCTGGCAAATGCATTCCACGGTCGATAATCCCCAATCATCAAATTCATGCATTGGATCCATTTGATTGTCTCGCAGATTTTCCACTTTTGCCCAGCTTGTTCCCCCTGCACCGGCTACATCAATTACAGATACTCCATGATCTAATAACCGTTGAGCTACTTGGGATGATATACCCGCGCCCGTTTCCTTAACAATCACCGGGCATTCCACTTTTTTGATCAGGTCAGCAATCCCGTCTTCTATACCTGAAAATTTCCGATCTCCTTCCTGTTGCATCAATTCCTGAAGCGGATTTAAATGAACGATGACTGCATCGGCTTCAATACTATCAATCATCATGCGAATTTTTTTCTCTTCTAATCCTCCAATTAATTGAGCCCCTCCAATATTTGCCGCAATAAAAGCTGTTGGGGCATGTGATCGTACAATAGAAAAGGATTCTACCTGTTGAGGATCTTCCAACATTACCCGTTGGCTACCTACCCCAAAAGGCAAGTTCTTCTCCTCACAGAATTCGGCAATAATAGTGTTTACCGCTCCTGCTTCTGCATATCCTCCCGTCATTGATGATATAAAAAGAGGAAAGGAGAATTCTCTATTCAAAAAACGAGCTGTCAGGTCAACATCCGATACATTAATCTCAGGTAAGGCGTTATGAAGAAAGTCGAACTGATTAAAACCAGCACTTTTATCATAAGCAACCTGCTGGTTTACACTTAAATCAACATGCTCTTTTTTTCGTTTCTGAATTGACATAGTTTATAGTACAGAATATAAAATGGCTTTTACCCGATTATATTCCCAAACCAATTGAATTATTTCATCATTCATAATGCAAACATTGAGATCTACCAATACGCTTTATTTAATACCAACACCAATAGCTAAAAGTAAGAATAATTCAGTTTTACCGGATTATACCGTTCAATTGATAAAAAAACTTAATTGTTTCATTGTTGAGAAAGTTCAAACAGCCCAGAGCTTTTTACAATGGATAGATCACCCTACCCCACTGCACGAAATTACTTTCAGAGTTTTAAATAAAAAAACACCTGAACATGAGGTCATCAGTTTTCTTAAGCTGTTGGAAGATCAATCTGTTGGCCTCATGTCGGAAGCCGGAGCGCCTGGGGTTGCCGATCCCGGCGCAGTTTTTACAAAGTTGGTTCATGAAAAGGATATTGAAATTGTTCCACTTGTTGGCCCTTCCTCAATTTTACTTGCTTTGATGGCATCAGGACTAAATGGCCAGCAGTTTTCATTTCACGGGTACTTGCCATTAGATGATTCAAAACGTGTTCAAAAAATTCAGGAGCTTGAAAGAGATTCATTCAGATCAGGATTTACACATGTATTTATGGAAACTCCGCACAGAAACAGTTCCATCTACTCTTTACTATTAGAGACTCTTCGGCCATCGACAAAGTTGTGTATTGCAGCAAATTTAACCTCTGACGAAGAGTACATAAAAACAAAAGTGATCAGGAATTGGATTGAAGAGAAACGCCCTGATTTACAAAAAATCCCAGCTCTTTTCTTGATAAATGCCAAATAAACTTCATGCATTAGGCTTTGGCCGCATTCTTTACACAATCTCTAAGAGCATCTATAACTCTTGATTTCCTTGTTCTAAAATTACCGTGACTCATATTCAGTTTTTTTGCAACGTCTTTGTCTTTTTCATTTATAAATTTCAGAACCTGCAAAAAAAACGTCCGCTTACCCTTCTTTAATTTACTGATGCAATACTCGAGTAATTTTTCTCTCTCTTCGGAATAAATAGAGCCCACTATTTCATCTCCAGTTGTTCCAATAACTCCCGAAAAATAAGAGTATTCACTTGGCACCTCAACCTTGTCTTTTCTGAGAATCATGAGATATTCATTGCGGGCAGAACGGATTAAATATCCAAAAATATCATTGATTTCGGTGATGGAACCTTCAATGATTTTTGTATAAACTTTTTCAAAAGCTTGTTGAGCACAATCTTTCGCAGTCTCGTCATTTGCCTTCATGACAGAAGCCAAATACAACGCCATCCTTTGAATAAATAAATTAGATATTCGATTTATTTCAGAGGTGTTAGCCGACGTAATTAACTCGTAAAATTCTTTACTCGAAATATTTTTCTGTTCCAAAAAAGAGATAACTGTCTGATTCTTTATGCTTTACAAAAAAATCATTTTTAAAAAATGCTTTGCAGAAAGCCATCATACATGAATATATTTAAAAAAATTTAATATTCTTTGTATATATTTATGTTATAAAAACTAATATAAAATATATTCTAATTTCCATATTTATTCTGTAACAAACTGCCTTCTTGTGCATCCTACTTATGTATAGTATATCAAAAATTTTGGCATTGAGCAGTAGAATTCAAATTAATATTCAATAAAAACAACAAACCTTACTGATATGAAAGCAAAACTTAACCTCCGACTTGCAACCGCCTCTTTAATCGTAGCCCTGTTCACCGGATGTGCCGGTATCAC
>NZ_JAKEDS010000003.1:576742-730181 GCF_021462415.1 Rhodohalobacter sp. 614A
AAACACCAGGCAAACTTAACTGACTTGCATGGCCGCTATTATAGTTATAGGTATTCTGCAGATTTTCGGCACCAAGCATCCCTGAAAGAGAAATCAAAGAACTTAAATCTGTATTGGCTCTCACCATAAACCGGGAAGACCACTCTTTTATGTATCGGGTTGATTCCAAATATTCACCGTCTGGCGTACGATGACTGCCTTGCGCATACCGGGCTTCGCGGCGATCGACATACCAATCTGTTCCGGTAAACCCTTCCATTTGCAGCCAATCGTTAACATCATAATTCAGTGTAACCCCACCAATAATTCTATCTCTGTTTTGGGAGTTGGTGTTTTCGTATTGAATCCAATAGGGATTTTCGTGAACCGAACTCCAATTCCTCATATTTCCACTTTCATCTTTGTAATCACTAAGACGATCCATATCAATTTGCCGTGCCGTCCACTGGCCAATGGTAAACATGATGTTGTTCCAGTTATACCCTTGTTCAGCCCGGTTTAATGCTTCCAGGTCAATATAATTTGCACGAGCTTCGGCCCTCAATCGATTGGTGATGTTCATTCCCCCGTTGAATGAAATATTTGCCCGGTGCATTTTGGCATTGGGTACAATTCCGGTTTGGTCCAGGTTTGTGAAAGAAAGCCTGAAATTTGCATCCTCTTTACTTCCGGAAAGCGAAATGGAATTATTAAAAACTGAACCGGTATTGAAAAAGCTTCTTGTATTTCCGGAATGAGATTCCCATGGCGCGGGCTCGCCATTTGACCACCATTGTACAATTTGCAAACCTTCATCCAAAGGCGGGCCCCAGCTTTCACCTACGTCATCAAATACTCCTCCCCCTCTTCCATCTACATAGGAAAATTGCGGGACTCCGTTTTCATCAATTTTACCCTGACCAAATTTATTTTGGTACTCCGGGAATTCCAGGATCGTTTGAAATTGAGTACTGCTGCTAATATCCACACCAATACCATTATTTTGGCTGCCGTCTTTTGTAGTGATGACAACAGCACCATTGGCCGCACGGGACCCGTACAAGGCAGCAGCATTCGGACCTTTCAGTACCGTAATACTTTCAATATCCTCGGGATTGATATCCATCGCTGCGTTTCCATAGTCAACTTCACTTGTGGTCCAGCCATAAGCGCCGGCTCCATCAAAATTGGAGTTATCTATATACACGCCGTCGATAATAAAAAGAGGTTGATTATCTCCCGAAAGGGAACTTACACCACGAAGCACAATTCTCGAAGATCCTCCAACATTTCCTGTTGCGCTGACAATATCAACCCCGGCTACGCGACCTTGCAAAGAATTTATAAGGTTTGTCTCTTTTGCCTTGGTTAGTTCTTCAAAATCGACGGACTGCGATGCGTAACCCAAAGATCGCTGCTCCCGCTGAACACCAAACGCCGTTACGACAACATCATCCAGTCCATACACGCTTGGCTGAAGGGAAATATTCAGTTCAACTTCTTCCTCCTCAATCACAACTTCTGTTGAATATTCCTGATACCCTACAAAAGATGCCTGTACAGTATAGGTTCCAAAAGGCACCTCTGTAATTTCAAACCTTCCATCCAAATCGCTGGGCGCCCCTATTTGAAGTTCATCAATGTATACATTCACTCCCGGCAGCGTTTCTCCGGTTGCGGCATCATTGACAATACCGGTAATCGTCCCTTCTTCAAACTGGACCGAAGCCGTTGCTTCTTCTATATCCGGATCGACTATAATGGCCAAATGACCATTTTCTGATATTGCATATCGCAGGCTGGTGCCGTTCAAAACCTCCCATAATGCATTGTTAATCGTAATTTTATGATTTGTTAACGAAACCCTTTTAGAAAGAGGAACAATTTGAGGGCTGTAGGAAAGTTTTAAACCTGCTTTGCCAGCAATCTCAAGTAAAGCATGTTCAAGAGTTCCGTTTTCAATATCTAACGATATTACTTTTTCAAGTACAGCAGAATTTTTACCAGATAATTCCAATCCTGTTGTAACATTGTATTTTTCAGCTACTACAAGTTCTCCTTGGGCTGTTGTCGGCTCAGAGTTATTATTCTGGGCCATTATCGGAGTCGCAAAAAAACAAACTGAGAGCTGTACATAAAGCAGTACCTTAAGTTTGTTTACTATTTGTCCTGTATCTATTCTGAGCATATGTATGTATACCTTAGTTGTGAATTGTGCGTCGGTTTTAATGACACGATAAACTGATTGTTTAAGGGGCTATTTAGCTTCGTAGTTTATAAAAGTTATTTTGTCACCATCTCTTATATAGCGAAGGTGCAGGGTTGCAGCTACCACATTGAGAACTTCACCCATGGGTTCATCACTAAACTCGGCCGTTAGCTTTGGAAAGCCGGATGTGGAATCCGGTACTTTAATATCGATGTTATACCAGCGTTCCAGCTTGCTTACCACTTCATTGAATGGAGTACTTTCAAAAATCAGCAGGCCGTCTTTCCAGCCTAAATACTGATTCAAATCATTCTTATAGAACACACTTGCGTTTCCGTCCTCGTAGATTTCGGCTACTTCATTTTGTGTGAGTTCTTCGAATTTATGTCCTGTACTGTCGTTTCTTCCAAAAGCAACCTTCCCTTCCTCTACCACCGCAGTTACTTTTTGTGTGGGATGAGTGAGAACGGCAAACTTGGTTCCCAGAACCTGTGTAAATGTATTTTTTGAGTAGACGATAAATGGGCGGTCTGCATCCGGATATACCTCGAAATATGCATCTCCCGCCAAGTATAGCTCCCTGTTTTTTTCTCCATAGTCTGCTGGAATACGAATTTTGCTGTCTGCATTTAAAACAACTCTCGAACCGTCTTTTAACCGGAAGGTGGTGCGCTGCCCTTTTTTAGTTATGATTTCCTGCATGGCTATTTCCGCATCGGTATTTTTCTGCTCTGCTGAGGAAGAAAACCGGGCCGCCACATAAAGTGTAGCCATGGCCAAAATCAAAATGGATGCGGCTACATACAACCACGGCAAAATATTAGATCGGCTTTTATGCGAAGAGCTATATAAATGCTGGAGTTGTTCATCAATTCTTTTTTCTGGTGAATCAATGCCGCCCAATCTCGCCTCTACTCTATCAAGAGCTTTTTGAGCATTTGGCTTGAATTCCTTTTTAGGTTCAACATCCCACACTCTTTTTATATGCGCCAGGTAACGCCGGTTGTCTCTGTCTTCTTTCAGCCAGTTTTCGACACGTTTCTGTTCCGCCCGGGAACAGTGTCCTGACAAATATTTAACTAAAAGTGCAACATCCATGATTTGTGCTTTCAATTACATTACTACACCTAACACGAATGAAAAGGAAGGCACCCTAAAAAAAATCTGTATTTCAGGAAAAAAAATTTAAAAACCGTAAACTGTTTCAGGAAAACCCTTGAAAAATCAGGAATGCTTTCATAAAAAACTTCTGAGGGATTATTCTAAAAGAAAGGCTGGCAACAAATATTCCCTGGCTCCAATCAAAAAGAAACACAAACCATTTCTAACACTCAGGCGGTGTTTCTCTTATTTATAGAGCGAATTCTTCTCGTTTTTAAGAGCTACTCTAATGATTTCGAACGTTTTGCTGATGTGATATTCAACCGTTTTTACAGAGATGTCTAAGATATCGGCTATTTCTTCGTAAGAAAGTCCATCCGTTTTGCACAATTTGAAAATCTGTCTCGTTTTTTCAGGAAGTACTTCAATCAGATTTTGAATGCGACTCTCAAACTTATCATGATCTAAATTTTCAGTATTCTGGTCCGTATTGCTCCTGTTAAGAGTAATTCTAAGCATCGATAACTTTTTATATACCATATCCTGGTGTTCTATAAAATCCAGAGCTTCATTTTTTACAGCCTGGTAAAGATATGGCTTCAGGTTCCTTATATCTTTCAACTCCTCTCTTCGCTCCCACATCTTCACAAAAACTTCCTGTACCAGGTCTTCGGCAATAATCCGGGATTTTATATAGCGGTAGGCAAACAAACACAGTCTCTCATAATACTGAATAAAGAGAGTTCTGAATGCGTCGGAATTCCCCTCTTGAATTTCTTTTAAACAGTTTTCCTCGTTAAAATGAGAATGGTGGATATGATTCATCTAGAACAAAAAGGAGATAAACTAATTAATTACTACAATGCAAGAATAACTCATTAATATTTTAGGTGCAAAAAAACTTCATCCTTAATTAACATTTAGGATAAAAAAGTTATAAATAGACCTCATACAAATCGTATTCTCCATCTTAATTGTATATCAACTTTACAATCTTTTCAACAACCGCCATCTGTATCCGTTGCCGAACGGCTATGTGAAAGATTGAATCAGTTATTTTTTCTCTCTATCTGATCCAATCACCAGTTTGTTTAGTGAAAGTCCTTCCATCAAAGCATCGTAGTTGGAGATATCTTTTGGAAGGATGATGCTGTTTTCGCCGCGGCCGATTCCTTCAAGAACTTCAAGGTATTTTTCTGCGAGTTGTAACTGCATGGCTTCTTCTCCATGCGGCTGGGCTAACGCATCGGCAATCTGCTCAATCGATTTGGCAGTAGCTTCCGCAATTGCTTCAATCTCGTTGGCCAAACCTTCCGCCTCGTTGATTCGGCGCTGCATCTCTGCCTCAGAAATATTGATGATCTCAGCCCGCATCCCTTCGGCATCATTTACTTTGGCGCCTTTCACACCTTCAGATTTTGCAATCACAGCACGGCGATCACGCTCGGCGGTCATCTGCCGTTCCATAGCGTTTTGTACAGTTCGGGGCGTTACGATATTCTTAATCTCATAGCGGTGTACTTTGATTCCCCAGGGACGCTCCATTTCGCTGAGTACTTCCACCACTTCTTTACTCATTTTGGCACGTTCTTCAAATGTTTGGTCAAGATCCATCGTACCGATGACCGAACGAGTTGTGGTTTGGGCCAATTGAACGGCAGCATACCGGTAATCGGTTACACCATAACTTGCATTTACAGGATCCATTACGCTGATGTAAATCACACCGTCCACTTCTACCTTCACGTTATCTTGAGTAAAACATTCCTGTGGTTCCACTTCGATGGTTTCTTCTCTCAGATCTTGCTTGTATACAACTTTATCGATAAACGGAACCAGGGCATGAAAACCGGCACCCAACGTTTTGTGATAATTCCCCAGACGTTCCACAATGTAATTGTACTGGTTAGGAACCAAACGAATGGCGCGTACAAACATAAACATCACATAGATGGAGAAAAGTGCTAAGAAAACCTGGCTGATTGTGTTTAAGATTTCCATGGCTATTTTCCTCCTTTTGTGTTTGCTGCAGGTTTGGTATGATCACTCACTTTACTCACTCCTTCAAAAAAGGTTTTTAGATTTGCTGTTTCAGTAGGCAGAACCGACACATTCGATTTTCTGATAATCTTCCCAAACTGGTTGATATACTGTTCTACAAGTTTCGTTTTAACGGCAAGGTCTCCACCCGGGCGATTGATGGCTTCCGCTACCCGCCGGATTCCCTTTGCTGTTGCATTAGCAACCAGTTCAATCTCTTGGGCACGGCCTTTTGCTTCGTTAATTCGCCGCTGTCGTTCCGCTTCCGAGACCAAAACCTGGCTCTTTTGCTCCCCTTCTGATTCATTGATTCGCGCCTGCCGATGTCCTTCTGAGTGGGTGATTTCTGCACGTTTCTCACGTTCGGCTTCCATCTGTTTCTCCATTGTATCCACAATATCTTTCGAAGGACGAATATTTTTGATCTCGTAGCGAAGCACTTTAATTCCCCAGGGATCGGCCGCTTTGTCGATCTCACGAACAATGTTTTCGTTCATCTTCTCCCGTTCGGAAAAAGTATCATCCAGCGTAATTTTTCCAATTTCACTCCGCATGGTGGTTTGAGCCAAATTCACTGCAGCGGCATGATAATTTGAAATTCCATAACTGGCTTTGTACGAATCCATCACTTTGAGGTAAACAAGTCCATCCACGGCCACTTCAATATTATCTTTGGTAATACAAGTCTGGCTGGGAACGTCAATCACCTGCTCTCTCATTTCCTGGCTGTATGCCGGACGGTCTACAAACGGAATCAAAAAATGAAATCCCGGTTTTAGTGTTTTTTTATACTTTCCGAGCCGCTCCTGGATCACCTCTTCCCGGAATTCAACAATTTGAAAAAGCCGTGTAAAGATGAAGTATGTGAGAACGATCAGAATTAGAAATACTGTCCACATATCAATTTCTGTTTTTTTCTTTTAGTTGAGTTTTTACGGAATCGATGCTCTCCACCGGTTCCACAATCCATGTTGTATTTTCCCTGTACTTGATACGGACGCTGGTGCCCACAGGAATATCTCCCTCCATAGAACGTGCCTGCCATGAAATTCCCTGGTAGCGAATTCTCCCGCTGTTATCAAATTCATTGATCGGTTCCACCACTTTCACAATCTGGTCCATTGCTTCATAATCTTCATCCGCAAGTTTGAAAAAAGTTTCCCCGGGGAAATACTTTTTGATGAAAGGGCGAATAAGAATCGTTAATGCCATAGATGAGAACAGCCATGTAAATGTGGCAGTAAACGGATCTTCCAAAAAACCGAAGTAACGAAGTATTCCAACTGCTAATCCGCTAATACCCAGCAAGAATGTAACGCCGCCGGGAATAAGCATTTCCAGCAGCATTAACACGATTCCGCCAATTAAAAATATCCAGGTAATGATTTCCCCATCCATAAGCTCATGCATGTTTTTTCCTTCTACCCGATAGATACAGAATTGACAGCAAAAAATCTCAAGATGTTGGCATTAAATTTGTACCATTAAGATCTGAACTTTTTAAGCATTTTGATCTGCCTTTCTCTCGTAAGGAAAGATCCGAGGATTATCTTAACAACATTAAATGACTAAAGCAGAAGAACAAAAACGCTCCATCAGATCTCTTTGGAGCACGCTGGTTGATATTTTTGCGCTCAGTAAACCTTACCGCACCCGATTTTACATCGCCACAGCAGCTACACTTATTGCCTCTGGAATTTGGTTGACGGTTCCGCTCGGACTCCGTGAACTGCTGGATGCCGTTTTTGAATCGGGTAATGAGAGTATGCTCAACATACTTGCTATCGGATTATTCGGGCTCTTTATTTTGCAAGCCGCTTTTTCATTTGCTGGTAATTACCATCTGGAATGGGTTGGAGAACGTGTGATTACTGATCTCCGGAAAAAACTGTATCAACATTTACACCGGCTTGGATTCCGTTTTTTTGCCGAACGAAGGCTTGGCGAGATTACTTCCCGGCTGACCAATGATGTAGGCGCCATCCGAACGGCCCTTACCGATTCGCTGCCACAACTACTCACAATTACTTTCTCGCTGATAGGTTCCGTTTCATTAATGGTCATGCTCAATTGGCGGTTGAGCTCGGTTATTTTCTTAACGGTTCCTTTTGTAACCATTGCCACCAGGTATTTTGGAAGAAAAATTCGTGAACTCTCCCGTGGTATCCAGGATGAACTGGCCAACTCCACAGCTATCGCCGAAGATGCCCTCGGTGCCGTTCGCCTTGTAAAAGCTTTTGTGCGGGAAGATTATGAAGTGAGCCGTTATCAAACAGCAGTTGAGAAGCTTTTTATCACAGCACGCAGAAAAGTTGTTCTCACACAACTGTTTTGGGCCGGTGTGGGAATTTTGTTCATGAGTACCCTGGTCATCATCTTTTGGTACGGAGGCAAAGAGGTTTTAGCGGGCAGGCTGACGGCTGGAGATCTTGTGGCATTCATTATTTATGCTCTAAATATTTCCCGGTCAATCGGCCAAACTTCCCGATTGTATACCACTGTTAATACTGCCGCAGGAGCATCTGAACGTACGTTTGAACTTCTTGATGAAACACCGGAAATAGAAGATTCGCAACATGCCAAACCTGTAGAACGATTAAACGGTCAGGTAACCCTGGACGATCTCTGGTTTGCATATGAAGATGGACGAAATGTTCTCAAAGGCATTTCATTTGAGACAAACGCCGGAGAAACTATTGCTCTGGTTGGGCCCAGCGGGGCCGGAAAATCGACCCTTCTCAATTTGCTGCCACGATTTTACGATCCCAATCAGGGTGCTATTTTAATTGATGGAACCGACATTCGCGAATTGAAAGTAAAATCACTGCGTGAACAAATCTCCATTGTTCCCCAGGAAATACATCTTTTTGGAACCACCATCAAAGAAAATATTCTTTATGGAAACCTGGAAGCTACTGATGAAGAAGTGGTGCAAGCTGCAAAAGATGCCAATGCCCATGACTTCATCCTGGAAACAGAGCACGGCTACGATTCTCTGATCGGAGAACGGGGAGTAAAACTGAGTGGCGGACAGCGCCAGCGTTTAGCTATTGCCCGGGCCATTCTTAAAAATCCGGCAATTCTTCTTTTGGATGAAGCGACTTCCTCGCTTGATTCTGAATCCGAAGCACAAGTTCAGGAAGCTCTTTATCGGCTGATGCAAAACCGAACCACGTTTGTTATCGCTCACCGGTTATCAACCGTTCAGCACGCCGACCGTATTCTTGTACTGGATGAAGGTAAAATCATTGAGGAAGGAAGCCATACAGAACTTATTGGACAAAGCGGTTTATACAGCCATCTTTATGAATTGCAATTCCGCGATCTGGACGATGATAATCAGATCACATTGCAACTTTAAAAATGTTTACTAAAGATTACACTTAATGGTTACTTTGTGCTTATCATCATAGATATACCTACATTTAGCTGAAAAAATATGGGCTCGCCTTCGACGGAAATTTTTGCCAGAAACTGGAGTATTTACCAGGAAGTTTCGAAATGCAACTATATGTCTCATCATGATTTCTTCAATGAGATAAGATCCTTTTTCCAAGAAAAGCCTGTTGATGATAAACCACTGGATGTTCTGGATTGTGGCTGCGGTGATGCATGGATGCTTTCAAAACTTTTAAAAGGGAGAAATGTAAACAGTTTCACTGGATATGACATGTCAGAAACCGCCCTTTCCTATGCTCAAAAAAACCTCAAACCTCTTGAATGTTACTTGTCTCTTTTGGGCGGTCCCATGGAGAAATTAATTAAGAAAGCAGACAAAGATTTCGACCTCATTTACAGTAGTTTTGCGATCCATCATTTGCAGGATGAGGAAAAAAAGATCTTTCTGGCTGACCTTTATAACCATCTGAAAATTGGCGGAACTCTTATTGTTATCGACATCATGAGGGATGACACTTTAGACCGCCATGAGTATCTCGAAGAGTATATTGAAAATATCGGGATGACCTGGCATACGGTTACTGAAAGTGATAAAGAGCTCGTTTATGACCACATCCGAAATTTTGATTTTCCGGCAAAGACTTCAGAATTCATCTCCTGGCTGGAAGAAAGGCGATTTTCAATCACAGAAAAGTATGAGCCGGATTCACGAAACGTGATGATCACCGCCACCAAACAATAATCTGCCCTGTAAAAATGGAGAAGCCTTTTGGTGGCTCCATATTTCCTCTTCTTATCAAGCTGATAAAACCCGGCTCACCCTATTAACAATTGAAAACTTTGGAGAAGACACAACCGTTCTTCTTTCAATCCTTAAAAATGACTGGTAAGTCATATTTGAATTTATTAACATGACTATACAGTCACATCAACAATTAAACTATGCCGAAAGAAACATTTCACAATCTCAATCCGAAGAAAAAAGAGAAAATAACAGACGCTTTTCTGAGAGAGTTTGCGGTTCATCCTTTTGACAAAGCATCCCTCAGTTCGGTGGTTGAATTGCTGGGAATCGCCAAGGGAAGCGTCTACCAATATTTCGATGATAAACTGGACCTGTTTATGTACCTGATCAACGAATGTACAAAGGTTAAAATGAAGTACATCGGTCATCTTAAACGCGATGACTTTCCCGATTTCTGGGCTTATTTCAGAGCGCTTTACGAAGAAGGAGTTCAATTCGATCTGGAAAATCCCTTGGAGAGCCATTTCCTTCACAGCCTTGTGGAGAATCTCAATTCCCCTTCAGTGAAAGAAATTTATAATAACATGCTGCAACAGACTATCTCTGCATTTGAAGAGATGATAAAACATGAAATCGAACTCGGAAATTTCAGGGATGACATTCCGCTGAAGACTTCAGGATTTTTTCTCTATAAAACCAGCCTGGCTATCAATGAACAGATGCAGGCTTTTGGCGAAATCACTCCCAAAAAAAGTATCAAAAAACGAAAGCCGGTTTATGAAGGAAAAGTGGATGAACTCATGCAAACAGTGGACAACTACATTGTACTTTTGAAAAATGCTCTAGATAAGGAGATGTCATGATACACGTTAATAACCTTCAATTTCAGTATCCAAAAGCTGATTCTCCCACATTGAAAGGAATCAGTTTCGATATAAAACAAGGCGAGCTGTTCGGCTTTCTCGGTCCCTCGGGAGCGGGAAAAAGTACCACACAAAAAGTGCTTTTTAAAACTCTCGTCAACTATACCGGTGATGTAAAAATTGACGGCAAAGACCTGAAAAGCTGGGATATCTCCTATTATGAAAAAATCGGTGTGGGATTTGAATTGCCGAACCACTACCAGAAACTGACCGGCCTTGAAAATCTCGATCTGTTCGGATCATTTTATCCCAATGGACAAAAAAAGGACAAAACTGAACTGTTCGAAATGGTGGGTTTGGAAGATGCCATCAACAAACCGGTGGAAGCCTATTCAAAGGGAATGAAAGTGAGGCTCAATTTTATCCGGGCTATTCAACACGATCCGGATATTCTCTTTTTTGACGAACCGACCGCCGGACTGGACCCGGTCAATTCTCAAATGATCCGCCGACATATCCAGGATCTTCAAAGGAAAGGAAAGACCATTTTCATCACCACACACAGCATGCACACGGCGGATGAATTGTGTAATCGGGTTGCTTTTATTGTGGATGGTGAGCTTCGAATTACTGACTCCCCGGAATCCCTGAAATCGAAATATGGAAAAGAAGCTGTTCTTGTGGAATTGAAAAATGGGCAGTCGCAGGAATTTTCTATTCAGAATCTCGGTCATAACAAAGAGTTCCTGGAATTCATCAAGTCGGATGATGTTCAGCGTATCCACACTATGGAAGCAACTCTCGATGAAGTGTTCATCAACGTAACCGGCAAAGCTCTGGACAAATGAAAGCACTCGCCAAACAACTCCGATGGCAGTTTGTACTTCTTCAAAAGAACAATATCATCAGTATCAGTATTGTAGTGACGTTAATTTATGGACTTCTTCTCTTCTTTCTTCGATCAACCGCCAACATCGACAAGGTGCTTGTTTCACTGATTCTGAATGATCCGACCGTAATTGGCTATTTCTTTATTGCACTGGCCATTTTTACCGAGATGAAGCATAAAATTCTACCTGCCATTTTTGTCACACCGATTAGCACTCATCATTATATTCTCTCAAAATCTTTGTCTCTCTCGATTATCGGCCTGATTTGTTCACTTGGGCTGGCGATTTCCATCAAAGGATTTTCGTTTGATATTGCGGCTTTCAGTATCGGTGCTTTTGGGATTTCCTGGCTGGCGGCTTTGCTTGGAATTGTTGTGCTTTCTTACAGCGATGATTTTCTGAAATTTGCGCTGCTTTCGTTCCCGGTTTTTCTGCCGGTGGTTAATTTGCCATTGCTGCATTATTTAAACGGGATCGATCTCGGTTTTGTCGTTCAACTGCTTCCGGTTCAGGGCGGACTCCACCTCATCGCAGAATCCCTGAATGAGAGCGCTCCTTTCTCTTGGTTTTCAGTAGTCTCCCTTGCGATCTGGACTCCTCTTTTCTACTTAGCAGCTTACCAAAGATTCCGTTCAACCATTATCCCCCAAACGCCATGAGAAAAATCATCAAATTAGCTCTGACTGACTTTAAGCTCATTTTCCGGGATCCGTCACTTTATGCCTTTATTGTACTCCCGGTTCTGCTGTATGCACTGATGGTTTGGTTTCTTCCCGCACTTGTCGAGCGATATGAAGTGCTCATTCCGTACATCCCGTTATTTCTGGTGATTGGCGTTATCGAAAACACACAAATGTTCTGCTTCATCAGCAGCATGGTATTGATTGAAGAGAAAGAAACCAGCGTTGCCAAAGTGTATGGTGTCTCCCCTATCAATGGCTTTCAATTCATCTTATCCCGGTTTATCCTTCCTTTCCTGATCACGGTTTTGTTGAATGTGGGCCTCATTGCCGTCCAGCCGTTTTATGAAATTGGGCTGTGTACAAATATCGCAATTTCAATATTAGCCGCCCTGGTTGTGCCGGCTTACGTTCTCGGCATCAATACACTTGTAGAAAACCGGATGCAGGGAATGATTTACATCAAAGCGTTTAACATGATTGTACTTCTTCCCTTTGCTGCATTTTTCGTTCCCGACGGACTTGTACACTTCTTCGGATTTCTCCCTACTCACTGGCTTTTCCAGAGTATTGTAAATAGTACCGAGGGACTTTCTTTCTTGTTCTTTGGACTGATCGGGACACTCTATTTTGGAGGATTAATCATCTGGCTGAGCCGCCAATTTCTGAAAAAGCATTTTGTTTGATAGGGAATGACTGTGGGAAAGTTGGTGGGATAGTAGACCCAACGACGGTGGATTTCTTAGGTGAGAAAAATCCGTTTTTCATGGCGTCATATTGAGCGCAATTTCGAGGGTGTTTTTCCCTCGAAATGTAGTCGAAATTTGAGTTTTCGACTTCGTTCCGACAAGAACACCGTCGGAACTGCGCTCAAACTGACGTGGCTGAAAGTGACGAAGATAAACCATTGAGCTTTCTGATTCGCCTCAATTGGCTTGAGAACAGGCAAAAAAAAACGCCGATCCCTGTATAGAATCGGCGTTTGATATTGTTGAATAATTTGCTGTCAGGGCATATCGCCTGCTCCTTCTATTCGAGGGAAATCTTATAATCTAATTTCCGGCTGTTAAACCACGTCTGCGGAGGAGATGGGTTACATCCGGCTCTCCATTTCTGTAGGCTTCGTACAATTCCATGGCATCGCTGCTGCCGCCCCTGGAAAGGATATAGTCCCTGTATCGGTCGCCATTTTCGCGGGTGAGTCCGCCATTTTCCTGCATGAAGGCAAATGCATCGGCCGCAAGAATTTCACTCCACATATATGCGTAATAATTCGCAGCATATCCGCCGGCAAAAATATGCGAAAAGTAAGGTGATTTATATCTTGGGGGGATGGCGGCCATATCAAGATTGTACTTGGCCAGAGACTGATCTTCAAACTCTACCACATCATCCGGGATTTCCGTAGAATCCAGGAGGTGCCATTCCAGGTCTACCATGGTAGCACCAAGATACTCTTGTGTATCAAAACCCTGGTTAAAGTTTCGGGCAGCAATCACTTTATCTAATAACTCAGAAGGAATCTGCTCACCGGTTTCATAATGAACGGCGTAGTTTTTCAGTACTTCGGGTTGAATTGCCCAGTCTTCCTCAAATGTTGAGGGGAATTCCACAAAATCGCGGGGAACCGACGTACCGCTTTGCGACGGATAATAAACATCAGAAAAGAGTCCGTGTACAGCATGTCCCATCTCGTGGAAAAGTGTGGTCACATTGTCAAAACTGATCAGTGCCGGTTCACCTTCAGCCGGCGGCGGGATGTTCAGCACATTTACAACCACTGGCTTTTGATTCAGAAGTTCAGACTGAGACACAAAGGAGTTCATCCAGGCGCCTCCGCTTTTTGAATCACGTGTAAAATAGTCCGCGTAAAACAGGCCTATTTGCCCTCCTTCTTCATCTAATACATTAAATGTCCGAACATCTTCATGGTAAACCGGAAGGTCAAATCGTTCTTCAAACGTAATGCCGAATAGCTTGTTCATGGTAAAAAACACGCCATCTTCAAGAACCCGGTTTAGTTCAAAATAGGGACGCACTTGCGATTCATCGATATCATATTCTGCCTGGCGAACTTTCTCTGCGTAGTATTCCCAATCCCATGGCTGTACTTCTCCTTCAACACCATCTTCGTGCATCATTTGAGTGATTTTTTCAGCTTCACGCTCGGTATTGGTAATTACATTTGGGATGAGATCCGTAAGCATATCCAGCACATTTTCCGGATTTTGTGCGGTTTGCGGATCATGCCGGAAGGATGCGAAGTTGGGGTAACCTAAAAGAGACGCACGTTCGGCACGAAGCTCCACAAGTTCCAGGATAAAAGGCCGGTTGTCTACGCCGCCGTCTTCGCCAATTCCCCGATAGGCGGACGCTTTCCACACTCTCTCACGAAGATCGCGATTATTCAGGCTTGCCAGGATAGGTACACGGGTGGTGTTCGTAATCGACAGCAGGTATTGATCTTCATGGCCACGGGCATTGGCAGCTTCTTTTGCCGCGGCAATCCGGTCGTCACTCAGGCCGTCCAGTTCTTCCACATCATCAACCAAAACCACACGGTCGTTGGTCATTTTCAGCAGGTTTTCGTCGAAACGGGTTGTCAAAGTTGACATCCGCTCATTGATTTCCCGCATTCGCTGTTGCTCATCATCAGTCAAAAGTGCGCCGGCCCGTACAAAATCACGATAGGTATCTTCAAGAAGTTTGAGCTCGGACGCGTTTATATCCAGTTCATCACGATTTTCATAAAGTGTTTGCACGCGCTCAAAAAGATCCCCGTTCAGGTAAATATTATCGGAGTGTGCAGCCAGTTTCGGCGCCATTTCTGATTGGATAGCCTGCAGCTCGTCATTCGTGTGCGCCGACGTGAGGTTGTAAAATACACTGCTGACTCTCCCCAATAATTGCCCGCTCCTTTCCATTTCTACAATGGTATTCTCAAAGGTGGGCGCTTCAGAATTGGTGGCAATTGAATCAATTTCAGCGAGGTGTTGTTCCATTCCATCCTCAAAAGCAGGCCGATAATGTTCGATAGAAATCGCATCAAAATCGGGAGCTTCAAGTGGAAGTGTGCTGGGTGAATAAAACGGATTTTCAGTCATAGATTCATCTTCACTGTTACAGGCAGATAGCAGAAAGAAAACTACCACGGTAACAGATAATAGTTTTATAAGTTTGTTCATACGATTTGTGTTTATAGATTGGGAAAAATCTCTAAGCTCTTGAATATGTAGATTAGCTTGCATTCCATCTTTGTAAGATAGCAGTATTGGAAATAGATTTTTAATCTTTTTGAGCGGTGATACACGAACTCTCTCACCTTAAATCAACATCATTCATCCGGATAGATTGATTTTTTAGCAGCTAATAACGTGTTTTTCATCAGCATGGCCACCGTCATTGGCCCAACGCCACCGGGAACCGGTGTTATCCAGCTCGCTTTCTTTTTGATGTTTTCGAAATCACAATCTCCAACCAGTTTATAGCCTTTTTCAGTCGTTTCATCCGCAACACGATTGATGCCGACATCAATCACAACCGCCCCTTCTTTTACCATTTCAGCCTTGATAAATTCCGGCTGACCGGCAGCTACAACAAGAATATCCGCTGAAATTGTATGACTGGTCAAATCCCGTGTATACTTGTGGCAAATGGTTGTTGTGGCTTTGCCGGATGAATTTTCACGCGAAAGCATGATTGCCATGGGAGATCCCACAATATTGCTCGCACCAACCACAACAGCATGCTTGCTCTTTACCGGGATGCTGTAGTATTTGAACAACTCAAAAATTCCCGCAGGTGTGCATGACCGAAATGTTGGCTGGTCCACAGTCAGGCGCCCCACATTCATCGGATGAAACCCATCGACGTCTTTTCTATGATCAATGCTTTCAATCACATCATGTGAGGAAAGGTGCGAAGGCAGCGGTAACTGAACCAAAAGTCCGTCAATCGAGTCATCTTCATTGAAGGAACGGATGGTTGTTTTTAACTCCTTTGCAGAAACGGTATCTGGCAGATGTTCGGTGTCGGTTTCAATGCCAACTTTTTTACACGCCCGGGTTTTAGCACCGATATACGTAGTGGATGCCGGATCTGTGCCCACCTGTACGACCTTTAAAAAAGGCCGGCGATTTCCCGCGTTCACCCAGTTCTCCACATCCTCTTTAATGATGGACATGGTAATATCTGCAACTTTTCTACCGTCTATAATTTTAGCTGACATTTAAATAAGTACTTGAAGTTTGAAATTTGGAGTGCCGAAAGTTAAGCTTTCTCGAATAACTTTTTCATTCTCGGAGTTTCTTTCCAATAGATGTAAAAAGAGCTAATAATTCATTTATTTCATTTTTTAGAAATTCAATTTCATCTGCAGAAACCCATTTTTGATGCTCGATTAATAAAAGCCCGTATTCAGTTTCACTAGCTTCAGATTCACAGATTTTTATTTTATGTCTGAAATCATCGGCTTTACTTCTGGCTCTATTTGCCTCGCGATAATTTGCCCCCACGCTGGTAGCCGATTTAGTTAGCTGGTTCCTAATGGCCCTGCCTTCGGGAGTATTTGGTAATTTTGATGAGAGACGAATAACAAGTATGGAAAAATCCATAGTTCGTTTCTCTAAATTTTTTCCAAATTCCTTGTTATCCATTGAAACAACTTTCGTTCACTCCAAACTTTAGTCACTCTCAACTCAATCACTACCGTTCTATATCGTATTTCTTCATTTTGTTATAAATGTGGCTCCGCTGAATATTGATGGCATCGGCGGTGGCGGATACATTCCAGTCATATTTTTCGAGCTTTCTAAGCAGGAATAATCGTTCGGCTTCTTCTTTGTATTCATGGAAACTGTCCGTCTGGTCAAGCAAATCATTCAGCACATTCGAAGGTTTTTTCTTCTGAACCACCAGTTGTTCCACATCTTCAGCTGTAATCTCATCTTCGATAGAAAGAAGAGCCAAACGCTCCACTACATTCTGAAGCTCCCGAATATTACCTGACCACGGCTGTTTTTCCAGCATTTCGAGCGCACCATCTGAAAGAGATTTCCCTGAAAATATAATTTCACGCTCCGAAAGCTGCTGCAAGAACCATTTCGCGAGAATCGTAATATCGTCCTTTCGCTCACGAAGTGGCGGGAGATGAATCGGAATTACATTCAGTCGATGGAAGAGATCTTCCCGAAAATCTCCTTCTTCAATCAGTTCATGCAAATCCTGATTGGTTGCAGACAATACGCGTACATCCACATCAATTCGTTCTGTACCGCCAACCCGTGTGATCTGATTTTCCTGGAGAGCACGAAGTACTTTTGCCTGGGCATCGAAGCTCATATCGCCAATTTCATCCAGGAAAAGTGTTCCACCGTTGGCCTGTTCAAACTTTCCGATTCGCCGCGATGATGCACCGGTAAACGCACCTTTCTCATGACCAAAAAGTTCACTTTCCAATAATTCTGAAGGAATGGCTGCACAGTTCACATCCACAAATTTTTTGGATGCCCGTGTACTTTTCTCATGGATGGCCCGTGCTACCAGTTCCTTTCCCGTTCCATTCTCGCCGGTAATGAGCACCCGGCTGTTGCTCGGAGCCACCTTTTCAATCATCTTCTTAATCTTTTGAATGGCCGGGCTTTTACCGATAATATCCGTACTTCCGTGAAGCTGTTTGCGAATCTGTTTATTCTCACGAATCAGTTCGCTGCTTTGAAGTGCATTGCGGATACTGGTCAGAAGGCGGTTCAAATCCGGGGGTTTTTCAAGAAAATCAAAGGCCCCGTTTTTTGTAGCTTCAACCGCTATTTTAATAGTTCCGTGACCGGAGATCATAATGACAGGCAGCTCGGGTTTGATCTCTTTGATTTTGCCGAGAACTTCAACGCCATCCATACCTTTCATCTTGATGTCCAGCATCACCAGGTCAATTTTCTCTTTCCTGATGGCTTCAAGCGCTTTCTCCCCGTTTTCTGCCTCAAGAGTAGCATAATCCTCAAATTCGAGAATCTCCTTCAGGGCATTTCGGATGCTCTGTTCGTCATCTGTAATCAGTATGGTTGTTTTGGAACTCATTAATATTCAGAATAAAGATATTCGAGAATTCGCTGGTGAATCAAATCTACATGAGAGGTTCTGGCGGTGTAGTTATTTGTAAAGATCGATACGATCAGCTCCTGCCCGGAATTTGTATCCAGATACCCGGAGAGGGCTCTTACCCCTGAAACGAATCCCGTTTTGCCATAAAAATTGCCGTGAACCGTACTGTTTCTGAACCGGTGGCTCAACGTTCCGTTCACTCCTCCAACAGAAAGAGATTCATATAGGTACGAAAAATAGTCTTTCTCTTTCACCTTTAAAAGGTATTGGTTAAAATCCTCCGCCTTTAAAAGTGTAGCCGGAGCCATTCCGGAAGCATCGCGGAGGCTGACCAATGTTGTATCAAATCCCATTTCACGCATATAATCTTTGAGCATTTGAAGACCGAGTTCTGTAGAACCCTGAACTCCGTATACTTCCGCCACCGTTTTTTTCAGAAACATTTCGGTGTAGAAGTTATCGCTCTCCCGGTTCATCCATTGAATGAGTTTATGCAACGGCTCAGACCTGTGATCATCCAGCAGAGCCATCCCGGATTGATCCAAATAATAGTTCTTGTCGATGAAAATTTGCCCTGTAACTTCGATCCCGCTTCTTTCAAGATATCGTTGAAATGTATCCATAAAATAATAAGCCGGTTCCAGTACGGATAACGGCTCGGTTTCATAATATCCTTGCGGCAGTGTACTTCGAAGAATGATGACATTCGTTCCCAAAACGCGCCGGTACGATTCATCATACTCAGTTCCCCGCGGTGTGATTTGTTGCTCATTCACAAATTCAACATAAGGTGTGTTGAATGGAAACCACTGGATATCAGGAATGGAGCCAACCGGTCCGTCGGCAATTACCTCAAGATCCACTACATTGGAGTTAAAAGAGAGCGCACTGATTTCGGGTGCATAATAAAATGACAAATCACTCCACTCCCACCCTTCCGGATACGGAACGTCATCAAACAAGCCATCATATCCTACCAAATTTCCATTTATTTTTTTGATTCCTTTTCGCTTCAGGATTTCAGTCCATTTTTCAAAAAGAAAGAGCGGATCATCTTCATAAAACGTTCCGTCGATAGAGGGATCACCGGAACCTTCCACAACAAGATCTCCCGTCCAGATACTGTCTGACTGCATTCCATGTCCGTAGAGTTTTGTTGAAAAACGAAATTCAGGTCCCAGGATATCGAGATAGGCTCCCGAGCTTATCAACTTGAGATTGGAAGCCGGACGGATGATTTTATCCGCGTTATAACTTTCTATCACTTTACCGCTGCCATCCCTTACCTGGACAGCCCAAAGGGCGTTTGATGCTCGGCTGGTTGTAATCAGGTTCAGAATAGTATCGGAAACCTGCGTTTGGGAATGACCGGAGGAAACGCCTAAAAAGAGAATCCCTATCAAACAAATGAAAGGGATTTTAAAATTTCTGTTGGTTTTGATATTTAACATGAAACGGTACACGGCAATAGTGAAAAGACTATCAAAAAAGCGTTCAGGAACCGAAATATTTTACTTCCTCGTCATGAAAAGCCTTGTATATCTCTTCGGCATTTTGGCATTCAGAAAGTGTTTCTCTGAAAGTTGTGCTGTTCATTAACCGGGAAATCCGGCTTAAAAGTTTGATATGCAACCTGTTTTCTCCGGCCGGACCTACCAATAAAAAAGCCATTTTTACAGGTTTTCCATCAATAGAATCATATTCAATAGGATCTTTCAAGACTGCGAAGCTTCCATAATTTTCCTCGATGGAAGCTACCTTCCCGTGAGGAATGGCGAGATTTTTTCCCACCCCGGTAGACATGATTTCTTCTCTTTCAAAAACGGCGTCCCGAATGTCTTTCAATTGATTTTCGTTTACCTTTTTCTTCAACACATCAACCATCTTGTGAAGAAGCTCTTCTTTATTTTGAACCTGTAGATTTGCAAGAATGGTGGACTGATTAATGAGTGAGTAGATGTTCATAAAATTCGTTCAAATCACAATTTTCAATTAGCAATAAAATTCATGCCGTTCCTCATGTACTCAAAGGTAAGAATCAAAAATGTTAAATACTGATTTCTATTTGGCATAGATAACATTGTATTTCCGTTTTTTGAGGCTTCCATTTTTAGTACTTTCCAACATAACTTTTTAGCCGTTTTGATGATTCAAGCTGCAGCCGCCATATTAAAAAAAGAGATCACCCAGGAATTGCGCACCAAGTATGCGCTCAACACCATTCTTGCATTTACAGGTGCCACTTTGCTGTTGATTTTGTTCACGCTCCGGGCGCATCAAATGGACCCGACTCCCAAAAGCGGTCTTGTTTGGATTATCATTTTATTCGCATCCATGACGGGAATGACGCGCTCTTTTGTGCAGGAAGCGGAAAAAAAAACATGGGCTTTTTTACAGCTTCATGCAAATGCAACTGAAGTTTATCTTGGCAAACTGATCTACAACTTCCTGTTTTTGCTGTTGCTGCACGTTTTTACCTTTTTCTTCTATTTGATTATGATGGACATGGCCATCCAGAGCCATCTCTATTTTATGAGTGCCATCATTTTTGGTGCGGCATCGCTGGCCTCCGTAACCACGCTCACTTCTGCAATGATTGCCCAGGCCGACCGGAAAGGCGCGCTTTTTTCTGTTCTTTGCATTCCGCTTGTTGTTCCTCTTCTCCTTATCTTAACCCGTGTTACACGTTTTGCGTTGATTGAAGGAGCCGCAAGCGGAGCTCTGAATGATCTGGCTGCTTTGGTTGGGTATTGCGGAGTTACAATTACAGCGGGTATTTTACTTTTTGATTACATCTGGAATGATTAGATGAAAATTTTTAACGAACATATTTCCTTTGGTGACCGGCGGCTTGTTGGGCAGGAGAAGGCAAAAAATCAGATTGAACGAATTTTATTGTCCGATCGACTGGCACACTCCTACCTGATTACCGGTCCCAACGGTTCGGGAAAAACGGCTTTTGCGCTTGCACTGGCCGAGGTTGTAAATGGTGTCAATCACTTAACGGATTTGAAAGACCTCGCACTCTCACGAAAATCGAGCTGGTTTACTCATCCAGATATTCATGTTTTTATTCCCCTGCCCTCAACTATGGGAAATGATGAGCTTCAGTCGAGACTGGAATTGCTTGCCAAAGATCCCTACGAAATTGTGGATTTCACACTCAGGCCGGCCCTGAATGATGCTGATTCCTCAAAAAACCGCCGTGCATTTTATTCGATTGATTATTATCACGAAGAAATTCGTCCTAAATCCGTATACAAACCAAATGAAGGCCGGCGGACGGTTATTGTACTCACAAATGTGGATACAATGCGTAAAGAGACCGCCAACGCATTTTTAAAACTGCTGGAAGAACCCTCCGGAAATATCCTTTTTATTTTAACGGCAACGCAGCCCGATCAACTGCTTCCGACCATCATTTCGCGATGCCAGCAAATTCGGCTGCATCCTTTAGCAAAAGATGAAGTGGCTGACGGCCTCATTAAATATGATCAGGTAAAACCGGATGATGCCGAACTGCTGGCCAGGCTTTCGGGTGGCAATTACTCAACCTGCCGTTTCCTGGAAATTGAGACACTTCAGCAAATCAGAAATGAGTCGGTGGAATTTCTGCGGTATTCTTATACACAAAGCGTTCCGGAGTTGTTAAACCTGATTAATGACTGGAATAAAAACCTGAACAAAGAAAATCAGATTGCACTTTGTAATACGCTGGAACAGTTACTTCGGGACATTACCGTCTTCCGGGAAACACAAAATGAGAACCTGATTACAAATATTGATCAGCTGGATGTGATCGAAAAATTCTGTTCGGCTATGACGGACGCACGGCTCGAAGATATGATTGACCATATCCAACAGGTGAAAGGATTACTTTATCAAAATGTGCAGTTTAAATATATCGGTGTTGCACTTTCGCTGCGCTTCTTCTATTTGATGCGCGGCATGGACCCGGCAATCGATAAAAACAGCAAGTGGAAACACCTGCCGGCTTTAATTGAATATTAATCATGAACGGTTCAACCATACATTTTACGAAAATGCAGGGAGCAGGAAACGATTTCATCCTGTTCGACAACCGTGCTTTAAAGATGAGCGAGGACGAGCTTGCTAATCTTGCTCCTTCCATCTGCAACCGGAAATTCGGAGTTGGAGCTGACGGGGTTATTGCTCTTCAATTTGATGAAACCAAAAAAGCCGACCTGGTGATGCTCTATAAAAATCCCGATGGCAGCGATGCGGGAATGTGCGGCAATGGCGCGCGGTGTTTTTCGGCTTTTGCGGAAACCCTCGGATCGCCAAAAAATTTCACATTCCGGGTTCATGACAAAGTGTATAAAGCCAAAGTAAAAAAGCAGTCGGTTATCATCGAATTTCCGCTGGAAACGGCCGTTCAGGAAATTACGGTTGCCAAAGAGGCGTTGCTGAATGTGTACACAAATACTGAACATGTGGTATGTCCCATTCAACAGCATGAGCTGGAAAATGAACAGGCTCTGACCAATCACGGACGGTTTTTCCGAAATCATCCCGATTTTCAACCCATTGGAACCAACGTGAATTTTATTTCCGGAACGGATGATCATCACCTGAGCCTTCAAACGTATGAACGCGGCGTAGAAAATCTGACGTTGGCCTGCGGAACCGGTGCGATTGCTTCAGCTCTTGCATGGCATCATTTACAGCAGGCGAATAGCGGAGATTTTTTATATGATGTGAAAGTAAAAGGCGGCACTCTTCTGGTTCATTTTACGTTCAACAAAGAGAGCGATACATATTCAAATATCAAACTGGAAGGTCCTGCTGCATTTGTTTTTGAAGGTCAGTACTTTGTTTAACATAATGGCACCCAATACTATAGCCAGGTCGCTTTCTATACTCATCTGTACTGTTCTCAGTTTAAGTTTTGTCGGATGCGGATCATTGAGTACTTCCGTAAACCAGCCTGTTTCTCAACCCGAAAATCTTTTCAATATTGCCCCTCAGATTATTGCTGGTGATTCTATTCGGTCGATACAGTTTCATCGTGTGGGAAACCCGTCTTCAGCTCCCATTTTAAACCTGTGTGAAAACAATCAACTGCAACTTCAATTTGAGAATCTTTCCATTGATTCAAAATCTTACAGGGTTTCCCTGAGTCACCACAACCCTGACTGGAGTCGCTCAGGTCTGCCACCAGAACGGTTTATGGAAGGATTTCAAACACTTCCGATCAATGACATGGAAGTCAGCCGAAACAATCGGCCGAGATATCGCCAATACACGTTTACGTTCCCGACGGAGCAGTTTCAGATCACCAAAAGTGGGAATTACCTGTTAAAAGTTGAAGATTCCGATACCGGTTACCTGATACTGTCGCTGCCTTTTTTTGTCTCGGAAAATGCCGGAGCGCTGACCTCATCGGTTGAAGAGATTTCAGTTCCGCGACAAAACCTTCGCCGGATGCATCGGCCGGTCAGCCAATATTCACTGCCCGATTTTGTGGAACAGCCACAATTCGATCTGGAATTCTATTTTGCCCAAAACCGGTTTTGGGGACGAGCCCGTCAGGCCGATGAACTCGATTTCTCTGCACCCGATCATGTCCAGTTTGAGGTAAGCCAGCGTGAAGCATTTATCGGCGATTATGAATTTAATTTTTTGGCATTAAACGAGCTTTCTCAAACTGACAATAATGTTATGGAGGCATATCCCGCAGAGGTACCTCCAAGGCTTATTCTTCGTGATGATGCGGAAGGGTTTACGTCGTCGCAAAGGATCAATCCGGCGAGAGTTGGGCCATTCGGAGAACCCGACATGAATTTGAATGCCGGTTATGCAAACGTTGTTTTCCGGTTTGATTTGGAATCTCCTCCCGATTCAACCACTGCTGTGCATTTGCTTGGAGATTTTAACAATTGGTCGGTCAGTAGTAATAACCAGTTGATGTATGATCAACAAACGGATCGATGGACGGCCAACGCCATCATCAAAAAAGGAAATTACAAATATAAATATGTATGGGTCGATAATGAGGAAATTCAGGACCTCTATCTCGATGATCAGTTTGTAAACAACCGCCAGCAATATCATGCGTTTGTTTACATGCGGGATTCGGCCGAATTTTATTATCGTTTGTTACAGGTTCAGACATTTTTTTCAGAGTAGAAGATTATGAGATTATTGAAATTTTTTGGCGCTTTTTTGGTGACGACACTCATTCTATTTGCATTCGTCTTTGGGCTTAACTGGAATGCTTTCACCACTTTCATTGAAAACCGTGAAGGTATGGCAGAAGGAAGTGAATGGGTTTCCAAAACGGGTTCACTACAAGGTTTATCCGAATTTATGGGAGAAAAACCGGAAAATTCATCTCTTGCCAGCATTGTCATCGTGGACCAGGATTCCGCGATCTACTATCAGCAAAACATTCCGAGAGTAATGGGAACCACGGCCAATTTTTTTATTCTGCTGGCTTATGCATCAAAATTCGATTCTGGTGAAATCAACCCTGATCAAACCATTCAATGGCCTGAAGTTTCGCGTTATCAATTGCCCGAAGTGGAGGAATCGATTCATAATGAAGCACTTCATGTTGCAGATGAACGGGGGTGGATCGACAACGAATCCATTTCCTACATGCATGCACTTGAGCTTCTGGCACAGTACGGGGATTTGGCGCTCGCCGATTATTTATGGTGGCAATTGGATCCAAATATCTGGGCTGAACTGCAGGATACACTTACCCTCTCCTCCACAGAAATGCCTTTGCCATATTCAGGTTTGTACCAGGCTATTTCTCCCGGTTTGACGGAAAAACCAAATTCTGAAATCGTCAACAATTGGCAAGGTAAAAGTTCAGATGAATGGCGAAATCATGTGATTGATTTATCCCGGACATATTTGAATGATGCGGATTTTCGGGAGCAGGTTCAGGATTATATGGATGATGACAGATTGGGCAATACGTTTATGGAAGAACGCGATGCTATGATTCTCTTCCCAAAAACTACTGCGGGAGAGATGTCCGGTCTTCTCAAAAAAATGGTTCGGGATTCCTTAATCAATGAAAATATCAGCCGAACGATGAGGGACTTCATGGATTGGCCGATGGATAACCAACCGCAAATTGAGCAAGATTTCACCGAATACGGCGCAATTTATGATAACAGAATGGGGCTGATGAACGGAATCGATTTTGGCATATCGGCTTATACCGGCGATACCACGGTGCAGGCTTTCTACCTTGATCAGCTACCGGTCGGCTTCTGGTTTCATGCGTCTGGCAGCCAGATGCATCAGGATTTTATGCAACGCATGATTTATGATCCTGCCATGATTGAGCAGATGCATTCGGTTGTTGAAAAGCAAAATAATTAATTTGATGTTCCTTTAAGAAAATTACTTATGAATAAATACTATTTCACTTTCCTGGTCTGGCTGTTGCCGGCTTACTTCATTTTTCAATGTGGATACCAGATCTATACCTATGTTGGTATTGTCTCAACCTACAATGACGGAACAAGTTATGTGGCAAAAGTCACTGATTTTGACGTGAAACAAATTGCCGCCCAAACCAATGGTTATGTGGTGTTAGAATTTAATACTTCTGATGGAGAAACGATTGAGCGCCAGCTCTCTTTGCCGGTTCAGTTTGCCCAGGTAATTATGGACTCTGAAGTGATTCCCATTCGCTATAAAGAAGATTCCGGCAAAACGATTGTGATGATGCCTGTTTTTGAGCTTCAGAAAAAAGTGATCCGGGTAAACATTGCCGTTACAACAATAGGATTAATCGCAACACTGATTCTTTCATTTTTTGCTTCCAGATACGCACTGAGAAAATTAAAAACAGGTGATGAAAAGCTGGAAATTGAACGAATTGACGAGTAATGGATTTCCCTCTGGAGAGGGGAATTACTACTCTACTCCACCTTCACCGTTACGCCCGGCGGATATGCATAATCATTCCATATTCGGTTTAACTCATCCGGATTGGGCTCGCCATCGTATGTAACATACCGGTATCGAACTACATAGGGAGATCCCGGTTCGATTCGCATTTCCCCAAGCTGCATGGGGGCATAGACAAAATATGGTTCGTCCGGATGAATTCGAACGGGTTGTGGAAACCGAAAATTTTCCGGGTGATCCATCGCCGTAATTCCAGCTAATTCTCCATCACTCCACCCGCCAATATGCGTCCATTTTGGCCGGGTGGTATTTCCGTCTCTTCCCAATCCATCTGAGGTTAGAAAAGTCACGTTCTCAGGATCATCCCACTCTCTATTCCCCCGAAATCCAACACCTCCATAATGATATTCCGGCAAGATAAGCGGCTTACCAGTATTCACGCTTTGAGTCACAACAAGATCAAAAACCTGGTACCTCTCATCCTCTGGTGATTTATAAAGATAAACCTGCCATTCCTCATTCAAAGCAATTACCGGTTCAGGAGCAGAAAGGTCTGTAAAAAAATGTCTGGCTTTAAATCCAGCATGAACCGGCCCCTCCCAGGAAGCTTGCAATGAATCTGCCTGATCTACCCTTCCTGAATTGCTGTGGATATTCCAAAAATCCGGGGTTCGACCCTCGAATTCAGTCTTTGTCCAGGCCGACCAAATCCCTGAATGATGTGGATGTTGAGGATTGAGATGAGTTGTTAAAAGAACACCTTTGGGAGAGTATACAGGATGAATATATCCGCCGCGTTTGTATCGTTCATCTAACTCTTCCGGCGGATTATTGTCTCCGTGATAGTATGAAAGAATTTCTTGTTCACCTGATGAAAAGGTGATTTGAGTTGAATCAACCGCTTTGGAAACCGCATTTTCTGCAGAAGTTGGAACTCCGTTAAATGTATAAACTCGTGATGTACCGGCATCCAATTCATCAAGAATGAACCATCCTCTGTTCGCATTATTCACCTGAAGTATAGCAGATTGACCGGAAGGGCTTATCAATTCGTAAGATCCGGATTCTACCCGATTAGGAAAGTAAAAGGAAACGATGGTTTCCGAACGGTCAAAAGTCCCCGCAGAGACGTGAATTTCATATTGATGCTGCGCACTACAAATTGAAGGGTTCGCCATCACAAGAATGGTAAAAAAATTAAACAGAAGAGAAATTTTTTGCATGATTACGGATCGTTTTGTCATCAGATGAGGGAACGTCTAAACAGGTAGAATTAAAACTGCTCACTCATCAGGTAACTTTGAGAGATTTTGAATGGTGGGATTAGTATATCCCAAATCCCCAAATCTCACAAATCAAATCATATAAGAACCACCATTGATGTGAAATGTCTGGCCGGACATATGCGGAACATCTCCTTTGGAAAGGAATGCAACGAGATTGGCAACCTCTTTAGGGTCGGTAATTTCATCAAATGCCGAGCCTTGGGTGAGATATTCTTCTCCGTAAACTGAAACAGCTTCCAAGGCCATATCGGTGTCGATAAAACCGGGTGCAATGGAATAGGCGCTGATTCCCATTTTGCTAAAATTACGGGCGATGCTTTTTGTAAAAGCAACCATTCCGGCTTTGGATGCTGCATAAGCTGCAAATTCCTGGGTATCACCGCGATAGGCCGCCCGGGAAGCGATATTGATGAGCACTCCTTTTGATTGATGATCTGTATGAATATTTACAAACCACTTGCTCAATAACGCTGTTGAACGAAGATTGACATCCAATGTTCGATCCCAAACCTCAAGCCATTTTTTATCATCATCTGAGAAATCCATATCTACTGAAATTCCTGCGTTATTAATAAGAACATCTATTCCGCCTGATTTTGAAAAAAGCGGCTTTAGCTGAAATTCAATATCGTTCTTACTCCCTAAATCAACGTGAATTCCATTAAAATTTTTATGGGATGAGAGTTCGTTTGGGAACTCCGATTTTCTTGCGGTACCCGTAACTCTAAATCCTTCTTTGAGCAGTTTCTTTGCAATCTCTAACCCAATTCCTCTTGATGCTCCGGTTACAATGGCGTGTTTTTGAGGAGTATTATTCTTTGTCATCAAAGGAAGTTATCTGGCTTGAAGTTCATTCAGGTAAGTTTAATAGGGCATTATAATACAACTCTTTAGCGTTAGGATATGTTCGTATTTTGATATTAATTCCGCTTAATTCATATTACTCTGATTATTTTAAGAGTAACATGAACAAAACTTACGTACGAAGCAAGGATAACATGAATAGTGTTGGTGATATGCCAATGTTGGCAAACATTTAAAAAAAAACTGAATGAACAAAATCTTAACTTTTTTAATTGCTCTAACTTTTTGCTCTTGTAATGCTCAAACCGATTTCAATTCAACAATTGAATTTACTTCAGATTTAGAGAAGTTTGAAAACCTGTCAAAGTTGAAAGAATCCTTCAAAGGTGTGGAAATAATAGCAATTGGAGAAAATACGCACGGATTAGGAGAAGTATATAAAGCCAAAGCAGAATTGATTAAGTTCTTATATCAAGAATTAGGATTTGATTTAGTTCTTTTTGAATCAGGATTTGGTGATGCCGCATTAGCTTGGGAGCAAATGGACTCACTATCATCAAAAGAATATACGAACATTTTTAGCTCTAACTTTTACTACAATTCAGAAGAAATAGAAAATCTTGTAAGTTATGTGAAATCACAAAATGGAACATTAAAAATCCAAGGTTTTGATTGCCAACCACAACAAAATTATCTGATAAAACGAATGACTGAAATTGTTGAACCTTTGGATTCCATATTTGCTAAATCTGTTTCATTAGAAATGAGAAGTTTTAATAATCTTTATCAATATGAAAATGACAAAGACACATTAGCATTTATCAATCAACGAGACAGATTTATTGACTTCTTGGACAATTACAGCACATTTTTAAGTGAAAAAACAAACGAATTACTTAATTCGGGAGTTACAGAAAATGAAATAAGTGCTATAAAAAAATCGAATAAAATTTTTATTCAAACATATTCAAGAATCAATATCGGAGAAATAATGAGTTGGCCATTAGCGGATAACATAAGAGATAACTCAATGTTTAACACCGTTAAATCTTTCAAAGAAGAAAATCCTAAATCAAAAATTATTATTTGGGCTCAAAACAGCCATATTGAAAATAAAACAAAGCCGAATTACAATGTAGATTGGATGGGACATCATCTTAAAAAAGCCTTTGGCGATAAGTACTATTCAATTGGAACAGTTGTTTATAGTGGTAAAAACCTGAACTACAACGGAACGTTTGATTTTGAGCATAAAGACAGTACGTTTCTAGCTTATCATCTTAACAAATTTCAAAAAGAAAAATATATTTTGGACTTAAGAAAACATAACAAAAATGATTTTACCAAGAAGTTGCTATTAGGAATGGAAAATAATGGAAATACAGCTGACTTCATTGCAAAAGATAGATTTGATGGTCTACTTTTTATTAATTACAGCGATATACCAAAGTTAATTCAAAAATAATAAAAACGATTTGCCAACAATGGCTATGAGTAGTTACGTGCTAAACCACGCAACTACTCATAGCCGATACCGTTACTCTCTCTTCTTTCGATAAATCGGCACATTGGAGCAAGCTTCTCCGTACATCAACTTCTTTACAAGAGGAAGCAATTTTTTGGTAGCGTACATGTACACATCGGCGGGCACATCTATTTTACTGCATCCTTTCAGAAGTACAAACCGGTCTTCATATTTGGTCCAGTCAGTTTGGTCGATCTTTTGCCTGAAAATTTGGCTCATGGCTTCCTGCTTGTTTCCAAAAAGAACATCCATGGAGTGAGCCGCCGCATGCTGAACGACCAGCATATAAGCCCATTTCGGAATAATGGCATCCGTTGAGCAGGTTACTGCCAGATAAGATCCCTCATACTGCTCCCAATTATGAGCTTCCATTTTTTCGCGGTACTCAGACTCTTTTAAAATCAATTCCTGGAAAAGAAAATCTTTCAAGTCCAGTTCAAAGATCTGAACACCGGCTGCAAACTTTTCAAGATCAACCGTTTCAAGTTTGGATTGCTGAATTTTATTTACAATTTCTGACATGTGAGTAGTATTGAGTAGCGAGTACTGAGTATTGAGATTCTTTTCAGGAATTAGGAGAATTAAATGGTTGAGTAAATGCGGTTGATGTGTTTGTCTTTCTATCAATAAACCGTCTCACTACTCGATACTCAATACTTGCTACTAATGATTAAAGAGAAAACGATTCTCCGCACGAGCAACTTCTGGATGCATTGGGATTGTGGAAATGGAATCCCTTGCCGGTGAGGCCCTCAGAATAATCGAGCCTTGTGCCGGCCAGATATAAGAAACTTCGTGTATCTACCACAATCTTGATCCCGTGATCTTCAAAGGTTTTATCACCATCTGATAATTGATCGGTTGCATCGAAATCAAGATCGTAGGTAAGCCCGGAACAACCACCACTCACTACAGAAACACGAAGAGGTGTATCCGCAGCAAGATGTTGCTCATCCCGAATTCTTTCTATGCGTTTTGCCGCTGTATCACTAATGGTTATCGACATAATTGAGATTGCCTCAAATGTTTAGCCAACTATATATCTCGAATTAAACTGAAATCACCTGAATTTCCGGATCAATTCGTTTTACCATGCTTTCGATGGCATATAACGTTCCGGAGGTGGCTGTGGGACATGTTCCACAAGCACCCTGGTAGTGAACCTTAAGACGATTGCCGTCAAGTCCTAAAATCTTCAGGCCACCGCCATCAGCCAGCAAATAAGGGCGTACCTGCTCATCCAGAAGCTTGTTGATTTCAATCAGGCGCGGATCATCCGATTCCTGAACTTCTTTGGTAGCATGCACTTCGTCATCTTCCTCAATGTTTTCCTGCGCTTTTGCCTGCCGGATTGGCGGGGCAAGTTTCCTCAACAATTCAGACCAAACTGCATTTCCATCCTGAGTAACTGTTACGTAGCGGTCTACATAATACAAGTTAATCACGTGATCGATCTTAAACAGCGCGGTGGCAAGTTCATCTCCATCTGCTTCCGTACGGTTTTCGAAGGACCGGGTAACGCCGTTTGTAAGAGGCTCTGCAAGTACAAACCGCATGGCGTCGGGGTTTGGCGTACGTTCTATTTCTTTAATCTTTGGCATTGTTCTAATGGTTTATTCAAAAAATGTTTTCGCGTATTCAATTCCGTCTACAAGCCTGTCGATATCGTCTTTGGTGTTATAAAACGAAAGTGATGCCCGTGTTGTTGCCGGTACTCCAAATCGCCTTAACACGGGTTGAGCACAATGATGGCCGGTTCTGACGGCAATTCCTCTTTTATCAAGAATCATTCCGAGATCGGATGCGTGTATATCGTCAAACACAAAGGATACTACGGAAGCCCGATTGGCAGAATTTCCAACCAGTTTCAATCCATCAATCTTTGTAACCCGTTCAACCGCATAATTTACAAGTTCGTGCTCGCGGGTTTCTATTTGATCCATCCCTATATCATTGAGATAATCGAGAGCGGCGCTGAAACCAACGGCAGCGGAAATGGGCGGTGTTCCGGCTTCAAACCGAAAGGGCACCACATTAAATGTTGTTTCCTCGAAACTCACTTTGTCAATCATATCTCCGCCCCCGCGATAAGGAGGCATGGCATCGAGTAATTTCTTTTTGCCGTAAAGAATTCCAAATCCTGTGGGACCGCACATTTTGTGAGCAGAAAACGCATAAAAATCAGCGTCAATATCCTGCACATCTACCGCCTGATGCGGAACAGCCTGAGCTCCATCTACCACTAAAACGGCTCCATTTTCATGAGCAATTTCGCCAATTTTTTTGATTGGATTCATCGTCCCCAAAGCATTGGATACATGAACCACGGATACAATCTTTGTCGAAGAAGTAATCAGATCTTTATAAGCCTCCAGATCTAATTCACCGGAATCGGTAACCGGAATTACTTTGATGATGGCACCTGTTTTTTTGGCGATCATCTGCCACGGGACAATATTCGCGTGGTGTTCCATCTCGGTGAGGATGATCTCATCTCCTTTCGACAGATTTTCCAAACCGTAACTGTTGGCAACCAGATTCAGTGAATCGGTAGTGCCCGTGGTATAGATCACTTCATACTCATGATCGGCATGAATGAGCTCCTGTACTTTTGTACGTGCTTCTTCATAAGCATCCGTCGCTTTTTGACTGAGCGTATGAATGCCACGATGTACATTTGCATGCTCATGCCGGTGATAATGATCCATCCGGTCGGCCACCTGTTTGGGCATCTGGCTGGACGCCGCATTGTCGAGATAAACCAATGGTTGTCCATTCACCGTTTGATTCAGAACAGAGAAATCTTTCCTGATCTTATCAAAATCTACTGCCGGTATGTCTTTTACTGCCTGGGGCATTTATTCTTTTCCTGTTTTAGGAATTTCTTTTCAAGAGGTTACTTGCTCTTTCTCTTCGCTATTCGCTTTTGTGTATCGGTAAACTTCGTCAATCAGAAGTTTGTGAACCGAATCCACTTTTACATTCTCAATCGTTTCGAGCGCAAAAGCATACGTCAGAACTTCTTTGGCTTTTTCTTCTGTCATTCCACGGCTTTGGAGATAAAAAACCTCTTCGGGATCTAACTGACCCACAGTTGCACCATGAGAGCAAAGAACGTCATCCGCAAAAATCTCCAACTGCGGTTTTGCATTTACCAGTCCATCCAAAGAAAGCAGAAGGTTTCTGTTTTCCTGGAAAGAGTCGATTTTCTGAGCGTCACGCCGAACAAAAATTTTCCCGTTAAAAATGCTGTGTGCTTTTCCGTTCACCACAACTTTGTGCAATTGATGGCTTTCAGCGTGTGAAAATCTGTGATCCATCACCGAATGAGTATCTGCAATCTGTTCGCCGTCAATCAGCACAAGTCCATCTACAGTAAAATCAACTTCTTCATCTTCCTGGATAACCCTCGGTTCATTTCTTGAAAGTTTTGCACCGAGAGTAATCGTATAAGAATGATATTCAGAATTCTTTTCAACGTAGGTAATGGGCCGGGCAACATGCACTGCTTCCCTGCTATCCCGCTGTATACGAACGTGATGGATGTGAGCGCCTTGTTTAACTTTTACTTCACTAACAGGAATCGTCATATATGTATTTTCAGAAAGGCCGATGTGATCTTCGATAATGGTCACATCAGATTCTTCTTCCGCCACAACCAGCATTCGCGGTGTTGCCACATATGGATTCTTTGCATCTGTGTAAATATTTAAAACCTGGATGGGCGCTTCTGCTTTTGCACCTTTTTCAAGGTGGATATAAGCTCCGTCTTCGAACATCACGCCATTGTACGGCACAAAGACATCCCCATCGTAATTCACCAGTTTATCAAGGTATTCCCGGACAACTTCTTCATCAGAATGATCCGAAAGATTTCCCACGGTAACACCTTTGCCCAATCCACCGATAGAGGAATATTTCTCATGAAATTTTCCATTTATAAATACCAACCGGCTTCGGTCAGATTCAGGGATAAAATATTTCTCAATATCAATGGCGGGTAGCGTGCCGGCTTCATTCATACGAACGAAATTGGTTCGGGTGATTGGCCGGAGATCGGTAAACCGCCACTCTTCAATTTTTTTGTGGGGAAACCCGGTTTCATTGAGCCTGGCCGAATTCTTTTCATGGAGTTCTTTCCATTTTGTCTGGCCATTTTCGGGGGCTACCTCCGCAAGCTGGTGTAAAATAGATGGTTCTACTTTTGATGGTAGTGCCATTACTTAACCTCTCCGTTTACAGTTGCATGAGCTTCCAGCCAGTCATATCCCTGTTCTTCAAGTGTGAGGGCGAGATCTTTGTCACCAGACTTAACGATCTTTCCGCCGATCATCACATGCACGTAATCAGGCACAATGTAATTCAGTAATCGCTGATAGTGTGTAATGAGTACAACGGCATCATCATCGCCGTGAAGTTTGTTAATTCCGTTTGAGACTACCTTCAAAGCATCGATATCAAGGCCGGAATCGGTTTCATCGAGCAGTGCAAGTGATGGTTCGAGAACCGCCATCTGGAATATCTCATTTCGTTTTTTCTCACCGCCGGAAAATCCTGTATTGACACTTCGCTCAAGGAAATCGGGTCTCATTTCAACGAGATCAAGTTTCTCGCGAATGTAATCGTCAAATTCGAGGGGATCCAATTCTTCTCGTCCCCGTGACGCAGCAATGGTATTGTAAGACTCCCGCAAGAGAGTTGTATTGGTTACACCCGGTACTTCCACTGGATATTGGAACGCAAGAAATACTCCTGCATGAGCTCGTTCATCTGGGTCGAGTTCGAGAATGCTTTCGCCGTTAAACAGAATATCGCCTTCCGTAACTTCGTACTCGGGGTGACCCGCAATTACTTTGGCAAGGGTACTTTTCCCGCTTCCATTCGGGCCCATTATGGCATGGATTTCTCCTTTTCCAATATTGAGGTTAACTCCTTTGAGGATTTCAGTTCCGTCTTCCTCAACTTCTGCATGAAGATTCTTTAGTTCTAACACGTTAAATTAATTATCTGGTTTTATTTTTATTTTATATCGTTTAACTCTCAATTTTTCTGAGAGTAAAAGTTTATCCAACACTTCCTTCAAGTTTGATGCCAAGCAGCTTATTGGCTTCAACGGCAAATTCCATCGGCAATTCTTTCAGTACCTCTTTACAGAATCCGTTTACGATCAGAGAGATGGCATCATCCTCGCTGATTCCACGTTGTTGCAGGTAAAAAATCTGATCTTCACCCACCCGTGAAGTTGTAGCTTCGTGCTCAACTTTTGCCGTCGGGTTTGAAGATTCAATGTACGGGAATGTGTGAGCGCCACACGTTTGTCCAATCAGCATAGAATCACACTGAGAATAATTCCGTGCATTCTGTGCTTTTTTACTGATCTTCACCTCGCCACGGTAACTATTATTGGACCGTCCGGCAGAAATACCTTTCGAAATAATGGTACTCTTCGTGTTTTTGCCAATGTGAATCATCTTGGTTCCGGTATCAGCCTGCTGTTTTTTACTGGTTACAGCAACGGAGAAAAATTCTCCGACTGAATTATCACCCTGTAAGATGACGCTCGGGTATTTAAGAGTTACGGCCGAACCGGTTTCGAGCTGAGTCCAGGAAATTTTTGAATTGTCTCCCCGGCATGCACCTCGCTTGGTAACAAAATTGTAGATACCTCCTCTTCCTTCTTCATCACCGGAATACCAGTTCTGAATGGTTGAGTATTTGATTTCAGCGTTGTCCAAAGCAACCAGTTCAACAACGGCTGCGTGAAGCTGATGTTCATCATACATCGGGGCCGTACAGCCTTCCAAATAGCTTACATGGCTGTTCTCTTCGGCGATGATGAGCGTGCGTTCAAACTGACCCGAATTCATATTGTTGATCCGGAAATAAGTGGACAATTCCATCGGGCAGATCGTATCCTTCGGCACAAAACAGAATGATCCATCTGAAAATACCGCTGAGTTCAACGCCGCATAAAAATTATCGCGGGCAGGTACCACAGAACCCATATATTTTTTCACCAGTTCAGGATATTCCTGGATTGCTTCAGAAATGGAGCAGAAAATCACTCCTGCTTCAGCCAGCTTTTCTTTAAAGGATGTAAAGATTGAGACACTATCAAAAACCGCATCCACAGCCACACCCGAAAGCATTTTTTGTTCTTCGAGCGGAATTCCGAGCTTCTCGTATGTTTCCCGGATATTCGGATCTACTTCATCAAGGCTGTTGAGTTTCGGTTTCTTTTTGGGAGCAGAATAGTATTGAAGCTTGTCGAATTTGGGTTTCTCATAGGTGGCGTTGAACCAGTCCGGTTCTTCCATTTCTTTCCAGCCACGATACGCCTTCAACCGAAATTCGGTCATCCACTCAGGCTC
Organism: Rhodohalobacter sp. 614A; assembly: GCF_021462415.1. NCBI lineage: Bacteria > Pseudomonadati > Balneolota > Balneolia > Balneolales > Balneolaceae > Rhodohalobacter > Rhodohalobacter sp. 614A. The sequence continues at coordinate 612,630 of NZ_JAKEDS010000003.1, forward strand.
ATTTTTCTTTTCAGAAATTAAACGAATAATATCTTCATTCAGGCCAGTGGGGAAATCTTCATATTCAACTTCTGTGGTGAATCCATATTTGTACTCTTCGCCAATCATGGATTCGAGAGCTTTTGTCTCACTCATAAAATCTTATATCTCAAATTTTAAACTTCTCATTCTAAGGTAGAACACCTGAAAACCGATTGCAGTTCACAGGTTTGCTAAAAACGCCTTGTTATACTTATCTGGAATCAGTCAATATAAGCAAAATCGTTTCTGCAATAAAGCTTTATCGATCAATCTTAATTTAAAGAGTACCCTGCCTTAAATGCCAATTGAAAGACGTTATAGACATGATAGAGTTCCTATGATAAGAGGAGTTTTTTCTCTGATTTGAGATCGCCAATTTAAGTTGTGCTTAACACCACTCCAACGGAAGCAGCATTGATGATATCCTCAACCGAACAACCTCTTGAGAGATCAAGGTATGGCTTTTCGAGTCCCTGAAGAATGGGCCCCGTTGCTACAGCCCCGGCTAAACGTTCGGTGATTTTGTAGGCAATATTTCCCGCATCAAGATTAGGAAAAATAAAAACGTTTGCATTTCCTTCCAATGGAGAATCAGGAGCTTTCCGGTTGGCCACTTTGGGTACAAATGCAGCATCGAACTGGAGTTCCCCGTCCATTTTCCAGCTACTGTTCTGCTTGCGGGCAGTTTTATAAGCTTCTTTCACAATATCAACCCGTTCATGGCTGGCACTGCCTTTGGTTGAAAATGACAGGAATGCAATACTCGGTTCGTCTCCGGTCAGCAGCTGATGAGTTTTTCCAGAGTCCAGCGCGATGGAAGCCAACTGAACAGGCGTGGGATATGGAACGACGCCACAATCCGCGTAAGTAAAAACTCGTCCGTCGGGCATTTCCATCAAAAAAGTACTTGAAACGATGGATGAATCTTTCGCCACTCCAACCGTTCTGAGAGCTCCCCGAATAACATCGGCTGTAGAAGCCACGGAACCGGCCACAACGGCATCAGCTTTTCCCTTTTCCAACAGCCACCCGGCTGTGTACAATGGATCGTTACATAACGAATTAATTTGGTCGGCCGTCGGATTTTTGTGAGCGAGCTGCGCTTCAAAAAAACTGTATTTCTCTTGTTTGAATTCAGGAACGTTAACCGGCAAAATTGTGATTTCATCAGGAATTACCACATTATGCTCTTTGGCAAGTTCATGGATATTTTGCTTATCACCAATCAGAATGGGAGTGGCAATGCCGTTCTCTTCCAAAATATTTGCTGCCCGAATCACACGGATATCGCGTTCGGCTTCAGGTAAAATAACCCGCTTGCCAAGTTCTCTCGCTTTCGACCGAATTGTTGAAATAATACTCATTTTTTGCTGTTATGGTACCGCTTAAATATTAAGATGACATGTAGTTCAAAAGAGTAACAAAATGGAAATAATGGTCAGAAGAATTCCGGTCCACTGTAATTTTGTGAATCGATCCTTCCAGAACACCACACCAACCAGAGTTCCGCCAAGAACCGTTAACACATTTACAGCACTAAAAACGATCGCCCCGTTCATTCTCTCCAGGGCTTCAATCAAAAAAGTGGCTGCCAGTAAATTCGGGATTCCGACACATGCGCCAATCAGAAATTCTTTCTTTGTGAAATTCCATTCTCGTTTGATAATCACCGTGGAAATTCCAATCAGAAAAGCAGTAAAAAAGACAATGCCCATGAACTCCCCTTTTGAGAGAAGTTCCGAAAACTCGCGTTCATAAACTTTCAGGGAAGCATCCCCAATTCCGGTCATGATGAATAATACCGGGAGCATCCAGCCGGAACTTGTATTCCTATCAAACAGGGATTCCTTGTTCGGCAAAAGCAGGTAGAGAACAACGAACACGAGTATCAACCCAATCCATTGAACCCATGTTAACAGTTCGAGATACCACAACGTGGAAAGCAATACCGGGATGATCAGTGAAACTCTCATTGCCGCAACACTGATTCCCAACCCATTCTGATCCACCGATTTACTGTAAACAAAAAAATTGTAGATGAAGATAATCCCAACAAATACTGCCAAAAACATCGGGAAAATTAAATCTGACGAAAATGTATGAGTTCTCTCCTGGCGCTCATAAATCAGAAATGCTGTTGGAAACGCAATCAGATAATTAACTGTAATGACCCTAAGCGTGCTTAATTTTTGTTGCTCTGTTACTTTAAAAAAATGAGCAATCAGGATAGACGACAGGACGCATAGAATAATGTAAATCCACCCGACCATTATTCTGAAAGGTCGATCGTAAAATTACCAAAAGCTTGTATTTCCTGCGGACGATCATGCAATCGCCGGGCTGTGTAGTCTACATTATTTTCGAGATGCCGGACAATTTGTGAAATCTCTGTATTTCTTCTTTTTAAAGCATCTGCCAAATAGTAATTGAAAATGTGGTGGCGTTTATTTTCCGTTCCGCTGCTAATAAAAAGCGATGAATGCTGTCCCGGACGATTACTGAAAATAATGGCTGAATTCGGAATTCTTCTCAACAGGCTGTTTGAGAATTTTTGCAATGCAGTTTGTGCATTGCGGCTATTATTCTGATTGTTTGCACCATTGACAGTACCAAATTCCAGATCAGCGAACAGAACGGCTGAAGATGGATTGATTCGTTCGAATAATTCCCGTACTGTCGTTTCGAGTTGTGAATCATGATTGAGGGCATTGTTTTGATCCAGGTAAATGTTGCTGGAATCATCAATAAAAGCGGAACCGGAAAGATAAACGATCAGCGTTCCGGTAGAATCCATTGGGGAAACTGTGGACAAACTGTCTTGCCAGTTTCCGGTTGAATCGATCTGAATTTCATGAATTTGATCTGGATTCATTTGCAGAGCATATCTCATATAAAACCGAAACAGATCATGATCACGTGCCAGGTATTGGCGCGGCTCCGAAGAACTTGTAAAACCATTTGTGAGAATTACAGCTCTGTCATTCGGATTATTTTGGCGAAGAACGGGTACGGAATTTTCGACATCAATCTCACCAAAAGGTATTTCGGCAAACTCGAAGATATCCGGTGAGCCTGATTCTGTTTCCGACATCCATTCTATTTCACCGGCACTTTGCGAAACAAATACCTCTGAACCTCCAAACCGAACGCGGTACCAATCTTCAGAATAAACCTCAATTAATTCTAATGAACTTCCATTTCCCACTTCTGTAACCACATTTAATTCGCTCACTGTGGGAGCATTTCGAATAATGGCAACGGGCCTGGTGATGGTTACAAATGGCGCAAGAAAATCTGTAACCGGAACGGTTTGAGACGTTTGAAATCCATTGTAAGCGAGTTTTACTTCAATGGATGAATTGGAATCGATATCGTCATCAATATAATCGAGAAACGACACCAGGTTGATATCAAAGGTTCCATCAGAAATCACGATATCTGATTCAGAAAACACATTTTGGCCTTCATAATTAATCTCCAGGTTGATGTTTAAATCTTCATTAACCGAATCTGTTCTCAGCGTATCCGTTATAATTTCTGTACCGCTTCTCCGCTGCAGACGGGATTCACCTGTATGAATCGGCTCGCCGACCGGCTCCATATTTGTAAATGACAGGCCAGCAAGAATAGCTGCAGTAACATTAAATGCAATCTGCTGACCAACGGACAAGGAAGGGAGAATCAGGTCTGTATTTCCCGCAACAGCCGCAAAGGTGGCTCCGGTCAACCCAAGAATTAAAAATTTCCATTGAGGTTTATAATTTTGGACACTCCGCTCCACCCTCACTCTTCTTTCGTACTCCTTTTCAACCACTTTGTAAGTCGCAAAACTCATCACCGGATTCTCTACAGAAGGTTCGTCTTGCAGCAGCAAAATATGTTCTTCACTTAAAATGACGGGTTCTTTATCCAGGTTCACAGAGTTTTGATCCGTCACAACCCATCTGCTTGAGGAGCAGGAGCTTGTAATCAACAAGCATGCTATGAGGATAAGAATCCGTTTCATGATGGTAGTTTACAGTGAGATGACTCCGCCGATACCAAACAAATACCTGAACTTAAATGCGTCTTCCATTCCGGGCTCTGAAAGCCAGAAAGGCATATCAAACCGAACAACAAAACCGCGTGGCTTGCCGAGATTATCAGGAATATTGAATGCCAGTGAGAATCCAGCTCCAGCATCAGATACCCAGTCATCAGGCATATTATTTTCACTGTCCAGTTCGGTACCGGCGTCGTAAAACAGGTATGAATTAAAATGTAAAAAATCGGAGAGGTAAGGAATTCTTTGGAATAAGACGTCCACCGGATTCCAATAATCAAACTCGATATTTAAAGCCGTGATGGATTTGGAAAGAGGTGGAGTAATATCCGAATCCCCAATTGCGGCGAAATTACTGATCTCCTGCTCTGTATACCCTCTCAGGTTTGCTCCACCGGCTACCTGCAAATGTCCGCTGTTCATCCAGGGTTGAGGAATAGTTCCTTTTGCGCGTGTAATTCCGTTTTCCATCCAATGAACGGCCGGTTTACTGCTGACCGGAAAGAGATACTCCGGATCGGCGGCATCAGAAGCAAGGCCTGTAAATGACCGGAGCCGAAATCCCCAGTTATCATTAAAAGGGATATCCTGAAGGGCTGTAAGGGTAAAAACGGAGTACGTATCATCCAAATATTGGAAACTACCTGTTGTCTCTAGCTGAAACCAACCGAGAGGATTGTCATCCTGAAGTCTGAATGTAAGGGTTGATAAAAATTTATCATCATCGCTCCAAAGAACCGGAAATGGAGTATATTCGTCATCAAATCTTTTTTGATAGGATTGATAAAACCGAAGCTCCCGATACTTCCTTTCATCAAATCCTTGCTGCCAGCGTTTGTTGAACGCTATTCCATGATTGTGATAGCCCGTACGAATTGAGCTTAGAAATTGCACACTGGCTTCACTGCCAAAATCAGACCAAGCCAGGATCGGTTCGGTGAACGATACATAGTAAGAAACAGGATTATCAGGAAACCACGTGCCCAGCCAAATCCCGGCATCAAGCCGATGAGGACCGTCATTGAATGTTCCCGGTACTTGTCCTCTTACACGAAGGCCGAGTCTTATACCGTCAACGTCGTTATACCAGGCATCGGGTGCAGGAAGGAATTCATAACCCGAACTTTGGGCATGAACATTTTGGAAAGTAATGAGCGGTGCAAATAAAAAAAGCGCTAAAATCAGTTTAGTGATACGAGCCAATCGTCTAAAATTTGATTGGAAGTTATAATGTCGTGCACGAGTTTTAACAAACGGCGTTGTTCCGGCCATGGTATGACTTCAATGGCTTTTTCAATATTAAACCATTGTGCAACGCTGTGTTCTTTATCCAAAACCGGCGAAGCTGAATCCTCAATTTGGGCAGCAAATGCCGGGATGGTTAAAATTTCGTCTGTATGATGTTCGTAAAATTTGTTGAGACTGGGAATCGTCCAGAACGTAACAGGTTTTAAGCGAGTCTCTTCATAAAGTTCCCGAAGAGCTGCTTCCCAATATGTTTCGCCCTCCTCCACTTTACCACCGATCATTCGCCACTGGCCATCGTACAGCTGACCTTTTGCACGTTTTAACAGCAAATATTCGGCATTGTCCTCTTTTACCCTGTAGGGATAGAGGTCAATGAGTTTTTTTTTAACCATTTTTTAAGACCTGTTCCTTAAAATAGTCCATTGTTTTTCTCAGTCCTTCACTCCTGCTGGTTAATGGCCCCCAATCCAAAACTCTTTTTGCTTTGGAGATATCCGGCTGCCTTACCTGTGGGTCATCTTCGGGAAGCTCTCTGAATTCAATCTCACTTTTGCTCCCGGTAATTTTTATAATCTCTTTGGCAAAATCGAGAATCGTTACTTCTTCCGGATTGCCAATGTTTACCGGTTCTACTTCGTCACTTTCGGCGAGGCGATAAATGCCTTCAATCAAATCATCTACATAAGTAAAAGACCGCGTTTGGCTTCCATCTCCAAAAACAGTGAGCGGCTTATTTCTGAGCGCCTGACGAAAAAATGTAGGTAAAGCACGGCCGTCTTTGAGTCTCATCCGGGAACCGTAAGTGTTAAAAATCCTCACAATTCGGGTTTCTATTTTGTGATAACGATGATAGGCCATGGTCATAGCCTCGGCAAAACGTTTGGCTTCATCGTATACGCCGCGCAGACCGGTTGGATTGACATGCCCCCAATAAGTCTCTTTTTGGGGATGTTCGAGCGGATCTCCATACACTTCACTTGTTGATGCAAGCAGAAATTTGGACTTTTTAGCCCTCGCAAGCCCTAATGCTTTATGCGTTCCAAGCGAGCCCACTTTGAGGGTTTGAATGGGCATTTCAAGGTAATCAATGGGTGATGCCGGAGATGCAAAGTGCAGAATTAAATCGATAGGCCCGTCTACGTACAGGTAATTGGTGACATCGTGCTTGATAAACTTAAACCGGTCGCTTCCAAAAAGGTGAGCGATGTTGCTCTCCGCACCGGTAATAAGATTATCCATGCAAATTACATCCCAGCCGTCATTATGATATCTGTCACATAAATGCGAACCAAGAAACCCTGCGCCGCCTGTAATTAGAACTCGTTTATTCAATAGTTACCGGGTTAAATTGTTCAACAAATCCTTATGAAGGAATCGTTTGCTTTATATTGACACTTGGGCGGCCTACACTAATATACGTCAAGCCGGCTTCCTCAGCCCTTTTCAGATCGTAAAGATTACGTCCGTCAAAAATGACCGGCTCTTTCATTACTTCTGCAAACCGTGACAGGTCGGGACGCCTGAATTCATTCCATTCAGTACAGATAATCAGCGCGTCAACATCTTCGATCACCGTGTCGCGATCATTCATGAATTCCATATTCGCCAACGTTTCCTCAGACGATGCCACTCGGAAAGTTTCGATGGCTTCCGGATCATAAGCTTTCATTTTTACACCCATTTTGGCGAGCTGATCCGTAATATACAGAGAGGGAGCTTCGCGAATATCATCCGTTTCGGGTTTGAATGACAGTCCCCAAATTCCTACGGTTTTTCCTTCTAAATTTCCATTATAGAAGAGTTTCATTTTCTCGACAATGGACGTTTTTTGAGATTCATTCACTTTCATCACTGAATCAAGAATCTTAAAATCGTAACCAAATTCACCCGCTGTGTGATGAATTGCCTGAACATCTTTCGGGAAACAGCTTCCGCCGTAACCAATGCCAGCAAAGAGAAAACGCTTACCGATCCTGGTATCTGTACCAATTCCACGCCGGACATTATCCACATCCGCACCAACTTTCTCGCATACATTTGCGATTTCATTCATAAATGTAATTTTTGTGGCAAGCATGGCATTGGCTGCGTATTTGGTCAGCTCGGAGCTTCGTTCATCCATAATGATGATAGGATTGCCACTTCGCACAAACGGCTCGTAAAGTGCCGTCATAAGATCTGCCGCTTTTTGGCTTCGGGTTCCTACTACAACCCTTTCCGGCTTCATAAAATCTTCTACAGCAGCGCCTTCTCTGAGAAATTCCGGATTGGAAACCACGTCAAAGTCGGCATCCGTTTTGGATGCAATTTTTTCGTGAACTTTGTCAGCCGTTCCTACAGGAACCGTACTTTTATTCACAATTACTTTGTAGTCGGGGTATTTATTAAAAAGATCACCCAGATCGTCAGCTACTTTTAAAACAAAGCTCAGATCTGCCTGGCCATTTGCCCCGGGAGGCGTGGGAAGGCAGAGAAAAATGATTTCTGATTCTTTAAATGCATCTTCAAGTTGAGTTGTAAAGGTGAGCCTCTTTTCACGAATGGCACGATCGAAAACACGATTCAGGCCGGGTTCGTAAATCGGCACTTCTCCTTTTTGCATTCGTTGAACTTTTCTTTCATCGATATCCACGCACATTACGTCATTGCCACTATCTGCAAAACATGTGCCCGTTACAAGACCAACATAGCCGGTACCAATTACTCCAATCTTCATTTCTTAACGCTCAATATTTAATATTTCAAGTTCAAGAGTTCCTGCGGGTACATCTACGGAAACCTTTTCTCCTACTTCAGTTCCGAGAATAGCTTTTCCGATTGGCGAATCCACAGAAATTTTACCCTCTTTAAAGTTGGCTTCGTCTTTTGAAACCAGGGTATATTTCATCTTCTTGTCGGTTTTCTTATTTAAGATTGTAACTGTAGACAAGAGATATGCCTTTGATGTATTAATATCATCTTTATTAATAATTTGCGCGGTGGCAAGTGTATTCTCAAGTTCGGCAATTTTCTTTTCAAGATGTCCCTGGGCTTCCTTTGCTGCATCATATTCAGCATTTTCACTCAGGTCACCCTTTGCCCTTGCTTCGGCAATTTCCTGTGCAATTTCTTTTCTGCCCCTTGTTTTCAGGTCTCTTAACTCCTCATCTAACTTTTCGTATCCTTCTTTAGATAGATAGTTTTTTCTCATAGCGTTGATCTAGTTCGGCTTTAAAATAGAAATAGCAGTACAATCACTGCTATTTATGATCCAATTATTTGACTATTATTCAGATTAGTAAAAATATGATGATATGCGCTGTTTCCCAACCAGTTTTTTCTCTTGATTGCCGATTGCGTTCATCAAGCGGCCCTGCATTAAATTTGATCAGGTTTTGCCAGACTGATTATCTTTTCAAAACGCTCTTTATCTATACCCTCTCGATCTCTTATTGAACGTTTTGTCGACAGAATATTTACCCGCACCTGTCAAAAACAGAACGATAAACATTACCAGAAAAAGAACACCTTTCTCTTTTTGGCTGAAAGGGTCGCTACCGTGGGCAACAAATACCACTACGATCATATTTATGATGAGTGGAATTAAAGCCAGGCGTGTCCACAATCCTATCAAAACAAAAAAAGCACAGATAGCTTCGGCAAAGGTAACAAGGAAGAGAGAGGTGGTTGGGCCAATGCCTAAGGGATCACCAAAACCGAAGTTTCCTTCCAGTATTCTCATAAGTTTAGGGATTCCGTGAGTCATGATAAGACAGGCCGCTCCAATTCTGAGCAACAGAACAGCTACGTCGGGGCTCACAATTTCATTCAGTCGAGGGGAATTCAGCATTTTAAACATCAGTAATTTACAAGCTTATCTTTTACATTTTAGTGAATGGTTTTTCAAACTTGATGAAATAGCATCATTGTTTGACGTGAATTTTCTTTTCATTGGCTCTAAAAAGGCCGGGTGGGCGGAACCGAACATCTGATGCATCGTTTTCGGAGAAAGTCCTGAACATTTCAGATTTCATTTCCTGAATCCGTTCCTGGTGCTCAGGAGCATCAATCAAATTGTACATTTCCTGAGGATCCGTTTCCAGATCGTAGAACTCATTTTTATCCCACAATCCGTGATAGTAAATATACTTGTACCGATCTCCACGGATGGCATAAACCGTGGGTGTTTGTGGAAAAGCATCCTCCCAAAAGTATTGATATACAAATGTTGATCGCCAGTCATCCGGAGTATTTCCGGCTAAAATTGGCAGAAACGACTGGCCATCAACCACATGATCTTCAGGCATGGAGCCGTCGGCAATATCCAAAAAGGTGGGAGTCATGTCGATATTCATAATATTCTCCTCAATAACGGTTCCCGGTTCAATAAAACCCGGGGCCCATGCCAACAAGGGTACGCGCATGGACTCTTCATACGCCTGGCGCTTGTCAATCAAACCGTGTTCTCCAAGCATAAAACCATTATCTCCCATGTAAAGAACCAGGGTTTCTTCTGCCAGGCCATTTTCTTCCAAGTAATCAAGAACTCTTGCAATGCTTTCGTCCACACCCATTAGCGATTCGCTGTATCGAACGATCAAATCTTCCAGGCTCTGCGGGTGATCATCCCGATTATGATACATATAATCCACACCGTGCCAACTGTAGCGCTGTTCCCGAACCCAATCCGGTTTTCCTTCATAATTCCGCTCAATATTCTTCATAGACTGCGGCATGGGGATATAAGAATCTGCGTACATACCCTCATGACGTTCGGCCGGTTCGAATTCTGCATGGACTGCTTTATGCGACAGATAAGCAAAAAACGGTTGATCACGATCAATTTCGTCCAACCAGTCAAGAGTAAGATCGGTGAGAATATCCGTTACATATCCTTCGTATTGATCCCTCTCACCATCCACGTTCAATGTGGGGTTGTAGTAAACTCCCTGTCCGCGAAAACTCACCCATCGGTCAAATCCGGGTTTGGGATCATCACTTTCACCGCCGATATGCCACTTTCCAAAAAATGCGGTTTGATATCCTGCATCTTTCATCGCTGTTGAAACCAATGACGTACCTTCCGGAAGCGTGTTGGTATTATCCACAACGCGATGACGAAATGTATACTGCCCCGTAAGAATAGACGCCCGGCTTGGTGAACAAAGCGAAGTACTGACAAATGCGTTGGCAAGATGTGCTCCCTCTTCAGCCATCCTGTCCATAGCAGGAGTTTCCAGAAAGTCCGGGCTATTGGGATGAAAGCCCATGTAATCATACCGGTGATCGTCACTCAGTATAAAAATGACATTCTTTGGGGTTTGTTGTGCGGATGCAAATGAATTAAAAATCAAAGAAAGAGACGCGAGCAATAAGAGAGTGCTGAACCGTTTCATGTCTGGTGATTTAATACTGTAATTAGGACACAATAAATAGTAAGTATAATGAACCGAAATCTATAAATCTGATTTAATTTGTAAAAACAAAAAATCGCGGATTCAGACTGAATTCAACTCTGGTTTCCCATCTTATTCAAGATGATCTTTAATACTGAATTGATCGTTGTCCAGCGGACGAATCCAGATATTTCGATAGCTCACTTTTGAATTATGATCTTGCAGCATTATAGGTGCTTTGCCATGCTTATTATATTCGGGATAGCCAATGTAGGGAGTATGACCATAAATCTCGGTATTATTCTGAACCACCACGCCGTTCCAAATAACCGTAATTCGCGCCGGTTCTTTCATGGATCCATCTTCATTAAACCGTGGTGCTTTGTAGGAAATATTATAAGTTTCCCACTCACCCGGCTTCCTGGTCGGGTTTGCCAACGGAGAGGTCTGCTTGTAAATACTTCCGGCCATTCCATTGATATAGGTAGGATTTTCATGAGCATCCAAAACCTGCAATTCATAGATCTTCTGAAGAAAAACGCCGCTGTTTCCCCGATTCTGTCCCTTGTGTTCCATATTCATCGGAGATCTCCATTCAATATAGAGTTGAACATCCCCGAAGGATTCTTTGGTTTGAATATTGCCCGTTCCCGGAACAACAGTCATCGCTCCGTCTTCTTCGATGTCCCATTCTGCTTCTCCACCATTTACCGATTCCCAGTTACTCAAATCGGTTCCATCGAAAAGAATAATCGCATCAGACGGGGCATCGATTGAGGTATTCTCACCTGCGCTAATAACAGGTGGTTCGGGCTCGTAAAATTCGGTGTCAGCTGGTTCCATTTCCTGATCCTGTGCACATGATATGGACACCATCCCCAGCATCAAAAAAAGTATACTTAGAAATATAGTTGTTGATGTTATTGCTGTTTTCATAAACAATGATTCAAGTTTAAAAGTTTTTAGTTCGGTGAATGGAAAGAATAAGTCATTGCGAACGGAGTGAAGCAATCTCCACATGTTAACTCCAAAAAGTGTTTTGGAGATTGCCGCGTCGCCATCCCGAAACGTCGGGATTCCTCCTCAATGACCTTCAAAAAATTCCTTACACGCTCGGAAATGTCCAGGGACTTCTATAATCCGGTTTGATGATATCTGCATATTCGTGTTCATCAACCAATTTTCCATCACGCCCCCATTTCAGGGTATCGCCGGTGAGATAGGAAAGATTTCCCCAATGCGCATAGGAAGCAGCCAGATGCCCCGCCTCAATCGGTGTATTTGGAGTCTCATTTCCGCGAATGCTTTCGATCCAGTTATGGGCATGCACATCATGATAAGACGAATCCCCTTCCTGGAACGGAACGGGTTCAATTCTTGGATGATCATCCTGATCCATCACGGGAATAATTTCCCATCCTTCCCGATTCACAACTAAAGTTCCGTCGTTTCCAACAAATGCGATTCCATAGTGGCGGTTATAAGGGCCCATTTCCAAACCACCGGTATGTTTCCAGGTCATATTATAATCGTTGAAAGCATAGGTGGTAGTTTGCGTATCAGCCACTTCCATGGATCGGTTTAAACCGGAAAAGATACCCCCAATAGAGTGAACGGAGTTGGGAGCGCCATCAACATTCATTGCCCAAAGAGCGATATCCAGAAGGTGAACACCCCAATCGGTTTGAACGCCACCGCCGTATGCCCAATAGTACCGCCACGACCCGTGGAATCGATTTTGATTGAAGGCACGATCAGGAGCCGGTCCTAACCACATATCGTAATCTACACCCTGTGGAACGGAGCTGTTGTCAACAGGTTGTGCGCCGGCTCCATATCCAAAATTGCCCCAAAGATTTACATCACGAATCTTTCCAAGACGCCCCGATTGAACGACCTCAACCACTTTTTGCCAATGCTCTCCGCTTCGTTGTTGCTGGCCAACCTGCACTACTTTTCCATAGTGGTTCGCAGCTTTTTTCATGATATCAACTTCAGCGATGGAATTGGCAAGCGGTTTCTCGACGTAAACATGTTTGCCGGCTTGCAATGCATGTACTGTTATCAGGCAGTGCCAGTGGTCAGGAGTTCCGACAATAACTGCATCCAAATCACTGTTTTCGAGTAATTCCCGATAATCTCCATACAGCTGAGGTCGCTCGCCTGTCATCTCTTCAATATCAGCAGCCCTGTCTTCAAGTACATTCCGATCCACATCACAAAGCCCGATACAATGCACGCCATCTATCCTCAGTGCATTTTCAAGATCTCCAAATCCCATCGATCGGCAACCGATCAGCGCAACGTTTACGGTGTCGGATGGAGCAACGGTCAAATTTTTTAGTCCTGCCAGGGGAGCAACGGTGGCACCCGCAATCACACTGCCGGAGGTTCGTATAAACTGACGTCTTGTAAATTTGGTCATGGTTTTAAAGGTTTATTCGGTTTGAATGGTTGAGTAAAATTGCAGATTGTTGCTCTAACAATAATTGAAAAATCCATATCATGAAAGCGGTTTTTACCCTAATAAGACACTTCGTATCAGAACAATTGTGCTTTCATTGAAGCTCTATCATACTACGTGAAGCTTGAAATAAAAAAGTCCGAATGACAAACCATCAATCGGACTTTTTTAAAATGAGTCTGAAAACTTTGAATGACTATTTTAATATCCCGGATTTTGGTCCAGGTTAGGATTTGTGCTTAACACTCGAGAGGGATAAGGAAAAAGTTCCCGGTATCCTTCTGAAGGGCTTTTATCCCACCATTCTGCCTCGGTAAATTTTCCGAACCGAATTAAGTCTGTTCTCCTTCTTTTTTCCCCAATAAATTCTCTTCCCCATTCGGCAAGCATTTCATCCAGGGTCAAGTCGGAATCCGTGTAAGAATATGAACTATAATTTTCAAAATTCCGCTGTTTTACGGTATTCACATATTCTGCTGCTCCCGGTTTATTTTGGCGTATCAAACTTTCTGCAAGCATGTAATAGGTTTCAGCCAATCTATACTCCACATAATCTGCATTCATTACGCCTTCAAAATTTTCAGGATATACAGCATATTTTACTAACCGTACACCAGAATTCTCTTCTCCGTTAGCAGTTGTGGACTCCGTTTCACCTTCGGAAGCACGGGCTACAAAATCTACATGAACCAACGGGTAATTTCGATATTCTTCAGCTCCCATTGCGGTTTCACCGGTAATGGGGGAATCCTGCAATCCATGAAGAAACATTCCCTGAACCTCGTCGTAATTCTTGTTTTCAAGGCCGGCAGGTCCAGAAAAATTAAATGCTTGTTTGCGTAAATCCTCATCATGATATTGTTCGTACGGATTACCAATCCCGATTTCCCAATCATATTTCTCCAAAAGCTGCGGATTATAATCCTCATGGGGAATGAACACCGGTTGAGATTCATTGGGTGCATAATCTTGTCCCGGAACTGGAGGTTTGTGAGAAGGCTGAAGGTGCATACCATTATTTCCTCCCCCTGCAGAACCAAAGATTCTTGGCGCCTGATAGTGATACCAGCGTTCTTGCAAGAAGCCGCCTCCCGTATATGTTCGCTCCCGGGGGAATCCAAAAATAATTTCTCTTGAATTCTCTGCATTATCATGGACAAATGGGCCATAAAAGGTGTCATCCAGTTCGAAGTTTCCGTGCTGTCCCTCAATAATTTCACGGGTTAACCGCTCAACCTCGGCATATCTGGACTCTCCGGTCCACACTTCTGAATTGAGATAATATCGTGCCAGCAAATGTTTTGCAGCGGCACGGTTCAGTCGTCCTCTTGTATCTTGATAAGATCCGGATGGCAAATAATTTGCGGCATCTTCCAGATCTTGTACCACCCATTCAAATACTTCCTCTCTCGGGGAAGGATCCGGAGGGGTGCCAAAAGCCGATTCCGATATCGGAACCGTTCCCCACAGACTCAACAGGTGATAGTAATACGTTGCACGCAACACCCGCATCTCTGCCAAATGGGCCTGTTGGTCTTCCACCGTTAAACCTCCGGGGATCGATTCATAATCCAGTTGGCTCAACTCATCGAGTAGTGTATTGGTTAAGGAAATACCTATCCAGGCTCCCCGCCAAGTCTCATATATTTCAGGTTCTTCTGAAGTCCACTGGTGACGATGAAAGCGAATGAATTTACCTTGATCAAACCAGTGCCCTCCTTTTTGACTGATGACAATCTGATCTGCAGTCAATTCTTCAAGAGTCATCAAATGCATTTCTCTGTAGAACCAAGCCCCATGCTCATAAACCCTGAGAATGGCTGCGGTGACCTCTGTACGGTTGTTGTAAAAGTTATTACGATCTATTCCGCTGTACAGAGTTTCATCAAGATCCGTGCAGGAACTGATGAGTATTAATACGAATAGTGCTAGTATGGAAATTAATTTCTTCATTTTATAAAATTTTAGAATCCAATATTTATGCCAAGGGAGAAGGTTGTTGTACGCGGATAAAAACTTCTGCCATCAATACCTGGTTCCAAACCCGTAGAACCAACTTCGGGATCCAAGCCAGAGTATTTTGTAAATGTGAGAAGATTTCTTGCGGTGGCGTAAACCCGCATATGGCGGATATTGTACTCTCTTAAATCGAAGCTATATCCAAGAGTAAGATTATCAAGTTTTATATAATCTCCGCGTTCAAGATAGTAGTCCGAGTATTGTGTAGGTGCATTTATATGAGAGTATTTGTCAAGCACATCCTGAAGTTGATTATAACTTGCAAGGGTAGCCGGGTTTGCATAATACATCGGGGTTAAATTCAGCACATCGTATAAAAACTCTCCTCTGAAAAAGATATTTAAATCCCAATTTTTATAAGCAAATCTATTACTCCAGCCTCCATTCATTTTTGGCAAGCCATTACCGATATAGCGTCTGTCATCTAATGACATTTGATCGGGGGTAGCGGTTGAACCATCTTCTTTGTAAAAGAGCCAGTTCCCATCCTCCGTAAACCCGGCGTGCTTATATCCATAGAAACTACCGATACGCTTGCCCTCTTCGAGTCGCATGGCAGGACCAAGAGATCCCGGAGCCGGTAAATCAGCCAGTTCAATATAGCCTCGCTGATAGAATTCATTCGACAGGCTTGAAACTTCGTTGTGCAGATAGGACCAATTAACCGTTGAAATCCATTGGAAATCTTCGTTATTCATTACCCTGTATTCCACCAAGACTTCAATCCCTTTATTATTTATGGAACCTACATTTGTGAATATATCAGAGTGAACACTTGGGGGTTGGGGAGCATCATAATTAAAAAGAAGATCCTCGGTAGTTCGATTATACAAATCGATATTACCACTTATCTTTCCTTCGAGGAAAGAGTAATCGATTCCAAGGTTAAACTCTTTTTTCGTCTCCCATCGCAGATTTGGATTTGGATTCTGAGCCGGTCCCCATCCTGCATACCAGCTATCTGTCTGATAATCGTAATAGTTTCCAAAAGTACCCAGAGTTACCAACGATTGATACGGGTCGAAATCCTGGTTGCCAGTTTCTCCGTAGCCAAAGCGTATCATCAGGTGGTCCAGGACATCAATGTTGTTCATAAATGGCTCATTTGTTAATCGCCATCCAACAGACAGGGCAGGAAATGTTCCCCATTTATTTTGATTTCCAAACTTGGAAGATCCCTCATGCCTTACACTGGCAGTCAGTAAATATTTGTTATCGAAGGAATAGTTAATCCGCCCAAAAAAGCCGATTAATTTGCTCTGATCTTTATAGGTATCCATGTTGGCGCGGCCATCAGTTAAAAACTGGCCCGCTCCGATATCGTACCAGCTTGTGGCATCTGTTATGAAATCGAAATTTTCGGCAGAAAACTGATCATAATTAAAATCCTGATAACTATAACCGGCTAAAACATTGAATCTGTTGCGGTCAAAATCGAACTCAGAGTCCAGTGTAAAATCAAGAGTGTTATTCTCCCAGAATCTATCCTGTCTATAGGCGAGGCCATCGTAGTCATTATTTTTGGACTGAAATGCTTCACGGGAAATATACCTGAAATCTTTAATCATATTATTTTCATAGGCATATAAAACAGATGCTTCCAGCCATTGTGTAACAGATAAAGAGGCTCGAACACTTCCCAAAAGCAATCTTCGCTCCGCTCCGTCTTCATGTTGTTTCAGGCGGGCAACAGGGTTGTACTGATTGTGCATTCCCAATGGATCATAAAACTGCCCGGGGCTTTCCGGATCATAAACCGGAGACGTTGGATTTCGAATCACTGCCTGCTCAGACACCCCATTGGTGCCATATTCATTCTCAATAAAAGTACTCTGTAAATTGAGCTGTACATTCAACAAATCATTGAATCCGGTATGATCAATATTAATTCTACCTCCATAAGAGCGCCGGGAGGTTTCGATCATAATTGGCTTCGCATCTGTATAGTTTATGCTACCTCTGTATCGAGTATTCGCTCCGCCGCCGGTAATTGCAAAATTATGCTCTTGTGTGAATGGTGTTTGTTGTATTTCATCGTACCAATCGGTTTCATACCCAAAATCCTGATTTTCCGCTAACCTTCCCTCCGCAATTAATTGCCGATACTGGCTTGCAGTTAAAACCTCAACTTCGTTGGATATCATTTCTGTTTGAAGGGTTGTCTGATATTCAAATTGGGTTTCTCCGCTCACTCCTGATTTTGTAGTAATATGAATTACCCCATTTGTGCCCCGGGTACCATATATAGCCGCAGCCGATCCGTCTTTCAGAACTTCTATGGATTCTATTTCGTGATTGGAAATGTTCTCTAAACTCGCGCCAGGCACTCCATCCAGAACAATTAACGGTCCTCTTCCGGCTTCAATAGATGAAACGCCCCGCAATTGTATTCCAACGTCTGCATTGGGGTCAAATCCGGATCTCGAAATGGTAAGACCCGCTACCCTTCCCTGAATCATGTCCAAAGGATTGATCGACACTCCTTTATTAAAATCATCGTCCTGAACAGAACTTACCGACGAAGTGATATCCTCTCTTCTCATTGTACCATATCCTACAACCACAATATCATCAAGGGTTGTAACATCGGGCGATAAATGAATATCTATTTGAGATCTGCCGTTAATTTCTACTTCCTGCCGGATATAACCGACATAACTTACCGCCAAAATATTCAGATCATCGGGTACAGACAGTGAATATTCTCCATCTATATCCGTTGTCGTCCCTATGATGGATCCTGTAGCTTCTTCAGATCCTTGCGAAACAATGTTTACTCCGGGAAGCGCTTCCCCCGTCTCCGCATCAAACACGCGACCGGCAACTGTATGCTCATAGGCATCAAATGTATTTTCATTGCTCCATTTAGGGGCTATACCGATTGTTCTGTAACCGATCTGTTTATAAGTAAGTCCGGAATCCTTCAGTAAATTTTTAAGAATGGTGCTCAATTCCCTGTTCGGGTGAAGAACCTCCAACTCTGCAACCTTCTTCTTATCTAGAAGCTGACTTCTGTAGAGAAACAACACGTTAAACCTTTTTTCAAGAATAGTTAAAGCCTGTTTAAGGTCGGTACCTTTCTCTATTGTATCGTTATACTGTTTATATGGGATATCGTAAGTAACTAACTGATTCACTCCCTGAGTTGCTTTCAACTCTCTCGGAGGCGTTAGCAGGAAAACAAAAAACAGGATTATGTAGCCATATTTCTTCATGTTTTTCTAATTGTAGCTGGTGATTGTTATTGTTTTGGTAGATATTTTAAAAACTTGTTTTTTCGATAATTACTGTATCGTTCACTTGGGTAATGCTGATATTCAGGACCTCAGAAACGGCATTTATAAGGGCTTCCAGGCTATAAAAGTCGACTGCCCCGGACAGCTTAATTTCGAGCAGTTCAGGATCCTCAACCTCAACATCTACGCCATATGTTCTTTCGATTCGATGAACCAGATTTAAAAGTGGCGTATCATCAAAGAAAAGCTCGTTAGAGATCCATGAGGTATACACCCTGGGATTAACTTCTCTCATTTCAATGCCCGTTTGATGCTTGCTCCAGGTTGCCATTTCTCCCGGAGCTAAAATTGTAGCCAATGAATCATTTTCATCAACGTCAGAAGCAGTTACGCGAACTTTGCCTTCCTCCAATACTACTTGCGTTCCGGCCCCATAAGTTGAAACTGTAAATCTTGTCCCCATGACGGAGGTTGTTCCGTCTTCCGTTTCTACCTCAAACCGGGGAATTTCTGCATCCTGATTTCTATTGGGTTGAATAGCAAAAAAAGCCTCTCCTTTGTGCAAGGTGACCCGAAGAGTAGGTTGTTGCAACCAATTTTCTTGATAGGATAACTCCGATCCTGAAGCCAAAATAATTTCAGAACCGTCCGGCAATGAAATGGTTTTCTTTTCACTAAACTCTGTACTAACTGTATGGACTCCAATTGATTGGGCATCTTCTGTCCATACACCCTGCTGCATATACAAAGCAATTGCCCCAGACATGGCAACAACAAGTAATATTGCAGCTGCTTTCAAAAATATACTCAACGAATTTCCTGTACGATGTTGAGCCTGTGAAATGTCTCGTGATCTCTTTTCAGCCAGAATTTTCTCTTCAATCCTTTTCCAGTCTTCTTTCTGATAAGACAAATGGGAGGATTCAAATGAAATACCCGTGATAATACGTTGGGCTTCTAGAGCTAGCTCTCTGTTCCCCTGACTTTGCTGTATCCACAAATCCCATTCTTCGGCTTCTTTCGCTTCAGCCTCTCCTATAGCCCAGCGGACAAAAGAAGGGTTATTCATTAATTCTTGTTGAGTAAATTTCTGAGATTTCACGTATTTGCCCATTTAGTGTCGAATAGTCTGATTTGACCAGACCATTCAACTTTTAAAAACAATCTTTAACCTATAGAGCAAGTGAAATCAATTTGTACTCAGTGAATTTTAACTTTTTTTGATTTTTTTCTTAGAACTCAGAAAACCGATGGATGTATCTTTGCTATCGCTCACCATTACAAAGAACAAGGGCTTCTGATGCATCGAAATGGAAAGGCAGTAGAATCAAAAAAAGTTGGGGATTCTTAGCTAATAAAGAACCACAGAGCCGGTAAGACTTGAATAAAAACGGAAAGAACCGGTGTAGCGGTCTGGTCTTCGAAACTTGTCCTCAGCCTCTCCAAAGCCCTGTAAATGTGGTTTCGGATGGATTGATAATTAATCGACAAAATTTCTTCAATCTCTTCGTAACTCATTCCGTTGTAATATTTCAGGAAGAGAACTTCTTTTTGGCGTTCGGGCAAATCTTCGAGCGCATTCAACAGTATTTGTTTTTGGTTCTCTTCCAATTCTCCCTGGATGATGCTTTCCTCAATTGAAATCTGAACAGACGCTGCAGGTTCTTCTGCAAAAAAATCCAGCGGACTTATTTTTCTCTCCTGCCTCAGTGTTTTTAGAATTTTTCTCCGCAATGATGCCAAAAGATATGCTTTGACTGACCGAACCTCATCCAGGTACTCTTTGCGATCCCAAAGAGTAACAAAAAGGGCTTGAATAGAATCCCGGACCAACTCTGTCTGAGCACAAAGCTGTAACCCATAACCATACAAATCCTGATAAAAAAGATTGAAAAGTTGTTCGTACGCTTTCAGGTCTCCTTTCTTAAAAGCCTGCCAGAGCTGTTTCTCCTCTTGAAACGAAGAATCCGAATTATTCAATTGATCGATAGTCATGGTAGTCCTTAACTCCATCGTTGAGGATGCATATTTATGTAGACATATACATCTTCAGAACAAGCTGTTTTCTTTCTGACGATTCAGGAACTAAATCATAAATAATATACTAATGTATCTGTAGTTGTAATTCAATATAAATTTTTGGGATGTCCCATGATTCAGGCGGATTTCAAAATCTCACTTTTTCATTCATAACCTGCATTTATAATAGCAGACCAGTTCCTTGATCAAGATTTC
This sequence comes from Rhodohalobacter sp. 614A, assembly GCF_021462415.1. NCBI lineage: Bacteria > Pseudomonadati > Balneolota > Balneolia > Balneolales > Balneolaceae > Rhodohalobacter > Rhodohalobacter sp. 614A. The sequence continues at coordinate 633,270 of NZ_JAKEDS010000003.1, forward strand.
TTTTCCTGAAAAATCCTGATCAAACATTTATAACCATCGTTAATGGATGGGCAATAAATACAACGAGGAGCAAAATTATTTTGTGATACTAACCGCAAATCATACCGGATGCTGCCACACCTCTCCCAAACGTCCAAACTGGAATATCAGGAATAACAAATAAGGCTGGATGGAAAGAGTTAAGGTTATCAGCTGCGTACAACTCGGAATTTCTTACCGGTGCTGCTGTTTACTATCTAAAACACTAAAGTTTTCCCGGTTCTCTTTTGTTTTCTCCCTTTCTATCCGTTAAATCATCTCCAAGATCTTGCCGGGCTTCTTCTACAAGTTCCATTAACTCTTCGAGCACCTCAGGATGTTGATCAATTACATTATACCGCTCGCCCGGATCTCTTCGTAAATCATATAAAGCCATATTTGTAGACTGGATATGCCTTTCGCCCGGATAGCCATCTTTTCCTGGCAGTTTTCCCTCATACGAATTCCATTTATGCGGAAGCACCAATTTCCATTTCCCATTCCGTACCGCCTGTAAATCGTTTTCATTATAATAGAAATACAGGCTTTTTCGGGGTTGACTATTTTTTTCCCCTTTCAGCAATGATGAGATATTAACGCCATCTATTTTATGATCCGGAAGAGAGGCACCCGTAATCGCCGCGATGGTAGGTAATATATCAATTGTGGCCGCCATATAATTGTTAATCAGCCCCGCAGGAACTACTTTGGGCCAGTGTATAATTGCAGGAACGCGGTTTCCTCCCTCCCATGTTGTTTGCTTCCCTTCTCTGAGACCTCCGGCCGATCCCGCATGATTGCCATAATTGAGCCAGGGTCCGTTATCACTGGTAAATATTACCAAGGTATTATCTTCAATTTCATTATCCCGAAGAACCTGCAACAACTGCCCAATCGACCAGTCAACTTCCATCATCATATCCCCATATAGTCCCTGATCACTTTTTCCTCTAAATTTATCTGAAACTCCCAAAGGCACATGAGGCATTGCATGAGCAAAGTATAAGAAGAAAGGTTGCTCTTTGTGTCGCTCTATAAACTCCACCGCTTTTTTGGTATATCTGGTTGTTAGCCGGTCCTGGTCCAGATGATCTTCCAAGTATTCGATGGTTTCATTTCCTTCTATAAGAGGAAGCGGCGGGAAATACTTTGCATGAAAAGAACCACTATCAGCCGGAGTTCCGTCATAATCCACCGGCCACATATCGTTGGAATAAGGAAGTCCAAAATATTCATCGAAGCCATGTTGAAGGGGAAGAAATTTCTGTGCATCGCCTAAGTGCCATTTACCTACCATTCCTGTAGCATAGCCCTGGTCTTTCAAAAGTTCTGCAATGGTTACTTCATTACTATTTATACCGATATCCGCATTGGGCATTAAGGCTCCTGTAATCCCGATACGAGTTGGATACGAACCGGTAAGCAATGCCGCCCTGGAAGCACTGCAAATGGGAGATACCGTATAAAAATTGGTAAATCTCATTCCTTCCGAAGCCATTTTATCAATATTCGGCGTTTGATAATTCATGGCCCCTGTCGAGCCAATATCCCCATATCCCATATCATCCATGTAGATAAGAATAATATTTGGATTGGAAGTATTTTCCTGGGCAGCTACAAGGTTCCCTGACAACAGAAATCCCGTCAGCGATGTCATAAACAAATAATAGATTCTAAATATTGATAGGTGTTTGATCATTTTTAAACAAGATTATAATGAACGAATGGAATTCACTTTGTACTCTTCTCAGAGGTTGAAACCTTCATTCAACTCAAAACTAATTTATCTTAATTTCTTTCGGTTGGAGCTATTCAGAATTAGCGTTCATTTTAGATGGAGTTCATGGATAAAGTATTCGGTAAGAGAACTTATTTTTCTTCATTCGCTTCGAGGAAAACTCCCACCTTCTTTTCCGTAAGATGGGAGCTTTCTATTTACCAGCCGGGATTTTGAGTTAAATTTGAATTCAATGCTCTTTCTGTAGATGGAATGGGCCATAAATAATCACGAGAAGCATTAAATTGCTTCTCTCCGGCAAAGGTGACTTCTATTTGTTTGGGCTCACCATTTTCTACATATCTGGCACCATATACTCTACCCGGAATCACATCTTCCGCGATCTCCCATCTTCTGATGTCAAATAACCGATGGCCTTCAAAAGCTAACTCAACAGCTCTTTCTTTTCTTACAATATCTCTCATTTCACTCTGAGAAGATGCATCTGCCGCTGTTATTGCCGGCATATTTACACTTTCTCTTTGTCTTACTTTATTTATCGCTTCATAAACAGACGGATCGATTTGATTCATCTCTATTTTAGCTTCTGCATAGGTTAGCAAAACTTCTGCATATCGCAGCAAAGTAATATTAAGGCCCGAATTTGAGGGATTTCCATAATCTTCATCTGCCACATACTTGCGGATGTTAAATCCTGTTTTTGTTGATCTGATAGACAGTTCTACATTATCAGATCCGCCATCTCCCGGAGGGGTTGATTTAAAAATATTTCCATTTGGCAGAACCGTTTCACCGGAAATAAATACAGAAGCTTTTAATCTTGGGTCACGATTTTCATAGGGATTCATAGGATCAAAACCACTTCCCGGTTCGTCAATACTCATTCCGTTATCCATCTCATACAAATCTATTATAGAAGCGGTCGGTACAAATCCACTTCCGGTCTGTCCTTCTATTTGGCTGGCCGGAGCAAGGATTGCATATATGTTATGAGAATTTATATCCGGCGCATATTCTTTGGCCAATAACACTTCTGAATTTCCCTCTCCTTCATACTGAAATAAATTGAAATAGGATGGATACAAACTGTAAACATTGCTATCGATGACCCGCTTTGCTGCTTCTGCTGCCTTCTCAAATCTTTCGGCATATAACATGGCTCTCGCTTTTAAACCATTTGCCGTACCTTTACTGATTCTCAACCCGTTCTGGGCCGGCAGTAGCGAAGCGGCTTCTTCAAGCTCAGTTTCTATGAAATCCCATATTTGCTCCGCGGAGGTTCGGGAAACGGACAAGCCTTCTTGAATATCGATGGGGGTTGTTATCAATGGCACATCTCCAAACAACATTACCAATTTGATATAATGATAGGCACGAATGGTTTTCACCTCCCCGGTATATTGATTGATAAGCTCCGGGGCTCCATCTACATTATCTATATTGTTCATGAAGTCGTTTGCTCTGCGAATGCCTACATAAGCTCTGTTCCATTCAACATCAAACCGGTTCATGGAAGAAGACATAATTCCCCGCTGGATATCAAAATTATCTCCGTCAAAAGCCGCATTTGTAAATGCATGATCGGTTACACCATCGTACGAAAAAATGTGTTCGCCATCGAGCGTTACATATGCAGCATTTGCAGCCGCTTCGGCATCTTCAACCGTTTCCCAGAAAATGTCTGAAGAAACCCGATCGGTAGGTACCGTTTCTAACAGATCTGGCTGACAACCTGCTATTCCAAGAATCAATAAACTTATAGGTAACAAAAATATCTTTTTTAACATGGTTCTTCCTTTATCCATTAAAGTTTTTTTTAAAATCTGAGGTCGACACCGATTGTATATTGCCGAACCTGAGGATAATAAGTAGCTCGTGAGGTCGGAGTTTCGGGATCAAGTCCCCAATCTCGTTTCAACTCAGAAAACACCGTGAGAAGATTTGTTGCGCCTATATACACTCTTGCATTATTCAGGGAAAATTTCTCGGTAATTCCTATTGGGATATTATATGACAGTACAAGATTTTTTAATCGTAAGTACTTCCCGTCTATCATTCTTAGCTCACTGGTTTCATCATTTCGTCGATCATATTTTATCGGACGGGGCCACCTGGCATCCGGATTTTCAGGAGTCCAGTAATCTTCATACATGGCATGTGTAAAGGTTTCAAATGTTACTATTTGTTGTAAGCCTCCGGTTAATCGGATTTTGTGCCCCGCAGCTCCCTGCCACTGTGAAAAAAGCTCAAAATTTTTGTACATCAGGTTAATGGTCATACCGTAATCGTATCTTGGGAAGCTCTGCCCAAGATATGACCAATCTTCCGGGCTAATCTCTCCATCGCCATTTAAATCCACGTACTTGATATCTCCGGGAGCCGTATTATTGTTCAGAGTGGGATAATTATCCACTTCTTCTTGTGTACGAAACAGGCCATCGGTGAGATATCCCCAATGGGAGTTAATCGGTAACCCTTCTTTCACGATTGTAGTGGGATTATTTAAGTCGGATCCGTTGTTAATGAAAGGGCCTGCACCAGCAAGATCTTTTACCTTATTTCGGTTATCACTAAAATTGGCATTAATGCTGTAGCTGAGCTCATCTCCTCCGCGATAGGTTAGCGATACTTCGTACCCTTTATTTTCCACCACCCCGGCATTTTGTGCAGCCGGATCCAACCCAACGACTCCAGGAATAGGCAGATTCAGCAAAATATCGTCCGTTACCTTATCGTAGTAATCGAAGGATAACATGAGTTTGTTTTGCATGATCCCCATATCAATACCGATATCTGTTTGTTTGGTTTTCTCCCACGTAAGATCCTGATTTGCCAGCCTGGATTGGGCCAGAGCAATGACCGCTTCATCATTGAAAGAGTAATCCACATTCGCGAGGGTTTCATAAAATGAATACAAACCTATAGCCTGGTTTCCTGTTTGTCCCCAGGATGCTCTCAGTTTAAATTCATTTACAAATGTTCCCACAGCTCCAAGGCCATCCCAAAACTTCTCTTCGGATAGCACCCAACCGAGTGAAAAAGAAGGGAAAAAGCCATACCTGTTGGACTTGTTAAATCGGGAAGAGCCGTCGTACCGGGCATTAACTTCTGCAAGATATCTATTATCAAAATTGTAGTTGATCCTGGAGAAAAAGGAGCGAAGTGCATATTCAGAATCAAAGCCTGTGGCATTCCGATTATCGTTGGAACCCTGTCCTAATGCTTGAACATCGTTATTGTAGAAATTTTCTCTATAACCGGTGATTTCTTGATTCTGATGGTCAATGGTAGAATATCCCAACAAACCAGTAACCCCATGTTTGTTAAAATCCTGCTTGTAGGTAAGCAAGCTATTTAGCGTATATTCTACATTATCAATTCTTACTTCATTCAGGGAATTGATTTGGCGTTGCATAACCCGGCCTGTAATAGGATCCTGGTTATAATAACGATCTAAAAATTGCTTATTTCTGACATCCACATAACGCATTGCATACTGCGTGGAGAATGTAAGGCTGGGTAAAATGTCGAATTCTCCTTTGATGCTACCCACAAAATTCATGTTCGTGGTGCGGTTTTTGCCAGAAAGATTGGCATCTACCAAAGGATTATCCCCTTGTCCGGCTACCCCATATTCTCCTGTGGAATGTTGAGGCCATGCAAATTTGCTTCTATGGAGCATGGCATCGAAAACAGCCGTTTCACCATCTCCGGGTTCCGTATATTTTCTTTGTCTGAAGTTAACATCGCCACTTATTCTTATCCGTGAAGACAACTTCGCATCCGTATTAATCCTGATCTCATTGAGGTTGTGGCTAAAATTAGATACTAATCCTTCCACATCCTGGTAGCGGATGCTCGCCAAAGCTCTTATCGATTCACTTCCTCCGCTTACAGAAATGGAGTGGTTTTGTTGTGGCGCCGCTTTTAAAATTCCAAGTTCATCTCTTCGAAACCAAGGAAACGGTAACGGATATTCCGGGCTTGGAGCATTGCTTACATAATTTTGAATGTATTCGTCAGTGTATCGTGCATTTTGACCAGAATTTAAATAGGCCGCATTTTCCATCCTGAAATACTCTTCCAACCCCACATGTTCAGGGCGATTTATTGCATCTTGAATAGCATAATATCCATTGTAACTAACATTTAATTTTTCAGCCTTTCCCCGTTTTGTTGTAATAAGTATTACTCCATTGGCCCCGCGGGAACCGTAAATAGCGGTTGATGAAGCATCCTTAAGCACCGAGATGTTTTCAATATCCTGAGGGTTGATATTATTAATTCCCTGTTCAATCCCGTCCACAATAATAAGCGGACTACTACTTTCTCCCAATGTTGTAATCCCCCGAACTCGGATATGGATATCATTTGATCCGGGTGCCCCGCCCTGATCCAGCACAGTTACTCCCGGCGCAAATCCCTGCAAGCTTTGACGAGCATCGGATATGGGGCGTCTGGCAAATTCCTCACCTTCAATCTGGGCAACTGAATTTGTCTGGCTAATTCTCTCCTGTACTCCATATCCTACCACAACAATATCTTCCAGCATTTGCACGTCTTGGTTCAACTCAATATTAATTTCCGTGCGTCCGTCAATGGGTACTTCTAACCTTTGATATCCCACATAACTAAAAACGAGTATCGTTACATCATCAGGAACTTCAAGTTCATATTGACCATCCATATCTGTGGTAGTCCCAATAGGCGCACTTCCGGCTTCTCCTGCATCCTTAGCAACCACATTTACACCGGGAAGCGCTTCTTTAGTTTGAGAATCAATGACTGTTCCGCTGATAGCCTGTTCTAGTTGATTAGAAGATTTATTTTCTTCTCCCCTCTCAAAAAAGAAAAGTTGCCCTGCCTCTGATATTCCAAATCGAAGAGAGGTTCCTTCCAATACACTCCAAAGAGCGTCTTCTACAGTAGCCTTTCCCGGCTCAACGAATATTTCCTTAGACATGGGAATCAACTCTTCACTGTAGGATAGCTTTAGATTGGCTTGTTCGGCGATGTTCTCCAAAACCTCTCTCAGCATTTTTTCGCCGCCATCCAGATAGATAACCTTTTTTAGTTTTTTTGAAGAATCAATTCCATCCTGTGATATCCCGGCTTGCTGGGTGGCTAAATCCACTAACAACTGCTGGCTATGTGCTCCATTTGCAGATATACAAACCATAAATAATAATAACCACATGGTCTTTATCACCTGGTTAGATAACTGTATCTGTTTTTCCATCGATATGCTCCTTTTTGTTTTTATGATAGACTTCTATGTATCCTTTATTACTTTTTCACCCGACAGTTCTTCGTCCTGAAAAACAATGGTCCGTCCATTGCGCTCAAAAGACACTTTCATGGATATGGCCATGACCTGAAGCAGTTCACTCATCGCCATATTATCATATGTTGCGGTTAGTGTTCTTTTCCTTAACCCGGCCAGCGGTCCCTCTACTTTACATTCAACATCAAACCAGAGCTCCAAACGATTTAATACTTCCGGAAAGGGTGTACGGCGAAAGACAAGTTTTCCTTCGGTCCATCCCACATATTGATCCATATCCTCAATATCCGAGACCGTTAGCCCCCCGATTTCGCTAAGAATCCCTAATTTGTTAGGCGTGATTTCTACAATTTCCCTTTGCATATTCCCATCGGCCATTTTACCGATAGAAACCAATCCTTCTTTTACAGCCACCTCTACGCCGACAGAATCATAGGCAGTTATATTAAACTGGGTACCCAAATCTTTTGTATACACCTCATTGGAAATCACCACAAAAGGGTTTTCTTCGTCGTGGGTTACTTCAAAAAAAGCTTCCCCTTCCAGAAAGAGCGTGCGGTTTCCAGTCCCGTAATTTTGAGGAATCCTTAGCGTACTGCTTGCATTCAAAACAACTTTTGAGCCATCGCTAAGTTTTAAGTTCGAACGCTGTCCTTTTACCGTACTTATTTCCTGGTAGCTAATGACAGATTCCAGATGAGAATTATTCAACAGATTGTGCTGCCTGACAACAAAAACCATTGCCGCAATTAATAACATGGCCGCCACCAGAGAATACGACCAAAAAGCCCGGCCACGTTTCTTTTTTTGTTTGACAAGCTGAATTCTTTTGGCGGAATTGCCTGACATGTTCTCATAACCTGAGACATCCGCATTTCCGATTTCGGCATTCATTTTGCCTTTTTTGAAATCATTCCAGGCAGACCGGTCATCCAAATCAAAAGAAACCTCTTCCCTTTCACTCCATCCCTCTATAAAAGAGGTAAAAAAATCTTCGTTCGCAGGATCTTTCTGCAACCATTCTCCCAGCTTGCGAAGCTCGTGCTCATCACACTTCCCCTGCACGTATTTATAAAGTAATTCCCAGTTCATAAAATGTTTTACGTCTTCATTCGGTGGGAATACGAGCGAATTTCCTTTTACCCTTACATGGTTTTGAAAAAAATCAGGAGAAGAGGAAAATCACCTAAGTAACGAAAGCTTTCTATCCGTGAGGATGTTTTATAAAAATGGGAAGAGTCCTAAAATTACCCCTATACATAAGATGGATACATATTTCGATAAGTGCTCTCTTAATTTTTGAAAAACCCTTCTCATGTGCGTCTCTACTGTTTTAACAGATATGTCTAAATATTCTGAGATTTCCAGATAGGTAAGACCTTCATTTCGGTTCAATTCAAAAATTTGCCGGCCCTTCGGTGGTAATTCTTCAACGGCCTTCTGAAGAGACTGATGAAAAATCCGGGAATCGTACTTTCCCTCCTCTTGAATACTTAGTTGCAGATCTTCCTCTATCTTCTGTTTGGCTTCTATGATATACTGATCCACAATTTTTTGATGCTTGATATGATCTAACGCTTTGTTTCGGGCCATTTCATAAAGCAAGCCGCGCAAATGGCCCGAAGAATTTAAATTTTCCCTGTCATTCCAAACATCTGTAAAGACCTCTTGCACAATTCCTTCAGCCAGAACTCTGCTACGAACAAATTTCCAAATGTAGCGGCAAAGTGGTTCATGATATTTTAGAAATACAATCTCAAAGGCATATTCATCGCCTTCCTGTATTTTTTCAATCAGTAAACTTTCACTATTACTGGTACGACTCATACTTCACTTTTATCCCATCTATTTCAACTCGCAGGATATTTTAATTGACTCAACAAAGCCTTTCACCCCATAACATGTATACAAATCAACATCCTAAATACAGATAAGAGCAAGGGTAATCAGCTCACTTTTTAAAATGGCTTAAGTTAGGTTACGATTGAAATTTCTGCTACCCTTACATGTATTTTTAGATAGAACAGATTTTCTTTTGGAATGGCGGAAAAATGAAAATAAAAACCCTGAACAATCAAATTATTCAGGGTTGGACATTGCGTTAAATATAAGTCGCTACGTTATGATATCAGAGCAAAAACATTCATAACATCATTCTATTTTGTGAGCTTACTTTTTCTGAGTAGGGCAAAAGCCTCAAGTAATATCCAGATTGTAAAACCAAGAATAATACTCCCCATTAAAAAAAGCAGTGGATCCATAGTGTTTTCTCCATATCCCGACCACTCAAAAAGAACTTGCTGAATCATTGCCCAAAGTGTCATACTCAATAAAAAAACCATCGGCACAAATGTATAAATAATCGGACGACCTTTTCTCTTCAGCCAAATTGTAATCAACAGGAAACTAATACCTGCCAGTAATTGATTGGATGTTCCAAAAAGTGGCCACAAAAGATATCCGCCTGAGCCAATTCCTTTCGGACCTTCCGGAAGCAGAACCAGTGCCGCACTTGATACAACCGAAACAGATGTTGCTACATGAATATTTGTCAACGGTTTGATTTCATAGACCTCTCCCAGCTCGGATATGATATATCGCATAAGCCGTACAGATGAATCCAGGGTGGTTGCTGCAAAACTAACTACAATAACGGCAATAATCGTACGAGCTACTTCTGCCGGAATCCATAATCCCGTAGCTAATTGACCGGCCCCCTGAATAAATGCATTTAATCCATGTTCGCCTGCGGCCGCAAATGATGAATATGTGGACGCGAAAGCTTCACTACCTGAGAAAAATGTGCCCACCGCTAAAATTGTAATAATGGCGAGAGCTCCTTCTCCCACCGCCCCTAAGTATCCAACAAATCTTGTATCCGTCTCTTTGTCAATTTGTTTTGAGGTCGTTCCTGAGGCCACCAATCCATGAAAGCCGGAAACTGCCCCGCAAGCAATTGTAATAAATAACAAAGGAAACCAGCTTACATCAGAAGCGGCTTGGTTTTTCATAGGAGCTGTAACATCGGGAGCCATAATAGCCAGTCCTGCATACAAAACGATAAGCCCCAAAATCAGCTGTTGAGCGTTGATAAAATCTCTTGGTTGTAACAGTTTCCAAACTGGCAAAACTGACGCAATATAAACGTAGACCATCAGTATGATAATCCAAACTAAAAAGGCCATAGACAGTCCACTGAGTCCCATAAATCCAGTTTGATTTTCCCCACCAAACATCTGAACCAAATCTATTTGTAAAGCCGGAATATATGAGGCGAGAACAGCCGTACCATACATCACAAACAGTACAAATATGCTGGGAATCAATATATTTCCCTGGCGTTTATATGTATAATATCCAATCCATACAGCCAGTGGAATTTGGATAAAAACGGAAAGTACACTTGCCGGAAAGGATATAAACAGGTTGGAAATTACCCAGGCAAAAACCGCGTTAATCATCAGTACCAGAATCAGAATAATAAAAAGAAATAGTATTCTGGCCCGTTTACCGATCAGCTGATCTGCCAAAGTTCCAATCGACCGACCTTTATGCCGAACGGAAAGAACCATGGTTCCAAAATCATGTACACCAGCGGCGAATATTGTGCCCAATGCTACCCATAAAATCGCTGGCAGCCATCCCCAATAAATGGCGATGGCGGGTCCTACAATGGGAGCGGCACCTGCAACTGACGTAAAATGGTGTCCCAAAACAATCCACTTATTGGTTGGAACGTAATCCCTGCCGTCTTCAAGTTCATGCGCCGGGGTCTGAAAATCAGGATCGAGTTTATAAATCCGTTTAGCAATAAAGGAGGAATAAAACCGATAGCTGACATAAAATGATGCTAACGCTATTGTAGCAAGCCAAAGACTATTCATGATCTAAATTATATAGTTTTTTTCATGAAGCAATTTTTATTTCTGATTCCACTCGAGCCGCTGATTCAATTCCCTCAACCGGTTCAGATAACGTTCCATATCGATATCCTGCACCCCCACGCCTTCCTCCATCGCCTGCGCCGCCGCCACTCCCGCCGACTCCCCGGCTATCATAAACGTCGGCTCCATTCTTGCCGAGGCATACCCCAGGTGAGACGCCGAAAACAACACCGGCACCAACAGGTTCGTCACCTCATGGCGCTGCGGGGTAATCGAACGGTACGGAATCGGGTACGGAACATTGGTCGGCCCCCTTGAACCGCCTACAAACATATTCCCTTCAATGGCCACATACGTGGTATCATTACGCGTAAACCAAATCCGGCGGGATGGATACGTGTCAATTCCATACTGGGCCAGGCCAATCGGATCCTCAATCTGCGTACGGTTATATACATCATGGGCCGTTATCGTATACTCTCCCACCATCCGGCGGCTCACCCGAATGTAGAGCTGGTGCGGCCACCCGTTGGTATCCGGATGATGGTAGCCGTCCAGGCCCAGACTTTCCGTCTGCTCCCGGAAAAACGCCGGTACCCGCTCGTCGGTACTCAGAAAATGATGCAACCCCCGAAGATAATCCTGATGAGCTTTCCACACCCGGGCCTTGGTCCCGTAGTCCCCCCCCGCATACACATGGCTGATCCCCAGCGGAGCCATCGTTATCAAGGACGCTCGTTGATAATTGTAAACTCCTGAATTAATCCACCCCGGAAAAATCATGCTCAGCTGTTGCTCCAGTTCTTCCCGATCCTCGGCCGTTTCCTTGATGTATTCCACATACCGGCCCACCAACTCATAATCCATCGGATCATAATCCTCCGGGGGCGTAATGGGAACCCGGCGATCCGGGTCCGAAGTCACATAAAACCGGTAGTTATATGCCTGGGTGTAGTGATCCCCAGCTCCCTGCTCTTTGCCATGATCATCCTCCACCATCGCCAGCAGTCCGCTTTGCGGATCCCCCGGTTCCACAAAAGGACTGATCGGGGTGAGGTTTCCCAACGGACGAACACCGGCAAACTCTTCTCCATAATCCATCTTCGATTCCCGGCCCACACGGTTGGATACCCCCGAGCGGGCCATCAGTTCTCCTTCGTAACTGGCATCAATAAATATCTCCGCCTCCACCCGCAGATGGTCATCGGTCTGGGCTTCTGCCGGAGGCAGCCCGTTGGAATCAAACGGAGCCAGGTCAAACACAGCCTCCACTATTCGGGTTTTCTTCTTGAGGGTATGGCTGACCCGGTGATCATAAATCACACGAATCCCATACTCCTCCAATAAATCCAGAAAATCAGATCGTATCTCACGGGGACTTTGTTTTTCCATGAGACCTCTGTATTGACCATGTGGATTGTGAGCAAGACCTTCCATTTCATGCTGTTCTAATGAATCTGCTCCCAAAACTTTTAATATATCTCGAGTAGTACCACCCACTGCTTCATAATTAGGCATATCCTGTAGAGGTTTGAGACCGGCACCAAGAATACCGCCTACCCATTTGCTCGGTTCTACAATCAAAACAGATTTCCCCTCCCTTTTGACTGAAATTGCCGTCATGATACCCGAGGGCGTAGCTCCATATACTAATACTTCCGTTTTAACTTTATCATCCACTTTTTTTGCATTACTATCTACACTAGTAGCGGCTTCTATAGTTATAGAGATTATTAGTATTAAAATTATTGATAACCATTTCATATTCATGTTTTTTAAGCTCAAATATTCTTGTTCTAATTTTAGATTTTCGAAGTTCGTCTCGCCCAGACCGTTTGCCTAATTCAACAAGAAGTTCTCGGGACATGCCACCGATGGCTTTACAGTTAGGCATATTCTGAAGAGGCCTAAGTCCGGCACCAACAATGCTTCCCTTTTTGCATATATTGCTGAAAGTATTCCTGAACCAGTTGCGTCATATATCAGTACATCAACCTGTTCAACATTCCTGTTTTGTTGTAATTTGGCTCTGAGTATCCAGCCGTATGAAATAAACATGCTATTGACTGTAATGGTATAAATGATAACTGAGCCGATCTTATCATTCTCTTTTTTTTTAATCTTTCCAAAGCTGGTTTACCGGATATTTTGAATACTCTTCAGGGTGCGTTTCCCAACGAGGAGGGCGTTGTCTCACTGGATCAGATAAATAATTATACCGCCACATTCGATAGCCTTTCCCATCCCATTCTAATATTTGATCGTATTTCTTTAGTAAACTTGTAAATTCCCTGGGATCAATATCTTGTACAGGTTGATTATTTTTTAAAGCCAAAGAAGCTGCTATTCCTGCTGATTCTCCCATAACCATGTAGGTTGCTTCCATTCTGATTGAAGAGTATGCAATATGGCTTGCAGACATGCATAGGGGTACTAAAAGATTTGTCGCTTCCTCTTTTTCCGGAGTTATTGCTCCATAGGGGATCTGATAGGGGCCAGGATTTGCTAAAATCCATAATTGTCCTTCATATGCAATTGTCCCATCCTCAAGAACTACTAACTGATTGGGGTATACGTCAATCTTGTAGTAACCCATTCCAATAATTGGACTGGGAGGATCAGTCTGGAGTTGGATATCTTGTTGAGTCATTACATACTCTCCAATCATTCTTCTTCCTTGACGTATATAAAGATGTGGCCAGCCATTCGTAGATTCATTTTGGTTAGACAATAAACGGACCTCTTTTCCTGTAAAATCATTTAAAGTTCTTACATGATCGACATGCGTCTGCCAAATTTCGGATCTCGTTTCCCAATCACCATCAGGATAATTAACCTGGCTACCAGGAATAGAACCCGTCATTAATTGAGGTCGATTAAAGTTTTCTTCGGGCCACGTAAGTTCATAACCAGCATCTACATATCTTCTCAGCAATTCATATATGTCTTCATTTTTAGTTGCAGGTAAGCCAATCGGAAATCCAGGATATTCTGTAGTTGGGTTATCCTCCCAAGCAAGTTTAAAATTGTATAACATGAAGTATTCGCTGGCCTCTCCCTCCTCTTTTTTAAGATGTGTTAGAGGGTATAATAATCCACTTTCGGGATTGCCCTTCTCTTTATATGGATCTACTCCGGGAAACTTTTCATCAATTAAAACTCCGGCTAATGATTCCTCATATTTTTCATTTGATTCTTTCCCAACTCTATAAGAAACACCAGAATAAGCCATCAAATCTCCCTCATAACTCGCATCTATAAAGACTTCTGCTATCACTTTCGTTAAATTATCTGAGGCTCTTTCTGGTATTGGAACACCATTTTTATCAGGAGGTGCATATTCGAAAATAGCTTCTTTAATCATTCCATTTTCCTTTTTTACAGAGGTGAGCCTATAATTCTTTATTACTCTGATTAAATCCTCATATTCATTTAACATCTCTTGAAATGTTGACACATTAAATTTGCCAGCCCCTTGTTTATGCCTCAAATTTACCTGGGTAGTATCTTTTCGATAGAATTCACCCGTAAGCCCTCCAAGATGATCAGCATATGGAACATCCTGTGCCATTCTAAAACCAGTTCCCATTAATCCACCAATTTTATTGAAGGGCTCCACTATTATCACTGAATACCCTTCTCGAGCTGTTGCAACTGCTGCGTTTATTCCTGCTGCAGTTGCCCCGTAAACCAAGAGGTCTGATTTCATTTCATGTTTTATAACACCATCTGAACCTTGCCCATGAGATATGTAAGTCACTATAGTCAATATGCATATTGTCAGAATACACTTTTTCATTACTTCTCTGTTTGATTGATATTACTTTATTTCTGATTCCACTCGAGCCGCTGATTCAATTCCCTCAACCGGTTCAGATAACGTTCCATGTCTATATCCTGCACCCCCACTCCTTCCTCCATCGCCTGCGCCGCCGCCACTCCCGCCGACTCCCCGGCTATCATAAACGTCGGCTCCATTCTTGCCGAGGCATACCCCAGGTGAGACGCCGAAAACAACACCGGCACCAACAGGTTCGTCACCTCATGGCGCTGCGGGGTAATCGAACGGTACGGAATCGGGTACGGAACATTGGTCGGCCCCCTTGAACCGCCTACAAACATATTCCCTTCAATGGCCACATACGTGGTATCATTACGCGTAAACCAAATCCGGCGGGATGGATACGTGTCAATTCCATACTGGGCCAGGCCAATCGGATCCTCAATCTGCGTACGGTTATATACATCATGGGCCGTTATCGTATACTCTCCCACCATCCGGCGGCTCACCCGAATGTAGAGCTGGTGCGGCCACCCGTTGGTATCCGGATGATGGTAGCCGTCCAGGCCCAGACTTTCCGTCTGCTCCCGGAAAAACGCCGGTACCCGCTCGTCGGTACTCAGAAAATGATGCAACCCCCGAAGATAATCCTGATGAGCTTTCCACACCCGGGCCTTGGTCCCGTAGTCCCCCCCCGCATACACATGGCTGATCCCCAGCGGAGCCATCGTTATCAAGGACGCTCGTTGATAATTGTAAACTCCTGAATTAATCCACCCCGGAAAAATCATGCTCAGCTGTTGCTCCAGTTCTTCCCGATCCTCGGCCGTTTCCTTGATGTATTCCACATACCGGCCCACCAACTCATAATCCATCGGATCATAATCCTCCGGGGGCGTAATGGGAACCCGGCGATCCGGGTCCGAAGTCACATAAAACCGGTAGTTATATGCCTGGGTGTAGTGATCCCCAGCTCCCTGCTCTTTGCCATGATCATCCTCCACCATCGCCAGCAGTCCGCTTTGCGGATCCCCCGGTTCCACAAAAGGACTGATCGGGGTGAGGTTTCCCAACGGACGAACACCGGCAAACTCTTCTCCATAATCCATCTTCGATTCCCGGCCCACACGGTTGGATACCCCCGAGCGGGCCATCAGTTCTCCTTCGTAACTGGCATCAATAAATATCTCCGCCTCCACCCGCAGATGGTCATCGGTCTGGGCTTCTGCCGGAGGCAGCCCGTTGGAATCAAACGGAGCCAGGTCAAACACAGCCTCCACTATTCGGGTTTTCTTCTTGAGGGTATGGCTGACCCGGTGATCATAAATCACACGAATCCCATACTCCTCCAATAAATCCAGAAAATCAGATCGTATCTCACGGGGACTCATCTCCTCTCTAATGATCCGTCTAACTTCTTCCAATTCCATATCTGCACCGTTTTGAATACCTAATTCGAGCATTAATTCTCGAGTTTTTCCACCCACTGCTTCATAATTAGGCATGTCCTGCACCGGCTTTAATCCCGCCCCGAGAATGCCTCCCACCCAGCGGCTCGGTTCAATGATAACCACAGACAAACCCTCCTTTTTTGCCGCATAAGCAGCCATGATACCGGATGGGGTGGCTCCATAAATGCAAACATCAACCTCATAATTTTGAGGTTTATCATCCGCACAAGAATTTAGAAGAGATAGAATAAGGAGGTAAGAAATCAGATGTAGTAACTTCATTTGAAACAATACTTAGGGAAAAATTCACCTGAAAATCTGGCAAAGATAACTTTAGCCAAATTTCCAGGTAGTGATGGCGCTGTGTATGGGAATTGGTTAAAGCTTAATATCCAGGGTTTTGCTCAAGATTGGGATTTATATCAATCTCACTTTGAGGTATGGGCCACTTCTCGTTAACCCCTTCAATAAAAGCCTTACTCCTATAAAAGAATAATCCTTCATTATTGATTTCAAATTCATTGTAGAATCCAGTCGAAATGATATCAGGATCTATAGTCAATTGAATGCCATAAAACTTGCCTGTCAATGTTTCGGCAGCTATACCCCACCTCAATAAATCGAAGAATCGTAGCCCCTCAAAAGCTAATTCTACTCTTCGTTCCTTTCTTACAATTTCTCTTAACTCATCAACACTGGTGGTTGTAACCGGCGGCATATTCACTGCTTCTCTTGTTCTTATCTTATTGATTGTTTCATCCAACAAGTTCTGTGTGATGGGTTGACCACTCTCTAACATTGACTCCAGATAACTTAGCAACACTTCGGCATACCGAATCAATGGATAATCCCCACCATAATTCGTCGTACTTCCTTCATAATTTTCATCGGCGAATTTTTTTAAAGCAATGCCACTCCAGTCTCTTCTGGGTAGTCGGTCTGGGGCATTAAGTGAATCCGGATGGGCAACATATAGATTCCCTTTAAAAACTGTTCGTTCCGGTATAAAAAATGACATATCCAATCTAGGATCTCTGTTTTCATACCGGTTTTGCGGGTCATACAATGGCGATTCATAAATGCCTTCGCCATCAATCATTTCAAAATCCTTCAACAGATTTGCAAAAACATTTGTCTGATGATAACCTCCGTATTGAAATGGCCAGATTGTTCTTTGGATTGAAGTATTAGCGCCATTCTGTTTCGCCTTGATTGATAGTATAATCTCGTTACTCGTTTCTCCTTCTTCAATAAATAATGCCTTCCATCGGGGATCAATAGTATGAACTCCCATATCAATAACCTGTCTATAAGTGGCAGCAGCGTCTGACCAGTTTTCCTCAGCCAGTAAAAGCCTTCCCTTGAGTGCTAAGGCAGCAGATTTTATTATTCTCCCGTGTTCACTTGCAGGTCTTGTTTCAGGAAGATTATTCGAGGCTTCGGTCAACTCATTTAAAACAAAACTCACCACATTTTCTTTCGAATCACGTGATACGCTATTCGCTTCATTTAAAGTAAGCACTTCCGTTACTAATGGAACCCCGCCCCATAACTGAGAAAGCCAAAAATACTCATATGCTCTTAAGAATTTGACTTCAGCTATCATTTCATTTTTAATGTCTTCATTCATTTCGACTGATTGAATATTTATTAAAAAATTATTCGCCTTGGCAATTCTCTCGTACGATCCCTCCCAAAGATTCTCAACATCAGGATTGGAAGCGTTCAGTGTTCCATCAGTAAAAGTATTAGACCAATCATCCTTTTCATTGCCATTATCAGTAATGCCTTCAAGTAATCTGAGATAGGTGTTATACTTCCAGAATGAATTCCTTGAATCATTATCCTGGGATGATCCTACACTATACACTCCGGCTAATGCGAGTCGTGCATCAGATTCAGTTTGAAAAAATGTTGTTTCTGAGAGCTGATCAGGTGGTGCCACATCCAGAATTGAATCACAGGATGTGAATACAATTATACTACTCACTAAAAGTATCTTTGAAAGTTGATTGAAAAAGTTCATATATAAATGCATTTAAATTTTAATATTAACACCAAAATTCAACGATTTGGTAAGCGGATAGAAACCATTCATTTCTGGTTCCCAACCCGGGAAAAAGCTATCAAAAGTGAATAGATTGTTCCCGTTGAAATAGATACGCGCTTCTCTTATTCCAATGATATCTGTTACATCTACAGGTAATGTATATCCAACTGTTATATCTCTTATTCTGAGAAAAGAAGCGTCTCGAAGCCAATAGGTTGATACCAATGCATTTCTGTCTCCCTCACTGACATTTTCAAGTAATGGATATTTAGCATCACGAGATGGATTGTCTGGCTGGAATCTATTCTCTATTTGCCATTTTTGGGGTGTTGTTCCGAGGTAAAATGCTCTAAATGCTTCGCCATTGTTATGAACAGCATTTACACCAGCAACTCCATGTAGTTGGATGTTGAAGTCGAACGACTTATATCCACCACTAACTGTTGCCCCAAAATTATATTTGGGGAATCTATTTCCAATTATTTTTCTGTCCCCTTCAAAGGTTACCATTCCATCCCCGTTTAAATCTTTTAAACGAATATCACCTGGTTTAGCTTCGAAAGGCATTTCTGGCCAGCTATTAATATCATTTTCATCTACGAAAAGTCCATCCGCTTCAAAGCCGTATATAGATTGCACTGATTCCCCTACAAATAATCCCTGTTCAATATCTCTCTCTACGTTTGCTAAGGAGGTTACTTCATTATGAACAATTGAAAAATTCGGAGCTATCGAGAAGAAAAAATCACCGAAGTTATCCCGGTATTCAAGACTGAACTCCAATCCATTATTTCTTACGGATCCGGCATTCTGTTCAGCGGGTGTTAAACCCAAAATGGCAGAGGAAGAAATGCCAAATAAAATATCGTCTGTCTCCTTATCAAAATAATCAATGGTTCCTCTAATCCTATTTTCAATCAATTCGAAATCTAGTCCTAAATCAAAGGTAGTTGTGGTTTCCCATCGAATATCCCGGTTTGGCAGTAACTCGGCTGCTGCACCAGGAACAAATGAATCTCCAAATACATAATTGTTTCCAAGACTTAAAGTTAGCTGATATGGATAAAGACCTATTTCTTGATTTCCTATTTGTCCATAAGATGCCCGGACTTTCAGCTCATCAATCCAATTAATAGTAAAGAACCCTTCTTCTGATATTCTCCAACCGATGGATGCAGACGGAAATAACCCATACCTGTTTTCTTCCGGGAAACGAGAGGAACCATCATATCTTAAATTCGATTCGAATAGATATTTTTCATCATACGAATAATTGAGCCTTCCAAAAACTGACTGTAAAGCCCACACTCCTGAGGTACCGGAAGATTGTTGATTTCCTGCATCTCCAGCATTCAATTCTCTTAAATTATTGTTCGGAAAATTATCTCGATATGCCTCAATAAAATCTCTTTCGAATTCTTCCTGAGAATAACCCCCTAAGATTTTAAATGAATGAACATTAATATCCTGGGAGTATTCAAAAGTAGATTGTAACGTTAATAAACTCTCTTCATTTCTGGACTCAATCAATTCTGAAGGCCCGAGTGTTACACTCTCATCCAGTTGAACTTCGCCTTTAAAGTGTTTTGTATCCCAAACCTTGTTTCTATAGGATGCTGTAGCGTTTACTTTGAAGTTCTCAAGTAAATTGTAATTAATCTGAAATGTACCGAGCAGGTATTGCTCTTCCAGATTTCTTTCTGAATCACTTGCTAACCATCCTGGAATTGTAAAATCAGCTAATCGCCCATAAGTGCCGTCAGGTCTTTGTCCGCCAATAGTGGGAGGAACTTTGATAGATGTTTGAATAATGCCTTCAGGATGACTTCGTGCCTGATTTCCCGGACTTGCTAATTGAGAGTGATTTGCTTCGTGCCCGGATAAATTTAAGGCGACATTCAGCTTCTCTGTAATTTGGCTATTTAAATTTAGGCGAGCATTGTACCTCTCATAGTTATTATGAACCATGAGGCCATCTTTATTTAAATAACCAATAGATAAAGAATAGGTATTTATATCATCACCACCAGAAAACCTTAAATCATGATTGGTTTGAATTGGATTTCCTGAATCCATTAAGAGGTTATATTGATTCAAATCAGGATAATTTTCCGGGTCTATTCCACTTCTGAATTTGTCTATTTCTTCCTGAGAATAAGCAGGACTTTGTCCTTGATTTCTTAATGCCTCATTTTGCATTTCTGCATATGTTGCTGCATCAACCAATTCAATGAGTTCCGTGGGTTTTGTCCAGCCGACATAGGCATTATACTCAGCCTGTAATGCTCCAGACCTGCCTTTCTTAGTCTCTACAAGTATTACACCATTTGCCCCTCTTGAACCGTATATGGCTGCGGAAGCAGCATCTTTCAAAATGCTCACACTTTGTATATCACTTGGATTTACATCATTTATGTTAGCGGCTATCCCATCAACCAGAACTAACGGTGAATTCCCAGCACTGCTAAATGTATTCAACCCACGAATATTAATAGTTGCCTGATCCTCCCCTGGATTACCGGAGCTTTGTAAAACGGTTACACCACTAACTTGCCCCGCTAAAGACTGTGAAGACTGAGTAAGCGGCCTATCTTCTATAGTACTGGCACTGATAGAAGAAACAGATCCGGTGAGGTTTTCCACTCTCTGTGATTGCCCGAAGCCAACTACTACCAAGTCTTCCAGCATTTGGACATCTGGAATTAATTCTACATTTATTTCAGACCTTCCATTGATTTCAACCTCTAACCTCTGGTAACCGATATAAGTGAAAATTAAAGTATTAAGGCTATCAGGAATTTGGATTTCATAATTTCCTTCCATGTCAGTACTCGTTCCCATGAGAGAGCCACTTACTTCTTCTCCTCCCTGAACAATGACATTTACCCCCGGAAGCGCCTCACCGCTTTCTGAATCAATAACCTTTCCCCTAATAACCTGTAACGCTGAGTTTATAACTCTTTCATCTGCCTTTCTTAGTTCAAAACTCTCATAAATGCCATATGTTTTGGGGTTAAGGTATTTGAACCTTAGACTGCTTCCTTCCAATAGAAATGATAGCGCTTCCTCAACATTGTTAGATAAAATTCCAGCCTGTCTTGTTTGTAATCCTTCTACAATATTTGAGCGATACAGGAGTCCTACATTATAGTATTGTTCAACCTGCTCCAAGGCATTCTTTAAATTCAAGCCTTCTTCGATGTAAAGCTGACTATCACCTTTTTGAAATGTATAGAGTGAGCCTAAAGTTTGAGCCTGACCTACATACCCAAACAAAAAAATTGCAAGAAAGATAGAGACTCTTCTCCAAGTTTTGTTTGTAACATTTGTCATAATAGCGTTCATATGTTTATTCCTATTTCTCATTTCTAAAAATTATCGCTGATTACCGATATAAACTGTATCTCTGTTCGCTGACCGATAGACCGGAATACCAATCACTTCCGATACAGATCGCATCAGCTCATCCATTGACCGAAAGTAAACCGTACCATTAAGCCGAATATCCATTAAACTTGAATCTCTGACCTGTACGTCCACGTCAAATCGCTGCTCCACGTATTGGGCAAATTCATTTACTCCACTTTCTTCAAGCTCCATAAATCCTGTTGCCCAGGATGTATAAAATGTTGGATTTACATTTTTTCGTGTGATAATATCTGATCGGCTGAACTCAACCATCTCTCCCTTTTGCACCTGAAACTTCATCTCTTCATCCTGTAAGCCAGAACCGCTTTGTTTCAGAGGCGCTACCTCAACAAGACCTTCCTGCAAAACCACGCGTGAATGACCATTCTCTACCGTTACCAAAAATTTCGTGCCAATATCCCGGATAATTCCATCTGGGGTAGTGACTGAAAATGCTGGTTGATCACTTTTTGTGTGGGTATCCGCATCAAACCACGCTTCTCCATCCAAACTCATCTCGATTGTAGAATTGTTTGAAGGACCTAAACGATAGGTTATAGAGGAATAACTGTTTAATATTACCTTCGCTCCATTTGAAAATTGGAGCGTCTTCTGTTCTCCCTGATCTGCAGTAATTGTTCTTGCTTCCGAAAGCTGTTCTAATTGAAGTTGGTCAGTTTCTTTTTCGTAGAAATAATAAGTTCCCAGGCCGGCCATACTTATGATTAAAATGATTGCTACTGCCCGGAATATCCATCTTAAAACATTTTCATTATTCCTTTGAGACTGATCTGTTGCGCCCTTGGCTTTTCCTGTTGTTTTTGAATAGACCCTTTCCCACTGCTGTTCAATATTGGGGAGATCCAACGGTTTAAATTCAAAACCAACTAAATCGGAAGTAGCCCTCTTCGCTTTTAATCGATTTTCATTACTTGATTCAATCCACTCATTCCAGAACTCAACTTCTTCAGCCGATGCAATCCCTCTTACCATCCGCCTGAAAGATGGATTTTCTTTTAATTCCTGAATGGTAAAATGTTCTTCTTTCACGTAATTCTTATCTATCAATTATTAGATTTGTTATAGGAGAGTCTGGGGAAGAGCGAGCGTACTCAAAAAATTTTGAAAAAATTTAACCATCGAGGAAAGCACCGAGGGCGATGTATAATTTCAAACTCTACCTTTGTGAGTGTAATGGCCAAAGACATTGACCTGATAACAAACAATAATCAGAAAAGATTTTTTCTAAGCCCTGAACCCTTAGCTTAGAATGCCAAAAAAGAGATCAGTATTGAAATCACTAAACGCATGACATCGATATCCAGCACACTTCGGAGAGTTTCCATAGCCCGATACATGTGATTTCGAACGGATTGGCGATTGATGGAGAGAATTTCTTCAATCTCACCATAGCTCATGCCATTGTAGTAATGAAGATAGAGAACCTCTTTTTGCTTATTTGAAAGCTGGTTAAGAGCTTGTTGGAGTGTTTCTACTTGTTCCTCTCTTGATTCGTCTTTTATAATCAATTCTTCAACTCCAAAATAAATCTCAAACTCACTTTGAGCATCTTTTTGAACTTGCCTCAAACGAGTTTTTTGCTTTTCAGCTTTAAAAATATTTCTCCTCAACGAAACATACAGATAAACATTCGGAGAAGTAATATGAGCTAATTCGTCCCTTCGCTCCCAGATTGTAATGAAAAGATTCTGAATTGCATCTTCAACCAGCTCGGGATCTCTACACAATTTTAAGCCATATCCATAGAGTCCATGGTAGTAGCCTTTGAATAATCCTTGGAAACTGGAGTGATCTCCAGATACAAATCTTTCCCAAATTTCAGATGGTAGCATTGAACTCATAAAATAAACTCTACATAACTTCTTTTTTATATAAAAAAAATATAGATAACAGGAAAGCATAACGATCTCAAGTCTGTTTTGATGAAATTGTGATCCATTATTGGAGATTATTATCATAAAAAAAGCCCCGCCTTTTTACAGGCGGGGCTGAAAGCTAAGCGCTCGGAAGTAAATAATTAATTAGAGGTTACTGCTCTTAGTAGCCTGGATTTTGAGTAAGGCTTTCGTTTCGCTGCATCTCGTCATCCGGAATTGGATAGAGCAGATCACGTTCGCTGTACGTTTGTCCCCAGTTATTGCTGGCGCCAATTACATCAACAAATGTAACCTCGCCGGGATTACCTGACGAAGTGGTAGGATATTTTCGTGTGCGCTGAATATCGTGCCACGCTTCGAAATCAAGTGCAAGTTCGCGGTACCGCTCTTTCCACACCTCTTCAACAAACTGATTTACGGTAAGGCCGCTAAGGCTGGCAACGATCTCTGCCCGTGGGGTTGTCCAATAGGCCCGGTCGCGAACGTCGGCAAGGTACCCAACCGCTTCTGAAGTAACTCCTTCTGATTGTGCAATTGCTTCTGCGGCAATTAACAATACTTCTGAATACCGGGTTACGTTCAGGTTCTGGGTTCCCCGGGCGGTTTCAAAAATAGCCTGTTCTTCAAACCATATGTAAGGGACGTACTCTCCGAATTCAAACACTTCTCCATCCACTTCGAGGGATGTAAAGTACATCTGGTGATTCTGGATTCTAAGATCCAGATCAGGATCATATATCTGAATGAATTCATCAATCGGACGGTACATATTCAACGTTCTGCTGTATTGAATTCCCGTTGGCCGAACCACTCCCGGAATGGTTATTCTGGGGTATTGGCTATCCGAAATATCCCCATCGTATTCAATTGACCAGATATATTCGGGTTCTTGCTGAGAGGTACGCATCTGGTTATAAGCACTCTGGCCGTTTACATCGCTGCCATGCTCAATTAAACTGTAAACCCCGGACTGAATGACCTGACGAGCCGAACTTGCGGCCTCAGCATAGGCTCCGCTTTGCTGTAATGGATAACCCGCTCTCTGGAGGTGAACTTTTGCAAGAAGAGTTGCAACTGTACCATGAGTTATTCTGCCATTATTTCCACTGCCAAAGGGTACATTCGGAAGCGAAGCATTGTTCATTGTCCAGTTGAGATCTTCAATAATCTGAGTGTAGACCTGATCAGAACTGACCCGTTCTACGTAGATATCATTCAGTCCTTCAAACGGTTCTAAAATTAGAGGTACATCACCAAAGAGTTTTACCAGTGTGAAGTAGTTGAGTGCCCTAAAATAGCGGGCCTCTCCTATTAAACGCTGGCGCTCGTTCTCATCCATTCCGGCGATGTCCTCAATTCTAACCAGCAGAAGATTAGCCCTGTTGATAACACGATACATCTCGTTCCACCAGCCTCCTGCAAAACCACTGAAGTTAACCGGGTCCTGGTCCAGTGCCTGGGCAAGTTGCCCTTCGATTCGTTCACCTTTGGCTTCGTTGTCGAACAAACCCGTCATGAATGCACCAATCATAACATTGCTGCCTCTGAAACCGCCGGAGTCGTAGGAGTTGGCACCGGCACCATCTCTGTAGAAAGCGTTTACGGCGCTTCTTGCATCATCGGGAGAGTCGAAGAATTGGTCGACATCGATTTCTGTTTTCGGATTCTCTGTCAAAAAATCTTCACAAGCCATAAATATAAACAGGCCTGCAAGTATAATGATTAATTTTTTCATTGCTATCTGTTTTTAAGTTGCCTGTTTAAAATTGTAATTGAATACCCAGCGCGAATGTTCGTGGCCTTGGATACTGGTAAAAGAAAATGTTTTGAGCGTGGATATTTCCATCCCACGATGTTGCCTCCGGATCGTATCCTTTGAACTCGCTGGAATGAATCACAAATGCATTTTCAACACTCAAGTCAACTCTCAACTGTGTCAGCCCGAACCGGTCAATAACCGATTGACTAAAATTGTAACCAAGCTGAATCAAGTTGCCTCTGATGTAAGAACCATCAACAATCCAGTGGCTGTCTGCCTGGG
Organism: Rhodohalobacter sp. 614A; assembly: GCF_021462415.1. Taxonomy (NCBI): domain Bacteria; kingdom Pseudomonadati; phylum Balneolota; class Balneolia; order Balneolales; family Balneolaceae; genus Rhodohalobacter; species Rhodohalobacter sp. 614A. The sequence continues at coordinate 658,823 of NZ_JAKEDS010000003.1, forward strand.
TATTCTGGCCCGATAAAGGCTGATGCCTGATCCGCTGGTACATCGTATTCTGGTTGTCGGGAGTCCAGGCATTGTAGAGTTGAGTGGCAAGGCCGTTCGTTAGCGCCTGCCTGTCTTCGGCTGTATGCAGAAATTCCTGCATAATATCGCTGCCAAGCACAAACTGAAGATCAACCAACACATCAAAGTTTTTGATGCTGAAATTATTGATGAAGCTACCCGTAAAATCCGGGAGTCCATTCCCTATAATCTTCCGGTCTTCAGATCGTTTTGCCTCGCCGGGAATCGCTCCAACTTCAGCGGCTTCTTCTGCTTCATCCGTATTCCAGGTTCCAAGCCGTTCAAATCCGTAGAAGTTACCAATCGGCTCTCCTACACGTAAGATGGTTTGACTTCCGGAAACCCAAAACGGACCAGGGAAAATATCTTCATCACCGGCACCAAGCCGTTCTACCCTGTTTTTGTTATAGTTAAAGTTCAGGGTTGTGCTCCAGAAAAAGTCTCTCGACCGGATATTTTGCGAAGTCAGCATTACGTCTACTCCCCTGTTCGAAACCGCACCGATGTTATCCTGAATCACTGTGAAACCTGTGGTGCCGGGTACAGGCCTGTCCAGAAGCAGGTCGGTTGTTAATTTATGATAGAAATCTACCTCAGCAGAAATCGTCTGATTAAAAAGATCGGTTTCCATCCCCACATTAAACTGGTAGGTTTTTTCCCATTCCAGGTCGGGATTTGGCAACCGGGTAGTATAGGCTGTTGATCGTCGCTCTCCGCCAATCAGGGTGGTTCCGGAACCAATGGTTGCCAGAGACCGGAAAACTCCAATTTCGGTATTTCCGGTAACCCCGTAAGACGTTCTCAACCGAAGCAGATCAATAAATTCCACGTCAGACATGAAATTCTCATTGGAAACCAACCAGGAAAAACCTGCTGATGGGAAAAAGCCCCATTTGGAATTGGCACCAAATCTTGATGAACCGTCGAGCCGGCTTGTAAACGTCAATGTATAAGTATCGTCCAGTGAATATGTGATACGATTAAAGTAGGAATTTAAGGTCCATTCGTATGCATTTGAGCTGGGAGAATTGACGTTTGTTGCAGCTCCGAAATTATTGAATCGGAAGAAATCATCAGAAAATCCACGGACTTCCTGGCTGAAATCTTCATATTGCTGCTCTTGCCAACTCGCTCCAAGAAGGGCATTAATTCGCGATCTGCCAAAATCCTGTTCGTACGTCAGATAGTTTTCGCTCTGCCAGTAAAATTCTTCCCTTGTACCATAATTGGCAACTCCATCGGGAGCACCGGCCGCAATCATGTCGCTGGGACGGTAGCGTTTCTCTTCGTATTTCTGATTGTTAATTCCTAACTGAGTTCTGAATTCCAGGTTTGGTGTAATTTGAGCGGCGATATATGTATTCCCAAATATTTGAATTCTTTCCCGCAGCCGATCTTCTTCAAGCAGACGATGAACTGGATTCGCCTGACCTTCCAGGGTAAGAGAGTTGGCATGAGTTTGGTTACTATACTGTCCCGCCCGTGTAGTTCCTTCAGGCCATGTAATTGGAAAAATCGGTGCCATTTCGATCATCGTTCTTCGTACTTCCTGGCCACCGCCACCTTCCTCAACATGATTTTCATCGATTCTGCTGAGGGTAACATTGGTTCCCATACTGAGCCATTCGGTTGGAGTAACGTCATACGTCACTTTCAGGCTTGCTCTGTTCATGTATGAGTTGAGCAGAATCCCTTCACGGTCCGTATAGTTTAATACAGCTCCAATCGACGAATTTTCTGTTCCCCCCTGGATACTAAGGTTATGGTCGTGAGAGAATGCCGTGCGGGTAGCTTCATCCTGCCAGTCTGTATCGAATATAGGATTTCCCTCGCTGTCAAACAGGTCAGGATCCAGCCAGTATTCATGAACCGGAGCTTCATCCACATCAGAATTAAAAAAAGGTACATTCTGAAGCGCAGTTCTCTGTACTTCCATGAATTCCTCGGCATTCATGGCATCCATCTTACCTCTCATCCTGCCAATACTTAAATTTGTATTGTAACCGACAGTTAACTGATCGCCAGATGCTCCCCGCGTAGTGGTAATCAGGATTACACCATTGGCTCCGCGAGCACCGTAAATTGCTGTTGCCGAGGCATCTTTCAGCACCTCAATACTTTCAATATCATTCGGATTCAGAAAATTGATGCCGTCTCCCATAGCCACTCCATCAACAACATATAAAGGATCTGTTGATGCATTGATAGATCCGGTTCCACGAATCACTACGCGGTTACTTCCTGACGGAGAACCCGAATTGGTGAAAATATTAACACCGGCAACCTTTCCTCTTAATCCCTGAAGGGCATTAAAAGAGTTGGGCTTCATTTCATCTGCTGTTACTATCCCAACAGAACCGGTTATTTCTGACTTCCGTTGAACACCATATCCAACCACAACAAGCTCATCTCCCGTAACTGCCTGCTGATTCAGTTCAACATTAAATTCTGACTGACCGTCCATCGGTACTTCAAGTGTTTCATACCCTACATAAGTAAAAACAAGCGTTTCATCCAGCGATTCAACTTCTAATGAGAAGGAACCGTCTACATCAGTTGCAGTACCTGTATTTGTGTTTTTAATAATGACATTCACGCCCGGTAATGGTTCACCGCTCATGGCATCCACAACCGTGCCTGTTACCGTTTCAAACATATATTGATCGGCTTGTGGAGCCGGCTTACGCAGTTTTTCAACGCCAACGGAAATCATTCCGTTAAGCTGGCGAAATGTTAAACCGGTTTGAGATGACATTTCTTTTAATACATCTGCCACGGTTGAATTTTTATGATTCAGACTTAAGCGGTGGCTACTGCTCTCTATAACATCCTTATCATAGAGGAATCGTAGTCCCATCTGTTCTTCAAGAAGTTCAAAAACCGCTGATATCGAGACGTTTTGTACCTGAACTGTTGCAGGTATATCAAAAAAACTATCAATCATCTGATAATTCTCTGATAATAGTGGATTTTGCCGGGCCTGCTGTCCATTTGCTCCGGAAAATAATCCGGAAGACAATACAACCGCGAGGCACATCGTACAAAGAAAAGAGAAGTGCTTACGTGCATTCTTCATCATGACATGTATGTTTTATAGGTTATTTGATTGATCTTATTACTGGTTCGATCACTGCTGTTAAGCATGCGTTGAGGTAAAATCAGAGCGCTCCTCACCAAATAAAAGCGCTTTCAAAAACACAAAAACTGTCCGAATTCATTTATTATTTTCTCAGGATGGATTCAATTACATCCATCCCCTATCAGCAATACCCGACGTCCTTCAATTTGGTATTCGATGTCAAAAGCATAGGTAATTGCTTTGAGCACAGTGGTTAGTGATTCATCTCTGTGCTCACCACGAACCATACATTTCTTAATGGCTTCATTTTCGAAATAAATATCCACGTCGTACCATCTTTCCAGCTGAAATGTAACTTCTCCCAACTCTTTATTATGGTATAGCAATACTCCGCTGTTCCAGGCAGTCAGCTCCATTATGCCTTCACCTGTTGTAAACTGCCGGTTGGTAAATGTATAGTTGGCATATTCATTCGACTCAAGCACAACATTCGAATCTTGTCCCGAAAACCCTGTCTCCGAAACCGATACTTTTCCACTTCTTACCGCCACAACAGCCGTGTTATCTTCGGGGTAGGAACGAATATTGAAAGAGGTTCCCAAAACCTTTGTGGTTATATCATTGGTGTGAACTAAAAAAGGCCGTTCCTGATCAGGAGTGACAACAAAAAAACCTTCTCCCCGAAGTTGAACCACTCTGGCCGAGTCCGAAAATGAAGAAGGATAGATAAGGCTGCTTTCAGAGTTTAAGTGAACCTGGGTGCCATCGGGTAATACAAACCGCACCTTTTCACCGGCATTTGCAATTTTTTCTATCTGAGTGATTGAATTCGTTAAAGCATTCTGCTGGTATATGTAAAACAGATAGGACAATGTAACGGTGAAGACCAGAATTGCAGCCACTTTTAATCCTATAAACCATCGCGCTGAGTGAGAATTCCTTTTAGGAAACCTGCTTAATTTTGATTTTGAAATTCTTGGAGGTTCGGGAATCTGCCGGTATTCACGTTCTATTGCTTCCGCTTGGATTTCTTTAAGCCAGGTTCCCTCATCAATTTCCAGATCGTTTTCAGCCGGCAGGTCATTATCATCAATCCTTTGCCAATAGTCAGTCAGAATTTTTTTGATTTCCGGCTCATGCTCCGCCCTTTTCATATAATCCAAAAGTAAATGAACCTCGCCCTCTGTACAGCGATCCTGCAAATATTTATCAAGGAGTATTTGAAGGCGATTGTTGTTTTCCATTGGCTTTGTTGTCGTGAGTTACTCATATAACAACTGAAACCAGGGGGGGGGACTATGCCGAATTATTTTTTTCTCAGAAAATCACAAAGGCCGCTTCAATAAGAAGGTGTTTAAGAGATGAGAATCGTGAGAATGATGGAAAAATATGTCAAAGCAGGAATAAAATCGCAGATAACATGAAAGACAGGGCAATATCGGTATGACACTTCAGGAACTCCCGAATTTGTTTCTGGGCAGAAACAATCTGGTTCTTTACAGTATTCTTAGAGATTCCAAGCTTATTTGCAATCTCCCTGTGAGTCATTTTATTCTCTCTTGAGAGCCGAAAAATCAATTCTCTTCTGGGAGGTAATTGCACGATCGCTCTTTCCACCCATTTGCTATGTTCGCGGGCATGGAGTTCTTCTTCGTACGAAACCCATTGGCGCTTTTCCATGATTGACTCTAAAATTTTCTCTCTTAAATCGTCATCATAACCCGCTCTTTTCAAATGATTAAACGCCATATTCCGTGCAATAACGTGAACATAAGCACTCAGGGATTGATCGGGATTTAGCTGCTGTCTTTTCTCCCAAACTTTTAGAAAGGTTTCCTGAACAATGTCTTTCCCAACACTTTGAGATTTTACGATTGAAATGGTGTAATACAGTAATTTCTGATGGTACCGACTAAAAATTTCCTTAAATGCTTCACATTCTCCTCGCTTCAAACTCTGTACGAGTTCAAAATCATTACATTCTGAATAGATAGACATTTTTTCCCATTTTGATCACTTTCTGCAATCCGTAAACAGAAAGTGCTTTCCAAACTCAAACCAATTGATAACCTTAACATATCAAATTTACAGTATGTTAAAAAATGTTAATCAAGATTTGTTTTTTAGAAAAGGATAGGTGATTCCATCGTTTAAATCTCTCTTTCAATCATCAGTAAAATCTGCCGGATGCGGGTATAATCCGGGTAGATATCTTTTGAGAATTTGTTCCTCATCCAACTCCCTGTTATGCCACTCCCGTTAGCTGATCAAATGATAGATAGCGATCATTTCAATCTTCTCTGAAAAGCGGCTCATATACGGAATCAACCTGATAATACTCGACACCAAGTTTCATCAACCTTTCAACATCTTTTCCGGCGGCCTCCCACTCTTGTTCTTCACTGAGGTGCGGCTGATGATATCTGAATACATTGATCGCGGCAACCACTTTAACCCCAAGCTGATTCGCTTTTTCAATCATTTGCTGATCCAGATTTCCTCCAAGCTCGAACAGATGATAGAGATTGCTCACATTTTCACCCGCTACAGCCGCCCGGATAATCTCATCCAGTCCTTTGGATAAAGAAGCTTTCCCATGGAAGTACTGCTGCGCATTTGCATCACTTAAAACAAAGGTTGATGAAAGAAGATCGTATTTCTTCAAAATCTGTTCGATCCGTTCATAAGATGATTCATCAAAATCACCTCCTTTGATATCGAGCATTAATTTTATGTTATCCTGCGCTATTTCTGCTGCTTCTTCAAACAACAACGGCCGTGATCCGTCAAGGCGGGAGCGCAATTTTCGGATCTCATTCCATTCCATCTCGCTAACAGCACGTGAATCATTATAATACTTCTGAAATGTGGGATCATGATAGATGATGATCCGGTCATCCTTTGTCTTCCGGAGATCAATTTCGAGCATCCAGTAGCCTCTCTGAATCGCTTCCTCAATTGCAGACCGAGAATTTTCAGCGTGTTCAGCATTCACAATGCCGCCTCTGTGAGCAATCAGATTAGCCGAAAGCTCCTGCTCCCCGGTTTGCCCGTGCAAAAGCACGGGCAAAGTTCCCAGGACAACCAGTATTAGAGGAAATAAAATATATCTGTCTAACATAGTCAGTTTTTGAGATTTAGAATACGCGATCCCAGTCACGTATCCATCGTTCAACTACGACTTTGGTTTGGGTATAAAACTCGACGGCATGATGTCCCTGAGCGTGCAAATCACCAAAAAAGCTTTCCTTCCAGCCACTGAATGGATAATATGCCATCGGTGCTGCCACGCCAATATTAATTCCGATATTCCCGGCATTGGCTTCATAACGGAACTGCCGCGCCGCTGCGCCACTGCTGGTAAAAAGACACGCCATATTACCGTATGCCTGTGAATTAATCAGGGCAATGGCATCATCAACGGTATCAACATGCATCAGCCCAAAAAGCGGACCAAATATTTCCGTTTTGGCAATAGAGCTGTCCGGAGAAATATCATCTATTATCGTTGGAAAACTCCAGTTTCCACCTTCAAATTCATCGACTTTTTTACTGCGGCCGTCCACCAGGATTTTACCGCCTTCTTTTGTACCTGTTTCAATAAAACCCTCCACTCGCTGCCGACTCTCGGAGGTAATTACCGGCCCCATTTCGGTCCCCTGGTTCAGTCCGTAACCCACCTTCAGATTTGCAGCTTTTTCGGAAATAGCCTCTGTAAACGGCTTCTTTGCATCTCCGACTGTAATGGCCAGTGAGTTTGCGAGGCACCGTTGTCCGGCACAACCAAATGCGGAATCTCCGACAATACGTGTTGTCATATTCATTTCAGCATCAGGCAAAACCACAACCATATTTTTTGCTCCGCCCTGGGCCTGAACCCGCTTGCCATGAGCCGTTCCCTTGCTGTAAATCTGCCGGGCCACACCCGAAGAACCTACAAAACTGATTGCTTTCACAGCCGGGTTTTCAAGCAACTCGTCAACAGCGGTTTTATCACCGTTTACAAGTTGAACAACTCCTTCCGGAAGACCGACTTGATCCAGCAGTTTGAATATATATTGCGCCGACATCGGCACTTTCTCGCTGGGTTTGAGGATAAAACAGTTCCCAGATGCAACAGCATACGGCAAAAACCAAAGGGGAATCATGGCCGGGAAATTAAACGGTGTAATAGCCGTCACAACCCCCAGTGGTTGCCGGATCATATGTTCATCAATTCCACTTGCGATATCTTCATTGTTTATTCCCTGCATCAACGTGGGCATTCCACAGGCGTTTTCCACATTTTCAATCCCCCGGCGGATCTCCCCCACGCTTTCATTAAATGTTTTTCCGCACTCATTTGTAATCACTTTTGCCAGCTCTTCAATGTGATCTTCCAGGAGATTTTTAAAATGAAACAGGTACTGGATTCGCTTGGTAACCGGTGTCCGGCGCCACCCGTGAAATGCTTCGTCTGCCACCTCAACAGCTTTTTTAACATCTTCTTTTTGAGACAGACTCACAGTAGCTATCTGTTCTGCTGTTGCAGGATTCATGACCGCAAGATCTGTTCCTGATTCCGGCTTTTGCCAGCTTCCGCCTATATAATTTATAACTTGGTCTGTTGTTGATTCCATTGTTTTGATTGGTTGATTCTTTATGTCTCTGAATGAGATCTCATTTTTGTTGTCTTTTTGAACCGAGAGCGTTGTAATTCCTCACCTTTCAGACGTGTCGGACGAATTCAGGAATTGGACCTTATTCCCGACTCATTCCTGATCGCTGTCATCAGAAAGCAATAGCAATTTTGAAGTAACTTCTGAATGGCAAACAAGGTTTTTATTCTTCTACAGCTCTTTTACTTTAATATTTTTCCATCGCACTTCATCCCCCCACCAGGTATCCGTTCCGTGAACCTGAAGGGCAATATGTCCCTCATCACCCACCGCCTGATACATTTTTTCTTTATCGAAATCAGGACTTTTAGTGGCTGCAGCATCAAACTTGCAGATTTTTGTTCCGTTGATCCATGTGGTGATAATAGGATATTTTCCTTCGCACCGGATTTTAAGGGTATTGTATTCATTGAGTTTCCAGGCCTTCTTCCACTCTTCTTTGGTACAAGCATATCGCAAAGGATTTTCTGCATATCCCTCATAAGGCGTAAAGGGTTTCAACTCGAGATCAACAAGTTCGTCATTTTTAAAAATGCCATAATAACGGAATGGTTCTGTCCTCCATCCGCCGGTACTCTGCCCGTAAAGAAACCCGACAATACCGCCATCGTTCGGCTCGCTGTGATAATCCACATACACCTGATACGACTGACCATTCGGCTGAGACCGTAAAAAAACACCCGAATCACAACCCCATCCCGGTTTTACATCAATCATCATTTCAAAGTCTTTGTAGGTTTTATTCGAAAGAAGAATACCTCCGTTTCCTGATCCGGGTGGTTCCTGTTCGGCAATTATTTCCCCGTTTCTCACCGTCCATCGTGCACCGTTTTTATGCCAGCCATTTAACGATTCCCCATCAAAAAGAGAGATATATCCTTCCTTGTCTGGCATATCGGGTGCTTCTTTTACCCGATTGATTCCGTTTGCAATTGCCGGAGCGAGCCCCAAACCTGCTGTAAAAGTGGCTGAAGATTTTAGAAATTGCCGGCGGTTTATTGATTTTTTCATCGTTGTTGAATTTAAATTAACATTTAGGGCTGAGTGTGATTGATGTCTGTGATTACAGGCGGATGATCAGAGGAAAAAATCCTTGATTTTCAAATACATAGTTGGTCTGTTGCATTACTCCGGAATAACAATTCTGCTGTTTCCGCGATTGTCATAAAATGTGATGTTCTTCACTTGGTCCCGCCCGTAAATCAACAGCGACCTGGTCTTTTGAGATAGGTATCCACCCCCATCATAAAATTCTTTCTTTTCCATCCGACCGTCCTCATAGTTTATTTCTGCTGATATTTCATTTTCTCCGGCATAGAAAACACGTGAGTCGTTTTCATTCCGGGATTCAAACATCAACAACTCACTGTTATTCCGGGCCGAAAGAAAGAGTCTTTGATTTTGGGGACCTGCCAGTTCTGTGAGAGCTTTTGCATCTCCCGAAACATAAAAACCCGTTTCAGGAAACAAGGACGGATCAAATTCACCCTCGCCATTTCCTTTTAACAAAAGTCCATTGAACGCATCATACCGGCCAGTAAACATCTCGGTTGAATAAAAGTTACCAGTCATCAGGATATCGGGGAATCCATCGCCATCATAATCTCCGGCAAGCAAACCGAAAACGGGTGCGATTTGAGCTTCCAATGGGAGTGATTTGACTTCCATTGATGCCCCCTTCCTGTTCAGAATCAGGCTGGTTTGAAAAGTATCTGATGAATAAGTTTGATTACTGCTCAGATGGTCACTTGACAAAAGATCAGTCAGCGCTGCCTTTCCGTAATGCTCATACGATGTAAATCTGCTCTCCAATACCGGCATCTGCATTAACAGATCGTCTTTAAGGTGAACCGGTTTTCTTACACCATTCAGCATTTGTGAAATCACAGGGTCGGTCAGTCCGTCCCTGTTAAAATCGCCATAATGAATCTGCACGGATCCATTTTCACGGTTCTGAAGGGTCGAATTCAACCCGAGATTTCCGGCTGCATAATCCATATATCCGTCCTGATCAAAATCAGCCGCAACAATACTGTTCCACCATCCAACTGTTTCTGAAAGCCCCAGGTCTTCGGTAACATTTTCAAGCATTCCATTACGATTTTCGAAAACCGTAATGGGCATCCATTCACCTACAATGATTAAATCCGAGTGAAAATCGTTATTGAAATCGGTCCAGATTGCGGAAGAGACCAACCCGATATTTTTCAAGCCGGGAGCCACTTTTTCTGTGATATTGACGAATCTTCCATCCTGGTATTTCAGGATATAACTTTCCGGAGTTAGCGGATATTGATTGGGCACAACCCGCGAACCAACAAACAATTCTTTTGAACCGTCCTGATCAAAATCAGCCGCCGCAACAATGGATGTGCTGGATCTCATTTCCGGGAGAATGTCTGTCTGGCGGGTAAAATTTCCATTGCCGTCTCCAAAATAGACTCGATCCTGATAGTACTCTGACCCGGCCCGGAATTCGCTTCCCCCGCTGGCTATATACAAATCCTGATGTCCGTCGCGGTTGATATCCAGGAAAAGTGCTCCCATATCTTTTTCGTAATGGTCACCCGTTTCTAAAATTTTGGACTCAAATGTTCCGTCTGGGTTCTGAAGGAATAACTCTCCCGGTTGTTGGAAAGCTCCTCCGATAAAAAAGTCTTCAAGGCCATCCCCGTTTGCGTCACCCACGGCAATGCCAGGACCTGATTTTGAAAATTTATGCGGGAGCAACGGCTGAACTTTGAAATCGGAAAAATCTTTTTCCTGGTGACTGAAAGTGGCTTTTTTTTCAGCGGTTACATCATGAAAAATCCGGCTTTTGTTAGAATCGGAATGGTTCTCCTGTTTCCACTCTTGTTTGGGATTCCCCTCTTCCTGCCAGGAAATTTCAATCTTTTGATTGGCCGCAAGATCTCTCACCGTCTGTTTCACATCATCCGGCCAGATGACAACAACCGAATCAACCCTGGTTTTTTCCCCCAGCCCGAAATGAACCGGAGTTACCATTGCCGATAAATATCCACGGGAAACAGCATATTCGTGATAATAGGTTTCACCTTCTGCATAAACAATTACATGAGAACCTATCCCCTGCCTGTTTTGATCTGGCCCGTTAAGTTTTATGCTGAGATAATTTTTGTTTGTTTGATCAGACACATTTCGATAAACAAATGCAGCCTCTTGAGTATTATTGGTGACAAAGTCCAAACGCCCGTCGTTATCAAGATCAACATAAACAGCACCGGTGGAAAAGGACGGCTGTCGGAATCCCCAATCATCAGAGGTATCAGAAAATGTCAGGTCTCCGTTGTTTCGGAAGATATAATTTGTTTCATACGATCCTTCCAGGTTTTGCATTTCCCGGAAAAGTGTTTCTCTTGTCTGCCGATTGAAACCGGATCTTCTCAACAAGTTCATTTTATATTCCGAGAAATCACTGTCGGCCGGGTTTCGGGGAAGCCCGTTTGTTATAGCCAGATCCTGTAATCCATCGTTATCAAAATCAGCGAATAGAGCACTCCAGCTCCAGTCGGTACTTGCAACACCTGCCAAAAGTCCGATTTCACTAAATACCGGAGTCCCATCCGGAAGACTCCCCGTATTTAATTGAAGCACATTCCTCTTCACCTGTGGAGAATAGCCCATTTGTATTTCAGACACGAACCGTTCATACCCGGTTGTTTGATACATTCTTTTCACACGCTCATCATCTTCGGGAAGCATGTCCACAACGATTATGTCCATCAAGCCATCGTTATTGATATCACCAAAATCCGTGCCCATTGAAGAATAACTTTGATGCCTGAAATACTCTGATGCGCGATCCGTGAATGTACCATCTCCGTTATTCACATATACCGCATCATTCGGGAGAAAATCATTTGCTGCATGAATATCCGGCAAGCCGTCCCGGTTGATGTCGAATACATTCACTCCCAGGCCATATCCTTCCAGTAAAATTCCTGCCTCTTCAGACACATTGCTAAATGTGCCGTCTCCGTTATTTTTATACAATCTGTCGGTATTGAGATGCTCTCCGCGGACCTGTTTGGGGCGGATTACATTTGGCGGTACATCTCCCTGGCCATTTGTGAGGAGATACAAATCGAGCAGGCCATTTTTATTGTAATCAAAGAAAACAGCCTGTGTTGTAAAACCGGTATCGGCAATTCCATACTGTTCGGCTTGCTCTGAAAATGTTTGGTTGCCATTGTTTATGTAAAGCTCATTCGCTCTTCTCGATGGATCAGCGTAAGGTCCGCCAAAACTTATATACAGATCCAAAAACCCATCCGCATTAATATCCATCATCGTAACGCCACTGGCCCATTTTTCTTCGGTGTTGATTCCTGATGTTTCAGTGATATCGCTGAACTTGAAATCTCCTTCATTTATATAGATCCGGCTTTTCCCCATATTGGATGCAAAAAAGAGATCCGTCAAACCATCATTATTAATATCTCCGGCAGCAACGCCGGCTCCGTTGTACAACATTTCAAAGGTTACGATATTTAAATCCATGCTTTCTTCAACCTTATTTTGAAACTCAATTCCAGTCTGTGACGGAGGAAGCAACTCAAACAGAGATGCTTTTCTATCTGTTTTTGTACAACCAAACAGCAGAATAAACAGAATAAGCAACGCTCCATGTGGCTGTAATGCATCCTTACAAGGTGATTGAAAACATCTCATTATGTATGTGGCAGATTATTCGATTAACTTACATGTCAATCAGGTAGTGCAAATACCATAAATAAGTCACTGGTAGGTGTGGATAACTGTCCGCTGTGACCTTCCGAGCAATATTTACAATTTCCACCAACACCGAGCGCTATATACTGCTTACCATCAATTTCATAGGTACTTGGTGTTGCAAAGGCACCGGTTTCCAACTCTGTTTCCCATAAAATTTCACCGGTATCTTTATCAAACGCCCGAAACATTCTGTCGCGGGTAGCGGCAATAAAAACGAGACCGCCGGCCGTGGTGATGGGACCTCCGAGATTTTGTGTTCCTGTTGGCGGAATGCCTCTGGCTGTCAGCTCTTTATATTCACCGAGCGGAACCTGCCATACGATTTCGCCTTTATTCAGATCAATCGCATTCAACGTTCCCCATGGCGGTTTGATGGCCGGGTATTCTTCATCATCCCTGAACTGGTAATAGTTTTGATGGATATATGGTGACATGACTGCTCCTGTACCTCCGCCGTCTTCTGCAATTTCCCTTTCCTTCTCAAACAGGTATGCTAAAAGCGCATTTAAATCATTGCCCACAACAGAAGCCATCGCCGGCATTCCTCCTTTGCCCTGTTGTATTACTGATGTCACTTCTTCCTCGCTAAGCCTGTCTTTAAGCCCCACAAGACTTGGTGCCGGAGCCACTCCCTGCCTGTCAATACCATGACAGGCCGCACATGTGGCTGTATATACATATTCTCCATACGAAGACATATTTGCTTTGAGACCTTCCGTCTCTACCATGGAAATAACGTATGGTATATTATTTCCATTGATGTAAAGCATTCCGGCGGAAGGATCTACGGAGGCACCTCCCCACCATGCGCCACCGTGTAAACCGGGCAGAAAAATGGTTCCTTCCCCGGTTCCCGGCGGATCATATAATCCCCTGGTGCTGAATTTTTTGAATTCTTCTCGCGCCCACGCATTTTTTTCAGGAGAGAGATCTGTAAGATCATCTTCTGTTAATCCTTGCCTGGTAAATGGTTCCGGTTTTACCGGTATGGGTTGTGTTGGCCATGACTCTTCGCCTATCAATGATGATTGAGGAACGGGCATCTCTTCGATGGGAAATAAAGATTCGCCCGTTTCTCTGTTAAGTACATAAACCATTCCTGTTTTTGTAACCTGGGCAACAGCATCGATATATTCTCCGTCGTGATAAACAGTGAGAAGGTTAGGATGAGTTGGGATGTCATAGTCCCAGATATCATGCCGGACGGTTTGAAAATCCCAGATGCGTTCTCCATTTGATGCATCCAAAGCTATAATTGATGTACTGAAGCGGTTCGAGCCGATCCGGTCGCCTCCATAAAAATGATATGATGGAGCTCCGGTGGATACATATACAACTCCCCGTTCATCATCCACGGCCATGCCTCCCCAATTGTTCGCTCCCCCGGAAGTTTCCCAGGCATTTTCCGGCCATGTTTCATAGCCTACTTCACCGGGGTGTGGAATTGTGTGAAAAATCCATTCGAGATCGCCGGTCCTTACATTGTATGCCCGTATGTGGCCCGGTGCATATTGCTGAGGGCCCTCCGGAACCCGGCTCCCGAAAATAATTAGATCGTTATATAAAATACCCGGAGATGTTGCACTTACGGATAGCTCATTCCAGGGTTCTCTGTCGAGGCCTTTTCGTAAATCTATTCTTCCATCTTCACCAAAGTCTTCTATTTGTGTACCCGTTTGGGCGTTCAGAGCATACAAAAAACTGCCCCTTGTAAATAGAATCCTGTCTCCACTTTCATCTTTCCAGTAGGTTACTCCACGGTTTTGATGCTCGGGGCCATCCGTATCAAATACCCATATTTCCTCACCGGTTTTTGCATCCAAAGCAGCAATTTTCAATGATGGTGAGCTGATGTACATGATCCCGTTCACCACAATTGGATTGGCCTGAATCGTTGAGCGCTCGGTGTTGTCGCCGGTTCTGTATTCCCAGACAACTTCCAGATCTTTTACATTAGACTTATCAATCTGGTCAAGAGAGGAATATTTGGAATTGCCTTTATCGCCGCTGGTCACTTCCCAGTCTACATAGTCTACCGGATTGATTGGAATTGAGGAATCTTCATTTCTTTCCCCACAAGAGGAGAGTACAGAACAAATTAAAAACAGAGGTAAAAAAAAACGGATAATATCAGGTTTCATTTTATACAAATCGTAGTTCTGATTTTTTGAATTATTGCACGACATACATCTTTTAGGCAGACACAAATTTTCGGCACACCATGGTGCTTGTTTTCTTCATTTTGATAACGGATGTCCTGGTATTATTAAGAACAACTGAAAAAATATGTACCCCGTAATATTTCATCACGGAGTACATACGATGGGATTAAATGGGCGTGAATATTTGCTTATTCATCATCAAGTTGTTTGACTTTATATCCACCCCGGCGTTTGTCGTTGATATACACACCCAAGAAGATCAGTGCCAGAATGAAAGCTGCAGGAGTGATGTACAAAAACGACACCCTCCCGCCATAGTTATCTGCCGGCCTCAATACGGCAAAGGCCCGGTCGGTCAATTCCTGTTCTTGTGATATTCCCGCATCAAGAAGTGCCCGTAATGCCTCGGGAGTATGCTCGGAGTCGAACTCTCCATTTTGTTGATAATAGGCTAATGCCTGTTCGGTGCGGTTAAGAATATTTTCTATATCCGTGCGGGTATAACCCAACTGCTGGAGTTGTTGCGGGGATCCTTCTGCCCGCTCAGCAATTTCGATGTACTCTGGAAATCGTTGCTCAATCTCCTGCAGAATCTGTACTGTCTTTGGTTTATCAAGAGCATCCGGAAGGTATTGATCGGCAATTCCTCCCATAATAGCATTTGAAGCTCCTGCTCCGAAAAAACCCATACCCATTAAAAGTACAATCCCCAGCGAGCCTGCCCGCGGAAAACGTTCACTCATCAGGCCCACCATTGTCGGGAAGTGGAATGCAATTCCGGATGCATATATTGTGGCCGCAACCATCGTAATCCCCACTCCGCTTTCAAAAAAAGCAAACAGTAATAAACCGATACCCGTAAGAAGTGAACCGGCAAACAACATGCCGGGAGGAGAAAGTTTTTCAACAAATGGCCCGGCAAAAAACCGAAGCAACATCATAATTCCGCTAATCCATGCAAATACCAAAATTCCAGGAACGCCTGCTGCCTGCAATACTTCGGGAATCCAACGGCCGGGGCCCAATTCAAGTGAGAGGGTCATCATCTTAAGTATAATCAGCCCCCAAACCAGCGGATGTGTAAACGTATACTTGAACATCTCTTTTATAGGAATACCTGCTTCCCGGGTCAGTGTTGGAGGAAACTGTACTGGAAGCAACAGATACCCATAACAAAGTACGGGAATGTAAACAATGGCAATCTGCACGGTCCAGTGACCAATATTCACGTCGCCTATGGCGCCTACTTGTACCATTGCCCATCCCAAGAGGCCTCCGAACACCATACCACCCGGGAAGAATGCATGAAAATGATTGAGTTTGGTGGTCTTGTTGTCGGGAAAAAGCGCCGCCGTCAGGTTATTGCCTACTACCTCAATCAGTCCATTTCCCAAACCGAATCCTACGGCTCCAAGAAACAGAATCCAGAAGGCGTAATTCTCTCCGGCAAATCCGTAGGCTCCCAAAAACAGGGTTACCCCACTCAAATGAGCTACAAAAGCTCCTTTCACCAGACGTTTAAACCCGATCTTCTCCAAAGCCGGACCAATCAGCAGCAAGGACATTGCCATTCCCCACAAGGCCGCTCCACCTATATAGCCCACCTGGGCATTGGTTAATAAAAACTCTGTCTTGAGTTGCTGAAGAATATTGCTGACCAAAACAAAGGTAAAGGCCGTCGGCAACAGCGCCAGACAGATTCCGCGAAATATCCGCTCACGGGGTACTCCTCCGGAGGGTATCGAAGTTGTGTCCATTGTCATATTATGTTTAGTTAGTTGTGAAAATTTTTTATGCAGCCATTACAAAAAGCTTCAAAAGTAATTGCGCTGTTTCTTTCTGTTATTTTCATATTCAACTCTCGACTGTTTTACAGACTCAACTTCGGATGTTTCCGCAACGGGCACATCCCACCATGAATGATATCCCGGTACTTTCTGTACTTTATCTACTTCTGCGACAATTACTTGCGCCTTATCAGAGTTAAAGGCGGATTTCAAAGCATTTTCCAGTTCTGCATATGAGAAAACTTCCTGGACATCAACGCCATAGCTTCGGGCATTCATCGCAAAATCAATAGGAAGAGTATCTTCATCAGAGACATCTCCGCCATTTTTCTTGTATTTGTAGTCGGTACCAAACCTTTGGGAACCAACAGATTCCGAAAGTGACCCAATACTGCCGAATCCATGATTGTTTAATAAAACAACCGTGATTTTTATCCCTTCCTGAATGGCTGTGATTAACTCAGATGACATCATTTGGTAAGAACCATCACCCACCATAACAACAACTTCGCGATCCGGATTGGCCATTTTCACACCAAGTCCGCCGGCAATTTCGTACCCCATGCAGGAGTAGCCATATTCCAGATGATAACCTCCGGGTTCACCACATTTCCAGAGTTTGTGAAGATCTCCGGGCAAACTTCCTGCTGCACAAACTACTGTGGAATGTTTGCCGGCATGCTCATTTACAATCCGAATGATATTCGGCTGCTGCATTTTTTCCTGTTCCGGAAGATTTGTAACTCTGGCAACTTCATCCACCCATTCGGCTTTCAATGACTGAACTTTTTGTCTGAATTGTTCATCAATCTCATACCCGTCCAAATCTTTGCTAAGATCCTGAAGGGTAGCTTTAGCATCGGCCTGAAGGGCAAGAGAAGAGAGTTTATGAGCATCCATTGAACTGATATTCACATGAATAAACTGAACATCCGGATTCTGGAACTGACTTTTTGAGGAGGTTGTAAAGTCACTAAGCCGCGTTCCGATCAGAAGAATAACATCGGCTTCTTCTGCAACACGGTTTGCCGCCAAAGCTCCTGTTGCCCCGACAGATCCCAGATTTTGAGGGTGATCAAACGGAAGTGCTCCTTTCCCTGCCTGTGTTTCTCCCACCGGAATTCCGGTTTTTTCAACAAAGTGTTTTAATTCTTCAGCAGCTTCACTGTAAAGAGTCCCTCCTCCTGAAATAATAAATGGTTTTTTGGCTCGCTTTAAAATACGGGTGGCTTCCAGATATAAATTCTTATCAGCCCGAAGACGGGGTACATTCCATACTCTTTTTTCAAAAAGATCTGAAGGATAAGAAAAGGCCTCTGTTTGTACATCCTGGGGCATACAAAGTGTAACCGCACCTGTTTCTTCTGGTGAAGTGAGAACTCTCATAGCTTCCAGAAGAGACCACGCAAGCTGGTCCGGACGATTAATTCTGTCCCAATATCTCGAAACCGGTTTAAAAGCATCGTTAGCGGTTACATCCTGGCTAAGGGGATATTCGAGCTGTTGCAAAACCGGGCCCACATTTCGTCGCGCAAATGTATCACTTGGAAGCAGAAGTAATGGTATTCGGTTGATGGTAGCCGTGGCTGCACCTGTTATCATATTTGTGGAGCCGGGCCCGACAGAAGCTGTACATGCAAGCGCCTGCATCCGGAATTTTGCCTTTGCATACGCAATTGCCGTATGGGTCATTGCCTGCTCATTCCGTGCAAGATAATAGGGCATTTCCCGGTTTTGATGGAGAGCCTGACTGATTCCGGCTACATTTCCATGGCCGAAAATTCCCCATACTCCGTTGATAAATCGCAATTCATGGCCATCCCGCTCTACATACTGATTATTCAAAAATTTTATTAATGCCTGCGCGACAGTTAATTTTTCGTGACTCATAAATGGTTATCCGTTTTTGCTTTTATTTTTAAATTCATTTTCACCCGGAAAACCATTCAGTTTTTGTGAATAATATTTCCGATCGTTTCTGCAACTGAGACAGGCGTTCCCTCATTCGGGTAAAGAACATTTCGGCCGAGCATAGCACCCCGGACCTGATGTCCGCTTTCCATTGCTTTTTCCACACTCCGGATCATTTCTCTCTGTCCGCTTCGATCTCCGCCTAAAATGACAATAGGCAACGTGCCGGATCCCACCACACGCGAAAACTCTTCGACATAGGGAATTTTCAGCCAAATATTCCGGCTATAATTTCCCAAAGCTGCCGTTAACGTGAGTAATGGAATTAATTCATCCGCTTTTTTTATGACCTGATAACGATTTTCGACCCGTTTTACCGGAAGCGGTTCAAGAAAAACAGGGAGATTCTGCCTGTTCATATCCCGGACTCCGTCTGCACATGCAAGGATTGTTTGCAGTGTATCTTTCGAACTCATATCTACCCGCAGAAGCATTTTGGCCGCATCAATCCCGAAACGGACACATGTTTCAGAATCGGATGCCGTAATCGGGTCGTTCAGTTCCCATACAGATCCGGGAATGCCACCGCGATTCAGACTGGTAATCAGAAGTTTATGATCCAAAAAACCTTTACCGTGGTTCTGCATTTCACCATGCAGTATCAGCAGGTCTTCAAGAATGTCCATACTGGCCAGAACACCGTCCACTTTTTCACATCTCAGGGTAGAAACGAGCCGGGCCAATAACTCGTGGCGGTCAGCCATTGCAAACATGTCATTCCCAACAGAGAGGCTGCCCCGGGCCGGATGGTCTGCCGCTACAATATTGATCTTTCCGTCTGTTGTGAAAGAGTCTCTTCGTCTCCTTTTTTGAGCAACCTGTTCTGCAAACTCGGGAGAATGAACACGATATTCTGTAATCTTTTGGAAGTCTTCGGGACGGATAATTTCACTTTTGTTGAACCCGTTCACGCCAAACCTCCTTTATCTTTTGTGAAGGCCTCAATTTCCGACATCGTTGGCATAAAATTCGCGCAGCCATGCCGGGTTACAACAATGGCCCCACAGGCATTTCCAAGCCGGGCACTTTTATAAAAATCCCACTCTTTTAAAAAGCCGAAAATAAAACCACTGGCAAAAGCATCACCGGCACCCAATGTATTTTGTACTTCAACCGGATAACCGGCAACATGCTCGGCACTATCGCCATTTTTTCGATAAAGATAGCAGCCTTCCGTTCCTGCTTTCAGTACCAGTAATTCCCCTCCGATTTCCAGCAATTGCCTGACAGCTTCCGTTTCATCGCCATCTATTTTGGATTCATTGACTTGCGAAGCCTCAACCCTGGCAGTTCCCCTGCCCTTCCAGGCAGCTGCTTTAATCTCTTCATTTGTACCGATGATAATATCCACATGAGGCAAAACGGAGCGCAGCGTAATCCCGAAAGTTTGCAAATCCGGCCACTGATCGGCCCTGAAATCCACATCAAGAATTACTTTCGTGCCACTGGCAGCGGCTTCTTCTGCAGCATGAAGTGTTGCAGACCTCGACGGTTCCCTACTTAGGCCGGTTCCGCTGATTAATATTGCCCGGCATGTTTCGAACGGAATCTTGCTGATATCATCAAGATCAATTGCAATATCTGCGCAATTGTCGCGATAATAGACAAGGGGGAATTTGTCAGGAGGTTCAATTCCCAGGATAACAGCACTGCTTCTTCTCCCTTTTTTGCGGGATACAAATTGCGTATCCACATCTTCTTTTTTGAGAAAGTGAAGAATAAAATCTCCAACCGGATCTTCTCCAACACCGGTTAAAAGCGCCGATTTGAGGCCAAGCCTTTTTGTTCCCACACTGATATTTGTGGGACATCCTCCAACATAAGCGGCAAAACTGTTGATCTCTTCAAAAGCATTTCCAATGTCATTGGAATAAAGATCTATAGAACTTCTTCCTATACAAATAAGGTCGTGAACAATCTCTTTCATAAATGGCCTACAAAAATTCGGGTTGAGTATTCACGCCCGCCCAGGATCTTTCCATTGAGTCATCCAGTGTAGCCATAATCCACACAAAATTGATCGGATAACCGGGAACCGCCACATTGGGATGATAACCACGCTTGATAACTACAGCGTCATTTTCATAAACAGGCCCCAAATATTCTGGGGTTTCCAGGTCTTCATAAACCAATTGAATACCAAAAGCCGGAGGCGGCATTTCGATATAGAGATATATTTCTTCTTTGGTATCTGTATGCTCATGAGGTGGCCAGCTCGTCCAATTCCCGTCTTTACTAAAGATTAATCCGCCCAGTAGCCGTTTTGCAGGAAGGTTCTTATCGATCAGCCGATGAATTTTTCTCTCGCAGCCTTCTTGTCCGAGAATCTCGGTTAATTCGGGATCGTTATTTATCTCTTCGAAGGTTGCCAAAACCGGTTCTCCATTTCCGGTTGTCAGAGCGGTGGCTTCTACAATATCCGCTTCTGTATCTGTAGAGATTTTACCTTTGTGTCCCGGGGGAATGTAGAGTGTATCATACGGATGTAATGTCCAGGATTGTCCATCCAGCTCAACGGTAGCCAACCCCTGTAAACAAATCAGTGCGGCTTCAAAGTCCGGGTTATTGTATTCTGTTTGAGTTTGCTTCCCATTCAAAATAATCCTGGCATAACCCAATGATTCCAATTCTGAATTTTCAGGTGTGATAACCCAGTTTCGTCCTGTTTTACCTGCTGTGTCTCGGAATATTTTTTTACTCATTTTTTTATTTCAAGATTCTGCGGGATTCTTTCCCATTCCATTTCAATATTAAAAGTGCTGTTTCCTGGTTTACTATTATTCATCATATGCTCTTCCGGGAAACGATTGTTGCTGATGACTGAGCTACCGGAAAAACAATAGTATCGAGTATATTTACATGCGGCGGGCGGTTTGCCATAAACAGAATTATTTCAGCGATATCCATACCTGTTAGCGGTTGGATATTTTCGTAAACAGCTGCCGCTTTTTCTTCGTCTCCGTGAAATCTTACTTTACTGAATTCGGTTTCTACCAATCCCGGGGCTACAGAACTCACCCGGATGTTTGTACCGGTGAGATCTATTTTTGCAGCTTGTGTAATTGCTCTTACAGCATATTTGGTGGCACAGTAAACCGAACCTCCGGGATACGCTTCATACCCGGCAATAGACCCGACGTTGATGATATGACCGTTATTCTGCTTCTTCATTCGTTCAGACACAAATCGTGTCATTGAAAGAAGCCCTTTAATATTTGTATCGATCATAGCATCCCAGTCGGCAAAATCGGCATCGTCAATCTTACCTTTTCCGGCAGCAAGCCCTGCATTGTTCAACAGGATATCAATGGGGTGTTGAATGGAATCCACACAGGCTTTACATGCTTCCCTGTCACGGATATCAAAACAGAATGTCAACACCTCTGTGTTATGCTGTAACTGAAGCTCCTCTTTCAATGTTTTCAAGCGATCATCCCGGCGGCCGGTTATGATCAGATTGGCCTGATTTTGGGCAAAAAGTGTAGCTGATGCTTTTCCGATTCCTGATGTTGCGCCTGTAATGAGAACCCACTTATTGGCTAAACGATTCAATCTTTAAGGTTTTTGATTTTTGGGTTTTATTTAAAAAAGGTGTGTCTCCTGCCATAACATACACCCTCGCTTTGCTACAAGCCTTGTGTTCATCTGCCGGAGAACACCTGCCTGTTGAAAACATTTGTATGATCAAGCAAGAGACACTTGATGGTGAAGTAGAAAAATTAATGACCGGGGTTTTGTTCTAGTACACCTCCACTGACATCAATCTGGTTTTGTGGAATTGCATAGAAATAATGTTTGGGTCTTATGAAAAGCCGTGGCGGATCATAGGGACCTCTGTCTTCACCATAAATTTCTGTAATATCCACAATGCCGGCCCTGTCCCAACGCATCAGGTCAAAATGGCGGCTCCCTTCGCCGGCCAGTTCAACTCTTCGTTCATGGATAATATCTTCCATGGTTGCATTGGTAACCGGAGGCATTCCGGATCTTGCGCGGACAACATTCAACTCTGCATCCCCATTACCACCGGATCTGATTTTTGCTTCTGAGACATACAAATACACCTCGGCCGATCTTAACATGGGGAGATTCATATTCAAGTCCAGACCTCCTTCCGATCTCCAGGCAGCCCATTTTTCAAAGTGATAGCCAGTTGTAGGAGATAAATCTGCTGTGTATTCTGTTGGTCCCCTGTCTCCACCCAAATCAAAAACATCCCCGGGCATCATGATGGAATAATCCAGCCTTGGATCCCCCTCTTCAAACTCCTCGATAAGATTTGGAAGCGGAGCCTGGAAATCCCAACCTCCCCAGGGTCTTGGAGTTGTATAAATTGTATTTGATTGTGTTTGCCAGCCTTCGGCCGATCCTATGGTAAACAGGATTTCAGGATTGTATTGAGTTTCAACTTTAAAGTTATCATCAAAACTCTCTGTTAATGGGTACGGACCATTTATGACATGGTCTCCTGCATCAATAGCATCCTGGAATCTTTCTTCATACATGTACAGTGTTGCTAAATAACCCCAGGCGGCACCGCTATGGGCCCGGCCTATATCACTGCCGCTATGTTGTTCAGGAAGAAGCTCTGCAGCCTTTATAAAATCAGATTCAATTTGGGCATAGGTATCATCGAGTGAAGCTCTTGGTTTATTGAAATTATCATCAATAACGTCCTGTTCAAGAATCAACGGAACACCGCCAAAAAGCTTTGCAAGTGTCCAGTATGCGAATCCCCTTAAAAAATAGGCTTCACCCAAAACCCTGTTTTTTAAAGTTTGATCCATTTCTATATCGGGCACATTAATCAAAACTCCATTGGCTCTTTGAATGATCTCGTATTTTGCCTGCCAAGTTGAGTTCAGTTTTCCTAAAGAAGCATCGTAAGTAAAATTCTCGATACTGGCATGATCACCATGATCGCCCGCCCGGTACTGATCATCATCCGGGATGTTAATCAACGTCATTATTGTATGTCCCCATATTGACGTCAGGGGGGCATATACGGCATTAATTGCGGCGTCGGCATCATTTGCATTTCGCCAGAAATTATCTGTGGTTGTCTGCCCGTAGGGAGTTGTATCCAGCACGCTCTCTTCACAACTGCTAAAGAACAGAGCCGTTCCAAGGATCATCAAAAAGAATAGCAATGACGGAGCTGAAGAAGAAGCTTTCAATTTTAATTTTTTAGCTATTAAATCCATTGTTTTTGTACTTAGTGGTTTCAATTGGGTTAAATATTTCTTCATCCTTCATTTAGAAATCTATTGAAATGCCGAACGTCCATGAACGTGGCTGAGGATACTGAGCGAAATCCACATTTCTTTGCAGATTACCATCGGTGTAACCCAATTCCGGATCAATACCTGAATAAGGAGTGAGTGTAAACACATTTACCCCTGTTGCATATATTCTAATGCCGCTGGTTCCAACAAAGCTGTTTACGTTCGGGGGTAATTCATAACCCAGGGTCAGTGTTTTTAACCTGAAGTAATTTCCATTCTCGATAAACAAATCAGAAGAACGGTGATTCAGATTATCGCGAAGCGTTGTCATCCGTGGTATCGAATTACTGGTACCTTCGCCATGCCATCTGTTTTGAACTTCCTCGTACATATTGAATGGATACGTCGGATCGAGTCCCTGCATACGGTCAGCATTAAAAATTTCAACGCCAGCAGCTCCCGCAAAATGCAGGTCGAGACTTAAGTTTTTAAATCCGAACGAAGTACTTAATCCATAAGTAACATCAGGATGGGGGCTTCCTAAAATTGTTCGGTCTTCACTCGTAATTCGTCGATCACCGTTTAAGTCGAGAAACCGAACATCACCGGGCTGTATATTTGTTTTACGAGAATCATTGGCAATATTGGGATCGCTATTGATTTCCGCCTGATTTTGGTACAGACCATCGGTTTTCCAACCATAAAAAGTTGCAATCGGATGACCTTCGAATGTCCGTGCGAGTTCTTCATTCGGCCGGCCATATGTTCGTGAGCTAAGAAAATCATCGTTCAAATTGGTAACTTCGTTTCTGATGATCGATGCATTTCCAGTTACATTAAAATTCAGTTGTCCGACATTACCAGTATAACCGACTTCAATCTCGACACCTTTATTCCTGATTTCTCCGACGTTGATATCCGGTACAGTTGCAGTACCAAGTGTTCCCAAAATTGGCGGGGCGAGTAATACATCTTTAGAATCGCGTACAAAGTATTCTATCGTTGCATTTACCCTGTCATTTAACAACCTGGTATGGAGACCAAAGTTTACCATCTCAACAGTTTCCCAAGAAATATCCCGGTTAGGAATGCGTGTTTGGCTGATGCCTCTTATCTGAGCACCTTCAAAACTGTATTGTGCATTTTGGCTGTACAGACCAAGGAACTGATGACGTGCAATAGACTGATTTCCAGATCTTCCCCAACCTACGGTCAACCTCATATTACTGATGAAAGATTTGAGCGGATTGAAAAAGCTTTCTTCCGATATTCTCCATCCACCGGAAAAAGCAGGAAATATTCCCCACCGATTATCGGATGAAAACCGTGAAGAACCATCATAGCGTATGCTTCCGGTCAATAAATATTTATCATTATATGAGTAGTTGACTCTTCCCAGGTATGAGAGAAGTCCGTCTTCCCATTTTGCGCCATTCGCGAGATAAACCGTATTCCCGGCATCCAATACTCGTTGAGCCTCAGACTCATCAGCGAAATCCTGGCGACTGGCCAAAAAAGATTCTCCATTGGATTTTTCCAGAATAATACCGGCAAGCCCCTCAATATTATGACTCTGGCTGATGAATTTGTTAAAGTTTAAAAAGAGTTCAGAAAGTATATTTGTGCTTTCTCCGTACTCTCTTTCCAAAGAATTGCGGGACCTGGCCCTGATCTGATCATCAATAATAATATTGTAGGTATAAAAATCATTTAGCTGATAATCCATACCAATATTACCTCTTAATGACACACCATCTAATAAATCTAACTCCGCCTCAACGTTTCCTAATACTCTGCGCCGATTGCTGTTTGCGTCTGAATCTTCTTCCACAGTAAAAATCGGATTGTTGATGTCACCGAACTCTCCACTTATCTGAGACGAACTGTAGCTTCCATCCTCATATTGTACCGGCAATCCCGGGTGAAACCGAATAGCACTCCACAATACACCTGTTTGGGCCGATTGTGTATTTAATGTATTTCCGGATGTTTTTGAAAGTGACAGTGTTTGGCGGATCGTTAACCGATCAGAAACGTTATGATTTGAATTAATCTTCATACTATACCGATCGAAATAAGATGACTTCATCATTCCTTGCTCATCTGTATAGTTTCCGGACACAAAATATGAGGACGTTGAATTTCCTCCCTGGAGCGAAAGGTTATAATCCTGAATGGTTCCCACACCCAGTAGTTCTTCCTGCCAGTTTGTTTGCTGTGTCTGATACGCCGGATCTTCCCAAATTGGATTGACCGGTATTCCGTCGTTCACATATCTTTCCCGCTTCAGTTCGGCCAGGGTTGGTGCATCAAGTACATCAATTGTGCTTATGGGATTTGAAAACCCGATTGACGAATTAAAACGAACTTGTAACTCCTGGTTCAGCTGCCCTCTTTTTGTTGTTACAATAATAACTCCATTTGCCGCCCTGTTTCCATAAATAGCGGCTGACGAAGCATCTTTCAACACATCAATCGACTCTACATTATCGGAACTGATGTTATTAAGACTTCTCATATCAGATGGCATTCCGTCAATCACAATCAGCGGATCCGCATTATTTACTGTTCCGGTTCCACGTATCCGGATCGCCCCGGAAGCTCCCGGATCGCCACCGCTCCGCACAATTTCCACCCCGGAAGCCCTTCCCTGAAGAGCCGTGGAAAGATCGGTTACCGGCTGATCATCAAGCTGATCTGCCCGGACAGATGAGATGGATCCCGTAACCCGCTCCTGCCGTTGCATTCCGTATCCAACAACAACAACATCATCCAAAAGCTCGGTTGCCCGCTCTAGCTGAATGGTTAATTCTGTTCTACCCTCAAGTTCAATGGTTTGCTCTACATACCCAATAGAAGTGAGGAGAAGAGTATTCAGGTCATCCGGCACATTTAGCTCAAATATCCCTTCAATATCTGTTGTGGTACCGATGATTCCGCCTGACGTTTCTTCACTTCCAACCACAACCACATTCACGCCGGGAAGTGGAGATCCATCAATGGCATCTACAACCGTACCACTAACCACTCGTTCAAAAAAAACCGGTTCCTGAGAGTCTTCTGCTACTTTGATCAACAGATACCCTTCCCTGGAAAACTGATAGTCCAGGCCGGTATCTACAAGAACCTGATCGAGGGCCGAGCTAACACCAATACTT
This sequence comes from Rhodohalobacter sp. 614A, assembly GCF_021462415.1. Classification (NCBI taxonomy): domain Bacteria; kingdom Pseudomonadati; phylum Balneolota; class Balneolia; order Balneolales; family Balneolaceae; genus Rhodohalobacter; species Rhodohalobacter sp. 614A. Next base: position 685,678 of record NZ_JAKEDS010000003.1, read on the forward strand.
TCAGATTGAAGAGTAATATGTTTGTCCGGGATAATATCCCCGTGGAATGTGAGCTTCATTCCGGTAACCGAGGCTATTTCGTGCAGCGCTTCTACTAACGGTAATTCAACCAGATCAAGACGAATTCTTTTTTCAAACTCCGTCTTATAAAACATATCCTGAAGATCAGCATATGTAATTTTTTGATATTCGACCTTTGAATAATGTTCATTTGTCTGATATGCCGACAAAGAAGCAGGCAGAAGTCCCACCAGCACTACAGCAATTGAGCACAAAAGTATCTTACTCAATACTTTATAAATCTGTATTCCATTTACCATTTTTTTTATTTGTTAGGTTGACATTTTGTTTATAAAAAGCGCTACCAATCACGATTCATAACAGCCGCTCCTGACACTTAACTTGTACCAAACTCCTATTAGGTTAATAGAAGTTTATTTCTCTCTCGTTGCGTGTGTACCCTATCTCCAGTGAAGCGGCGATGACAGAAAGAATTTCATCTAACTCGGCATACTGAAAGGTACTTGTGAAAGGCACATCCATCATATCTTCATCGTCTAGAAAAATATTAACATCAAACCGACGCTCGATATCTCTGAATACTTTATAAAGCGGAACACTATCGAAATGCATACCTCCACTGGTCCAGATCATATGGTATCTGGGATCGACTTTAACGGCGGGGGATAAACCTTCTCCCCGAATCAACTCTGTTTTAAAACCTTTGGTAAGAATAACTTCAGGCTGGTCTTCAGATTCAGTAACTATTGACTTCACAGAAACCTTGCCCTCGCGTACTACAACTTCCATTTCGGAATCTTCTTCCCAGCCCCGCACATTAAATTCTGTTCCTAAAACCTGAACCTCAGCTTCATGAGAATGAACAATGAACGGCTGATCCGGATCGTGTGCCACCTTGAAGAAAGCCTCCCCATCCAGGTAAACTTCACGTTTCGATCCACGAAATTCTTTTGGAAAGCGAATGGAACTGGCTGAATTTAAAACCACTTCTGTACCGTCAGAAAAGCGAACTTTTGCTTTTTCTCCACGACTGGTTACCATTTCCTGCATTTGGTAAAACATCGATTTTTCAGCTATTTCTTCCGACTTCAGCTCCAGTTGAGTCAGGTAATAAGAAAATGAACCGGCAATAAACATGACCAAAACAACAGCTGCTGCACGCAGTACGTACATCATTGTTTTTGAATCTGAATAAACTGCAGACTGCTTCCTCGCACTCCTCTCTCTCTTTTCAGACACAACTCGCAGAGGCTTCTGCTTTTCTAACCTGAATTGCTGCCACGCATGCTCTACATCAACGGAGAAATTTTCTTCAGGAGTCATTCTCCAGATTTCTTCAATCTCTTCTACAAGCTTCCTGTTGTCGGCATTCTGATTCATCCATTCTTCCAGGCTTCGTCTTTCCTCGAAAGTGGCGTTTCCGGTAACATACCGCTGAATCAAAACCCATGTTTTTTTCTGTAAATCCAATGGTTATCTATCGAAGTTTTGGTTTCTGTTCTAACCTATGCCTTCAAACCCAGCTCAATTATTTAAGCTTGTTTGAATATCTGTTTTGGATGTATCTGTGTATAAAACAACTGTAAATCCCGACACCCTGTAATTTTTTTGAAAAAAATTTGAGTCTGTAGGAAATATATCCCCAAAAGTGCCCTCACAAAGCAAATAAGAACATTTCTTTCTTATCGGGGAGAGAAAATTACTTCTTCTTTTGTCTGGATATTGAAGACAGGTACTCTTTTATAACGATTTATCCAGTTCAGAATAAGGCAGGTTTTTTAAACGGTTCGCTATAAACATCCGGATCAAAAAAAGAAGATCCGGGTCAGAGTATGCGTAATGCAACAAGAAAAAAGGGCATCAGATATGCTAACCGATTGCGAAGGATTTTAAGAGTTCGTGTCATCTGAGATTCAACGGTTTTAACCGATACTCCCATCACTTCGGCAATTTCTTCATAGGTAAGTCCGTCGTATCTATGAAGTTTATACGTCATACGGCTCCTTTCAGGTAACTCTTCGACAGCTTGTTTAATCGCTTGCCTTATCTGCTCCTCACGGGTTTTATCTTTGAATTCCGGCATAATGATTACCTCTTTGGTTGACATCCATTCAGGGTCGTATTTGTTTTCCACTCTCTTGTGTTTCAAATAATTCAGGCTCTCATTCCGAACAATTTTATAAAAGTAAGATTTCACAGAACCTTTCAAATCCCACTCTTCACCATTCTCCCAACAATCTGCAAAAAGTTCCTGAACCAGTTCTTCGGCAACCGCTTTTGTTTTCAGATAGCGCCATGCAAATCTGACGAGTTGCGCATAAAATCGTTTGTATAAAAATTCAAACGCAATCTCATCATCTTCGAAAACAAAAGCCTCCCAAAGCTCTTCATCACTAACATGTTGGAAGTGATTTTTCATTTTGAAAATGAATTACACATTCTTAGGAAATAACGGTTATGGCAGATGTTAAAATTTTCTATTAAAGTATTTATTTAATTTTTTTATGCAAACCTATCCATTTGATTTTTATTCATTTCCCTGCAATAGAGAGAATTCCGCCCTTGATTTTTATTCAAAATCCAACCATCTGCAAATCATTGTAAGAAAGATGTTTACAGGCATTATTTATAAAAATATTATATCACTTCCGGTATTTTTTACCCATCGAATAAAAAAATAAAGAGTCAAAAAAATGCCTGATTCCTTGTCAAATCAATGGTGCAAAAATCTACATCTCTCTTTCAATCATCTGTAAAATCTGCTGGATGCGAGTATTATCCGGATGGATCTGGCTGAGGATTTGTGCCTGTTCCAGCGCCTTGCCATATTGCTCCTGCTGCATGTAGAGAGTCATCAGTCCATAGCGATAATCTCCGTTGTTGGGCTCGAGTTCAATTGCATCCAGGTAGGCATTTTCTGCTTCAGAATATTGTTCAAGAGTTTGGTTTGCGATGGCAAGATTGTAAAAAACCCGGCTTTGTTGGGGGCTTAATTTCGATGCCTGTTCAAAATATTCAACGGCATCCTCAAGACGGTTTTCTTCGGATAAAAGAAGTGCAAGCGAATAATATGCCTGGCCAAATTCCGGCTCCTGTTCAATAACTTCTCTCAACAGTTTTTCGGCCTCATTGTTCTGCCCCCGGCTATTGTACAAATATGCCAAATTGATACGTGCAGGGTTAAATTCCGGGTCCCGTTCAAGAGCTCCCTGGTACGCCTGTATGGCTTGTTCAATTTCTCCTTTTTGTTCCAAAAACTGGCCACGATTCATTTCTCCCTGGGGGAAATACCTGTTTACTTCCAGAGAAGCCCTGTACTCCTGTAAAGCATTTCTGAAGTGATTTTTGTAGGCGTCTCCAAAATCTTCCTCCGTAAAAGCATTCAGGTTTTGCATGGCAGATAACCGGACGGAACGGGCAGAATCATTTAAAGCTCTTCTCAGAATAAGAGACCTCATTTCCGGCTGAAGATTTTCAACCGCTTTTGCAGCACTGCTCCGGACCAATGCTGATTCTGATTCTAATGCTTCCCGAATCAACTCACTCGTATTCATATCCGGAAAATGACCGGCATACCAGACTGCGGTTGCCCGAATAATCTCGGGCTGAGATGGATCATTTATTAATTCTCTGAGACCCATTTGAACTCCCGGAGTGCTTTCCTCTGCATGATCAGCCCGGACCAGAATATCGGTAAAGTGAGGAGGCCGATCCTCTCCATACCATTCCGTTATGGCGCGGCTGGCCCATTCAGGTGTTTGATCCGTATGGCAATCATTACAGGCGTTTGGTGTACCAAATTGGGCTGTTTGATCGGGACGCGGAATACGAAAACTGTGGTCACGACGGAAATCATTTCCCATATATGTTCTGCCGGTCATATGGCAGTTCACACATTGGGATGCTTCTGTACTCGCCTCATGAAAATGATGTTCCGGCGAGTTGTACTCCTGAACATGGCATTGCATACAAAGTTGGTTGCCGGCCAGAGGTTGCTTCAATTCAAGTGTATGAGGATTGTGGCAGTCGGTACACTTTATGCCATTTGCATACATCTTGCTCTGCAGAAATGAACCATAAACGTACACTTCTCCTTTGATCTGTCCGTCTGCAAAATAGTTGTCAGGATGAGGCAGCATCGGGTCAAAATGATCTAGAAATTCATCCCCGTGAATATAATCATCCGTTAGTTTTTGCCGAAATGAATGGCAGGGTGCGCAAGTATTGATCTGATCTTTTTGAGATACAAATGACGGCAAATCCAGATCCTGGCGGATGCGTTTGTCAGAAGCATTTTCAGCTTCAGGACTGTTCATAAATTCCACATGATCGGCACCGGGACCATGACACGCCTCACAGCTTACATCAATAACCGACCAGGTTGTGTGAAAAGAGTCGGCCTCGGCAATGTAGTTTTGCTTCAAATTCGTAGAGTGACAATCGGCACACATGGTATTCCAGTTCATCCCGGCGCCCGTCCAGTGTAGCCAGTCACCCGCTTCGGATGGCTCATCCGGTTGAAGTGAGTACCAGCGATTTTCTTCAACATCCCAGGCTATCTGAAGAGCTTGAAGTTTGCCTTTTCCAATATCAACCAGGTACTGCTGCAGAGGCTCCCAGCCAAACGTATAGGATATTTCATAAATAGCCGGAGTTCCATCGGGTCCGGGCGCTTCTACCATGTAGGATTCTCCATCTCTGAAGAAACGATAGGTCTCGTTCCCATTTATGAATTCAACGTTACTGAAATCGCCACGAACAGAGGCGCTGTCCGGTTCGGCAATAGCATAGTCGTGATAAGATCCCTGCCACTCTTCCCATTCTTTATTATGGCACGATTGGCAGGTTTGTCCGCCAACAAAACGATGATCAACAGAACCCTGCCCGGATCCTTCCATGCCGCTATATCCAGAACGGCTGCAACTGTATACAATGCAAAAACATAGAAAGAGAAACAGTACAAAAATCAGTTTATATCGCGACATGAAAACAAATTCTGCTAACTGCTAAAAAAATGTCAAGACAATTAATTCTCCAATAAAGTTACAACATCTGTATGACCATTGTTTGATGCAAAATCGATAGCTTTTTCACCATCCGTATCTTCCATATTTGGATCTGCGCCATACTCCAAAAGCAGTTCCACAACCTCAGTATTTCCCTCGGCTGCAGCATACATCAGGGGTGTCCATCCCTCAATATTGTCTTTTGCATTTGGACTTGCTCCATTTTCAAGTAAAAACTCTACTGTTTCAGGAAAAGGACCGCTGGCTGCAAACATAAGTGAAGTACGTCCCTCACTATTAACTTTGTTGATCTCGGTACCCTCTTTAGCTAATAATTGAACAATTTCGGTGTGGCCGTTATATGCGGCAAACATCATTGCTGTGCGATCTAATTCGTCCGCATCCTGCACATCCACACCCTGAAGAATGGCCTGTCTTACAAGTTCAATATTCCCATTTAAAGAAGCATCACGCAAGTCGGATGCTGAGAGGCTGTTCGATCCGGAAGATTCAGCTTGAGATATGCTTGTTCCCTCACTCTGTGAAACCGGTTGTTGTTTTCCTTCATTTTTACATGAAAAAAGAAGGACAAGGCTAATAATAACTATTCCAGAAAAGATACTCTTATTACCATACATCATGACTACAAGTTATAATTTTGAAAGGATAAATGAAGGTTTATCTGCAATTTATCATTCATTGGAGGAACAGATCTGTGCTTTCAAAAGCTGACAAAAAATCCAGACAATTTCTTTGTCCGGGACGCGCCAATCTGGCTGTAAATCATGGTTCATTTGGTTTGACCGGATTTATCTATGGTGAAAAATTTCCAATCCAACCCATATCAATTTCAAGGCCAACAGCCTCAGCATTCATATTCCATTTATCCAGAAGGTGCATTACAATTCGGTGATCCTGATTGCCCCATTGCAATCCATTTGTTCTTTTCGACATTTCAATGACGGCATCTTTGATCTGTTGACTCTCATCATCCACACTGTCAATTGCATTTAATACAAACTCGCGAACCATCGAATCATCATGCTCCAAGAGTTCAATAAACTCCTGCCGTGCAATATCCTTCTCCGCCATCGAATAAAGTGCCTCGGCCATCATTGAATGAACAAATGGCGCCGACTCTTCCGAAACGGCTGTTTTCAACTCTCCAGCAGCAGAATCGGCGCTTTCACCAAGTATCCGAAGAGCAACTGCTGCCCAATATCGCTTTACAGAGTCTTCTGATGTCAGCAATCTTGTAAACTCCGGAACATCCTGTTCGGTGGCAGAGACAGCTCTGTTTGCAATATCAATCCACTCTTCAACATCTATATTTTCCTGGCGGATATAATCATATAAAGCTTGTTCCTGTCCAACAGACCTCATCAGACACTCCGGCATTACACCTGTATCTTTGATCTCCACCATCCAACCCTTCGTCTCAGCTCTCATTTCATTTAAAACATCCTGATATTCCGGGTTATCCACCAGGTTGTGCACTTCCCAGGGATCATTTTGGGTGTCGTAAAGTTCTTCAACAGGTTTGGTGCCAAAGAACCGGTTTTGTACTTCATTGCAGTTTCCGGCGGCACAAGTCTGTCTCCAGGATTGAGCACCGGTGGCTATAAAAAGAAAATCCACATTTTGTCCGTACATCCTGAAAGGCATATAATTGCGTATGTATCGAAAGCGGCGGTTTCTAGCGGCTCGGCTCATATCGTAGCGTTCATCCATTCGTCCCCGGAACATGTACACATATTCGGAAGGATCCGTTGCCTGGTCACCCAAAAATGCATGACCCTGCATAATATCTGGGACTTCCACCCCCGCGATACTCAAAATAGTGGGAGCAAGATCCACAAAACTTACCATTCGATCTACTTTACTACCGGGTTGTCCGGCCGGCCATAGATCTTTGTATTTTTCAGGAATGGATATAACGAGTGGCACTCTTGTGCCGGTTTCGTAGACAAAACGCTTGCTGCGCGGCAGAACACCTCCATGGTCTCCATAATAGAAAATAATGGTGTTATCAGCTTCCCCGCTCATCTCCAGTTCCCGGAGTTTATCCCCTACCCATGCATCCATATCTTCAATGTTATCGTAATACTGAGCCCACTGTTGGCGGAGCTCGGGTGTATCTGGATGATAGGGAGGCAAATCTACTTCAGCAGGGTCGTGGCGTAATTCCTCATCCGGTTTTACCCGAAAAAGAGAACTTTCATGGGTGATATTAGTGTTAAATACCGCAAAAAACGGCTGGTCTTCTTCCCGGTTGTTGTAATGCGCCTCATTGCTCGACTCATTCCAAATCCCGTTAGTTTGTTCTTCGGCGATATTGTAATCCTCTTTCGAATTATTTGTAACATAATAGCCGGAATTTTTTAGCAGCTGCGGGAAGAATTGAATCAGCTCTGTAACCGGATAATTGCTCCTCATATGTTGTGTTCCATTCGATGGAGGATACATTCCCGTGATGATGGTATTCCGCGCGGGAGCACAAACCGGTGCATTGGCGTAAGCATGAGTATAGGTGAATCCGCTGTCGGCTAATCTATCGATGTTTGGAGTGGCAGCAAACCCATCTCCATAAGCACTGATGTAAGGGCTGTTGTCTTCGCTGACCAGCCATAAGATGTTTGGTCGATCATTATCTTGTGCCAAACCAACGTTTGTCATAGACATGACTGTAGTAGTAATCATGCATAAGAGGCTGGCCGGCCATTTTAAGCGATATGACGATTTAAATGAATTCTTCTTAAACATTCTGCACGACTTTTTGCTCATAAAAATTGCTGTGTTGCTTCATTTCCTTGATAAATGCAGCGCTTCCTCTCAACACCAATTTCAAGAAATCTTCTTATGCTGATGCCCTTTTTCCATAGAGAAAAAGCACCGGTTTGAGAGATTAAACTGTCAGTTATCTTCTCGTTCAGCCAATTGATCTTTCACCTTCACAAGGTTTTGTTTATGGACTTGAACCATCTCTTCTATTTCAGCCAGTATCTCGGGATGCCGATCTGCTATATCATATTTCTCCCCCGGATCTTCGCTTAAATTGAATAAGAGTGGAGTCTCCAGCGTGGTTCTCTGCTCAAACGAGCCATAGGCTCCTTCGATGATATAGTGTGCCTTATAACTACCCTTTCGGGCCGCGTACAAGGTAGCTCCCCGATAAAACAGCATTTCATTTCTGGGAGAATTCCCCTCACCCAATAAAACTGGTGTTAAATTGACTCCATCCATAATTCGGTCGTCCGGTATTTCAACTCCAGCCAGGTGACTTGCCGTTGTAAACAGATCCATCGTGCTGCCGATATCGGTTACAATACCGGGCTGTACCGTTCCGGGCCACCAAAAAATTCCCGGAACACGCATACCTCCTTCCCAGGTCATTCCCTTACCTGCACGCAGCATGCCGGCACTTCCTCCATGCGTTTCAAAAATAAGCCAGGGACCATTATCTGAAGTAAATACCACTAATGTTTGTTCAGCAATTTCAAGTTCAGTAAGCTTATCCATGATTTGCCCAACGCCGTGATCAATTTCTTCAACAACATCTCCATAAAGCCCGGCATCACTGTGTCCCTCGAATTCATCCGAAACAAAAAGAGGAATATGTGGCAGATTGTGTGCTAAATAAAGGAAAAAGGGCTTGTCCCTATTCTCCTCAATAAATTTGATACTCTCCTGCGTATACCGGCGGGTAATGGTATTTTGATCTGCCGGACGCTCAATAATTTCAGTATTTCTCATTAGCGGAACGTTGAAGTATTCCAAAGGGATTGGATCATTAGCAAATTCCCAATAACCGTCTAAATAGTTTCCCTGCTGTGGATTTTCCGGCGTTCGATCCATATCGTTGGAATAGGGAATACCGTAGTAGGAATCAAAGCCATGCCGTGTTGGCAGATATTGTTCATGGTGCCCCAGGTGCCACTTTCCGACCATAGCAGTCTGATATCCCGCCGTTTTCATCTGCTCGGCTATTGTGATTTCCTGCTGTGGCAATCCCCCTTTTGAATTGGGGAACAGAACCCTCGCCACATCACTGGCCATACCACTTCGAATAGGATAACGCCCCGTCAACAGACCTGCACGGCTAGGGGTACAAACACTGGCTGCAGCGTAAAAATTGGTCCACTTTTGACCCTCCGACGCCATTTTATCGAGATTCGGTGTTCGGATATTTGGAGAGCCGTACGAACTCAAATCACCATACCCTAAATCATCTGCAAAAATGATTACAATGTTGGGCTTGGATGGATTTGATGGCTGGGCAACAGATAAAGAAATAGCTCCAAAAGTTATGACCAGGAGGATCGCTAATATCATTTTTTTCATGACATACAGGTTTAATTTTAATCATCATCATCATCATCATTATTATTTCGAAGCCAGGGCGGACGGAATTCCAAAAGAGGAAGTCCACCATATTTTTCGGCTTCTGTCCACCAGAGTGCTTTCATCTCCTCCACTTTTTCGGGGTATTGAGCAGAGAGGTCAACAGCTTCGGAGAAGTCCTTCTCAACATGATAGAGTTCCCAATGATCGTCCTCAAAATCCGTACCTCGTTCATGGATGGCAATGGCTTTCCACCCATCATGGTAGATGGCACGGTTCCCCCGCATCAAATAGAATTGGGTTGTTCGGGTCGAGGCATTCGGATCGGTAAATGTTGGCAAAATACTCTCTCCATGAAAATCCATTTGCTCGACGCCGTCAAGTTCTTCCGGTGCTCCAATATCCAGGATATCAAGAACTGTTGGGGTGATGTCGATGGTTTCCACGTATTGGGTACGAATAGACCCGCTGTCGCGAATTTTTTCCGGCCATGTGATGATCAACGGATCACGGACTCCGCCCCCATGAGGCCACAATTTGTACTTCTGAAATGGAGTGGCTCCAACCCGGGCCCAGGGCCGTTGATAAAGTGCGGATGAATTTTCAGAACCGAGCTCATCAAGCCTGTTATACATTTCTGAAATTGTCATTTGGCCGCCATACGGATGCTCAAAATTTCCCTCAACGCCGGCTTCTGGAGCAGCCCCGTTATCCGACATCAGGAAAATCACGGTATTATCATACTGTCCGGAACTTTTGAGGTAATTAATCAGTCGTCCGATTTGTTCATCGGTATGTTCTGTAAAACCGGCATATACTTCCATAAAACGGGCAAAAACTGCTTTTTCCTCATCCGAAAGGCTGTTCCATGCCGGGTCATCCAAATGGCGGGCCGTTAAAACAGCATCCTCGGGGATGATCCCAATTCGTTTTTGTCGTTCAAAACGTTCCAGGCGAATTTTGTCCCATCCTTCATCGTAAGCTCCATTGTATTTTTCAATATACTCTTCGGGAACCTGGATGGGAGCATGAATGGCACCAAATGCCAGATATAAAAATTGAGGTTGTTCCGGATTGGTTTTAAACCCTTCATCAAGGTATTGAATAGCTTTTGTAACGATTTCTTCAGAAACGTGTTCACCACCGGGATTGTTCTCTTCTGCCGGCATATCACCTTCGATTATGCGCTGACCTCGGCCGGATGGATTATATTGGTCGGTCCAACCTGTCAACCATCCGTAAAAATTATCAAACCCTTTTCCGGTCGGCCAGTTCCTTCTTGTGGAAGCACTATTGGTTGATTCATCAAACATTTCTTGTGGCGGAGTAAGGTGCCATTTCCCGGTTGCAGTTGTCTGATAACCATTTTCTTTAAGAATTTGTGCGACTATAGCTGCTTCTGGTGTCACATATCCACGGGAATGAGCAGGTCCATCCTCGCTGCCACCGGCCAGATCCATCATACCTACAGCCTGGCTGTTTCTTCCAGTCAACAGTGCCGCCCGGGTGGGTGAACATATAGCCCGAGTCTCAAAATGGTTGTACCTGATACCCTCTGTTGCCAGTTGATCCATATTCGGAGTGTTGATTTCTGATCCATAAGAACCGAGATCAGAAAACCCTGCATCGTCAAGAAGAATATAGACGATGTTTGGCCTTTTTGAATTTTGAGATTTTGCAATGGATAATCCTGCAAAGAAAATTAAAAAAGTTAGAATGAATACTATTGGAATCTTATAATGCTGAATTTTCATACTTATAAATGATTAATAAATATCGATTACTTATTTCGGATCTATTTCTGTTTGCTGGTAAATTGTCAAGAGTTTTCCCATCTGAAGTCATGAAATTTTTCAGAGGTCTTTATCTTCTGAATAGTGAAAAATCAAATTCATGAGGTGAAGACCCCTCGAGTCTGGTTCCATGTGTCACTTCTTCCCACCATTCCATGATCTCGGCTTTCATACTATCTGTTTTTTCAGGATAATATTCCTTCAGATCATTCTCCTCTTTTGGATCTATCATCATATTGAACAATTCAACTGATAACTCAGGTGGCCCACCCGAATTTCCAAAACCTGTACTGTTTTGCCATATAAGTTTCCATTCACGGTCCTGCATGGCAATAGAATTTATATTAGCCCAAAATACCTTTCTATCCGGCATCGGTTGATTGTGCACCAGTATTGGTAAAAGAGATACACCATCAATTTCTCTATTGTTTTCAATACCCGTAATGTCAAGAATTGTGGGCATCAGGTCCATGGTAAGCATCATCTCATCCGTTTTTTTCTTCTCCATAGATTTTGGATAGTAAAAGATGGCTGGAACACGAGTTCCTGCTTCGTATAAGGTTGCCTTACTCCCTCTGAAGAAACCATTCGCCCCTGGATATTTTTCTGCAGCAGTTGCGGTAGCTCCATTGTCTGAAATAAAAATGATGAACGTATTATCTAAAATTTCCTGCCTCTCTAATTCCTCCACAATCATTTTTACACCATCATCCATTATTTTTATCATCTCCCGGTATCGGCGCTGAAATTCCTCTTCCGGCATATCTCCCTCATTGCTGTATGCATAGATTTCTTCAGTCCGGATAGGCGGATCATTCCTTCCCTGGATCGGTGTGTGAATAGCTGCGTGCGGAATGTAAAGGAAGAATGGCTCCCCTTCACTTTCTTTTATAAAATCAACAGAATACTGGTTGATAAGGTCAGTAGCATAACCGGGCTCATCGGTGGGTTCTGTGTTGTGCCACCAATCAACTTCTGGTGTGGTGTTCATATGAGAAATAAAATCAACATTCCCCTTCAGAAACCCACGAAATTCATCAAAACCATGATTTACAGGGTTGAAGCTCTCGTCCATCCCCAAGTGCCATTTTCCAAAAACACCGGTTCTGTATCCGGCATCCTGAAGCAGTTTAACAAATGAGGGATGCGTTTCCGGAACCAACCCATATGCAGAACTTTTTTCTCCTGATGGACTGCTTTCAGGATAGATAAAATTAAGGCCTGCTCTCTGTTGATAGGAACCGGTCATAATGGATACTCTTGTTGGAGAACACACGGGTGCATTTGCATGAAAATTTGTTGCAATCACTCCATCTTCAGCAAGCTTGTCTAACGCCGGGGTTTCAAGATCAATACCGCCAAAAGCAGAAATACCGGAGTACCCCAGATCGTCTGCCATAATGAGGATTACATTTGGCTTTTTGTCTGCCTCTTTGGATGTGCTACTTACACAACCCACAATTACGAAAACAAGTAAAATGCCCGTTAATATTTTCCTGTTCACTTCTTGAAATTCAATTCGTGTGCTCGCCATTGATGTTATTTAAGTGTTAAATAGTAATGTATTGCCAATAAATCTGTCAGGCTTCGATTCTACAAAACCTGACAGGTTCTTGACCAGTTTCCCAATTATTGAATGCTTTTTTTAATACCCTTCATTCTGGATCATTTCGGGGTTCGCATCCATCTCAGCTTGGGGAATCGGAAACAGACGGTGATGTGGCTGTGCATTATTTACTCCACGAGCCTGTGCGTTGGAAATGAATACGCCATGCCTTATTTGATCACTACGCGACTTCCCTTCAAAATAAAACTCGCGGGTTCGTTCCTGAAGAATAAAATTACGCAGGGATTCCTGAGTAAAATCACCCGTACTCACCGCAGAAGCGCCGGCTCTTTCCCTCACCTGGTTAATAAGATCAATCGCTTCCTGAGTAGGCCCCTCTGTTTCATTCAATGCTTCAGCCCGGCTCAATAGAATATCGGCATACCGCACAACTGGAATGTCTTGTCCTTCAAATGTTCCTGAGGCATTCGGGTCATGCGGATATTTAGCCGGAATGGATTGGTCATTACCGTATAGTTGAACGACTTGCCCTGTATTGGTATTTGTATACTGTTTGACAATTAGATCGCTCCGGGAATCGGACTCATCAAACATATCAACTTTGTCATCAAAAACATATGTGACAGCCGCAAATGCCGAGTTTCCTGGTGGGAATGGATACCCTGCATTAGGAAAAACAAGAGCATTAAGAAATTGATTTGCTCCCTGCGAATTGTATGTGATTGCCCAGAGAAGTTCGGAATTGCCTTCATGTTCAAATGAGAAAACATCTTTATAATTATCCATCAACTCATGTTGATTGGAACTGATGATTTCCTGGGCTGTACTTGCGGCATGACTCCACTGTTTTGTATTCAGGTAGAATTTTGTCAGTACACCTAACGCACTTCCTTTTGTTGCTCTGCCGAATGCATCTGAAGGCCAGGGCAAATCAGCAGCTGCTGCTGTCAATTCGTTGGTAATAAAGGTTTTTATTTCTTCTTCTGATGCTCTTGGAAGTATCAGGTCTTCCGGAGTTGTTAAAAGCGGAACAGGACCGAATACCGAGTATAGCTCATAATAGCTGTACGCACGAAGAAATCTTGCTTCTGCGGTTTTTAACTGAACAAACTCACCTGAAAAGTTATCTCCGGCAAGGTTTGCTAACACAATATTTGCATTCCGAATCGCCTGGTATAAAGTTTGCCAATGTGTGTTTATCTGGGCATGTGTGGTACTCCAGGTAAAGTTTTCATAGTCTACAAAATCCACTTCAATAGACCCTCCGCGGCTCCATACAAATCCGGTTGTAATGTCGGGTCCCCATATACGATATAGATAGGAGTCACGAAATTCGGCATAAGAATCATTTAATACTGAATTAATACCATCCTCAGAGTTCAAAATTGTTTCGGTGGTTAACTCTGAATAAGCTGTGGTTTCCAGTACATCTTCGCATCCTAAAAACAGTATTATAAAGATCAAATTAACGATCAGTATTGTATTTTTTTTGTTTTTCATAGTCTTAAGAATATCTGTTATGGCAGTTTTTAATTAAAACCCGAGATTTATACCTACAAGAATGGTTTTGGCTAACGGATAGGTGTTGAAATCAACCCGCCCAATACCGCGGCCGAACGAGTTTGCTTCGGGGTTAAATCCGTCATATTCAGAGAAGGTTAACAGGTTTGTTCCAGTAACCGATATCGATGCATTCCGAATCCACGTTTGCGGAATTGTATAGCGAAGTGTTACCGTTTTCAGACGCACAAAAGAAGCGTCAAGAACAGTTAGCGTATTCACCTTACCACCGCTGTATTCCGATGGAAATGTACCAGACGGCCATTCGTTGCTTGGATTGCCCGGAGTCCACCTGTTCAGATACGGTTCCGCCCACCGGTTTCTTCTGAAATTGTGAGGATACAGGGTTTCGATCATATTCATGTTCAAAAGCTGCTGGCCCAGTTTGGAATCGATGAAAAACTCTAGCTGGAATTGCTTGAAAGACAACCGGTTATTCAAGCCAAAAACAAAATCCGGATGAGGATCACCAAGTAATACTTTATCATCTTCTCCAATCATACCATCACCATTTGTATCCTGGATAATCGGGTATCCGGGCTGGGCGGTAGGCTGAGCAGAATTGGCAATATCATCTCCTTCCTGGAAGATTCCGGTAATCTTATGGCCATAGTATGAAGCAATTGGATCTCCCTCACGAATAATGGCATAGCTTCCCACATTTTGCAGGTTACCGATAAGAATATTGGTAATATCACCCAAATCTTTTACGGTATTTCTGATGATGGAGAACGTCAAGTTTGTACTCCAGCTGAAATCACTGGTACTAACATTAATGGAGTTAACACCAAATTCGAATCCTTTGTTTTCAATGGTTGCATTTTCAAGATTTGTAAGCCTCGATGCAAAACCAGATGATAATGGAAGTGGCTCTTCAATAAGCATATCATTGGTTTGTTTGATGAAGTACTCGATGGATGCTGAAATCCGATCCTGGTAAATACTTGCATCAAGGCCAATATTATACTGTTCGGTCCGCTCCCATTTCAGGTCTGGGTTTGCTACCCGTGATGGAATTAATGAACCTACTCTGGATCCGCCTAAAACGGCATCCGGACCGGCAATAAAAGACAATTGAGTGTTGTAATTGCCAATTTCCTGGTTTCCGGTTACCCCCCAGCTTGCACGAAGTTTCAACTCGCTGAAATATTCAGGTACAAAATCTTCCTGATCCAGATTCCAACCGAGCGCAAGTGATGGGAAGTAACCAAACCTGTTATTTTCCCCAAATCGTGAAGAACCGTCTGCACGGATGGAGGCCGTCAGCAAATATTTATCAAAGAACCTGTAATTCACCCTTCCAAGGTAGGATGCCAATTTGTTTCGTTCCCGCTGGCTGTTCAGATCCGCCGTACTGATATCTCCAAGTGCGAGATTATAGGTTTCGATATTATCCGTTGGGAAGTTGGACATTTGACCGGAAAATGTTGTGAAATCAAAATCCTGGTATGTGGCGCCGGCCAAAACCTGTATGTAGTTATTCTCATTAATATCCTCAGAATACTGTGCGGTAAGCTCCAGAAGAATATTCGATCGATCTAACTCTGCAAGGTTTGCAATACCGTTATTTGCTTCACCGTGGATTGTTTTTGTACTGTTGAATATTTCCCGTTTATCCGATTGTGTAT
Source organism: Rhodohalobacter sp. 614A (assembly GCF_021462415.1). NCBI lineage: Bacteria > Pseudomonadati > Balneolota > Balneolia > Balneolales > Balneolaceae > Rhodohalobacter > Rhodohalobacter sp. 614A. The sequence goes on from NZ_JAKEDS010000003.1 coordinate 701,594, forward strand.
CAAAACCAACATTGAGGTTCATTTGCAGTACCTCAACCGGGTTATATCGTATAAAACCGTTTCCTAAAAATCGTTTTACCCTATTCCTGGTAATAATGCCTTCAACAACTGATAAGGGGTTGTTCATAGTGAGGTCCGGAGACCGGTAAAAACTTCCGTCTTCATTATAAACCGGAGACGTTGGATCATACAGCAAAGAAGTATAGATTGGCCCGCCCTGCTCATTAATATTGACACCCGTTGGAGTATTGTCATTATCAATCAGGCTGGCTGTCAGGTTAAACCCGGTTTCAATGTTTTCAGATAAACTTGCATTAAGATTTGTTCTGAATGAATACCCCTCAATTCCCGAACTTTTTATAATTCCCTTTTGTGAAAATTGATTTGCCGACAGATAATACGTGGCTGATTCACTTCCGCCGGATATCGAGACATTATTATCGTAGGTTACGCCTTGCCGGAATATTTCGTCTTGCCAATTTGTTGCCGTCCCCGGATTGCCAGAAAACACCGGTGCTTCTCCCCGATCTGCAGCCAATCCGTTCATCACATCGATATATTCCTTGGATGAGAGCACATCAATTTTTTTTGACACTACCTGGCTTCCAATTTTCGAGCTGATATCAACCTGGATTCTGCCGGAACTACCTTTTTTAGTAGTTATTAATACAACCCCATTTGCCGCCCGTGATCCGTAAATAGCTGTTGCAGAAGCATCTTTCAATATTTCAATGGACTCAATGTCGTTCGTATTCAAACTATTAAGAGGGTTCCGCGGATTTTCATTCGAAGAAAGTTGCGCTTCGCCACCCGCTGAGAAGTTATTGCTGTTATCAATTGGAACGCCATCAATCACATAGAGAGGTTCGGTTCCCGCATTAATAGATCCAACCCCCCGAATCTGGATGGACATACCGCCGCCGGGTTCTCCACTGGTTTGTGAAATTTGAACCCCGGCTACTTTTCCCTGAATAAGTTGCTCAACAGATGTATTCGCTCCGTCATTAAAATCTCGGGGCTGGATAGAGCTAACAGAACCGGTCAGATCCCGTCGTTCCTGTATGCCGTACCCAATGACCACAACATCATCGAGCAATTGAACATCTTGACTTAATTCCACATTGATTTCAGATCGCCCGTCAATTTCAACTTCCAATCTTTGATATCCCACATAACTAAACACCAGTGTGGCAACATCGTCCGGGATTTCAATATCATACTGTCCATTTATATCGGTCGTTGTTCCAATAGGAGCGCCTGTGCCTTGCGTAGAGCCGGCAATCACATTCACACCGGGAAGCGCTTCCGCGGTTTCCAAATCAATAACCGTTCCTGTAATATTTTGCAGAGCAACTTCTTCAACAGGTTCTACAACGGCATTGTGATTTTTTACCACAACCAATTGCCTGTTCGATGATATCGCAAATTGAAGACCGGTTTCCTCCAAAACTTCCCACAGAGCATTATACAGAGTTAACCGTTTATTCTTGATTGTAACCCTGAAGTCTTTTGGAAGCAATTCTTTCGTATACATCAGTTTAAGATCCAACTTCTCTGCAATTTCCGTTAAGGCTTGCTCAATTGTTGCATTAGAGAAGTTTAGCTCTATCACTCTTTGTAGAAGCTCATTTTGCGTAGTACTGGTTTCAGAAACCTGATCCTGCATGGCGAATATCAGGTTATTTTGATTATCAACTTCCTGGGCCCAAAGCGATTGTCCGGCAAAACCGAAGAATACTATCAGAGCCATCGTACGTATCATGTTGGTAAACATATTGGTCCTTATTTGATTGTTGAGTTTGTCATTTCCTCTTTTTAAACCGGGGATCCGATTACTGTCAAATCTCATTTAATTCACTCGGGAGACCGGAACATAAACGAGCGATCTACCCTTTCAACTTCCAGTTCGAGTGTAAGAGCAATGCCCTGAAGTACTTCACTCATAGATTGGCTATAGTCGATTTCAGCAGTAATTTTTTTCTGGCATATCTTTTCATCCTCTACCTGAATATCTATGTCGTACCATCTTTCAAGCCGGGGAAGAACTTCGCTTAAAGGTCTGTTTTCAAATTCGAGCCTGCCTTCGGTCCATCCCAGGTACCAATTTATATCGGTAACTTCGGCAACAACGGGTTCTTTCCCCTCGGCAATTACTCCCATTTTGTTCCTGGTAATCAGAACTTCATTTTCGGATTGGGCATTATTTTCCTGGTGGTTTCCAAATGCAACCTTTCCTTCAGAAACAACCACTTCTACCTCATCAGATTCGGGCCAGGCCTGAACCAGGAACCGGGTTCCAAGAACGCGGGTATAAGCTCTTTCAGACCGAACGATAAATGGCTTTTCGTCATCGTGGGTAACCTCAAAGTAGGCTTCACCTTCCAGAAACAGCTCCCGTTCTTGCTGATTATACTTGTCGGGAATCTCAAGACGGCTGCCGGCATGAAGCATTACTTTGGTGCCGTCACTGAGTATGTATGTTGCCCTCTCACCATTCCTTGTAACAAAAACCCTGTTCTCAATAGCCGCCACCTCTGCAGCACGATGTTGCATTTGTGTATAATAAAATGAGAAGTAGCCGGCAGATGCGATAATTAATATTGTTGCCGCAACCAGCATCACCCGGCGCCATTTGATCTCCGCCCTTTTTATAGTATTTGCATGCGGAGAACCCGGTGTATAGCTATCATAATGTTTAATACCCGATACTTTTAGTTTGTGGTCTCTTTGGTTCTTCTCAAATACATCCATATTGCCTGATAATTTCAGCCATGCTTTGTCAACATCTAATTCATAGGAGGTATTTTTTGTCTCTTTCCAAACTTCATAAAGCCGATCAATTTCTTCCTCTCGTGCAGGATCTGATTTTATCCACGTTTCCATTATTTGATTTTCCTCTTTGGACAACTCACCGGCAAAATATTTTGCAAGCTGTTCCCACTTTTTATCATTATTCATAGCCATTTTTCAATGTTTTTCAACTGTTACTATGGGCTAATACACCCGAGATCCGGCGTACTGTGACAAGAATTAAAAAAAATTTTATTTTTTTTATAAGGTGTTCTTTCGTTTGATCTGAAGCTTCTCAAGCCTCAAAAAAAATCATTACGGGTAGAATGATTTGAGATGTGCTGCGCGAAAATCTGCATATTCCCCACAGGTACAAACAATTTTCAAAAGCAGAATAACTTTTCTCTAAAAGAACAAACTGGATGAGCCGGCTACGAAAAGAATATATAAGTAGTCTGAAAGATGATCCCGAAGAGACTTTAAGGCTCTGCCCATTTGTGTATTTACTGTATTAATTGAAATCTCCAGATATTCGGCAATTTCGGTATAAGTGAGACCGCTTCTGCGGTTCAGAATAAAAATTTGCCGGCACCTGGGAGGAAGCGCATTGATTGCTCTCTCAATTTCTTCTCTCAATTCTTTAATGTCATAATCATCGGATAGACTCGAATGTTTCCTAAGTTCTCCAAGCCTGGAGATAATTTCTTCTTCAGACTCTGCAACAATTTTCTCGTGCCTGATTTTATTCAGGGATTCATTCCGAACTGCGGAAAAAAGGTAGGCTTTAACTGTACCCGGCGGGTCCCAAGACTCTCTTTGCGTCCATATTTTTAGGAAGACTGATTGAACAACATCTTCGGCAGTTTCGGACTGTAACAGGTAGCTATATGCAAAACCATGAAGCCGCTTGTAATAGGCCCTAAATATTTTTTCAAAAGCTTGCCTGCTTCCCTCTTCCCGAACTTGCCTCACCCATTGTTTCTCTTCCATATGCTTGGAAGAAAGAAATGAACCATTATCCGATTTTTTGGGATTCATGCAATCTATTGGCAATAGAGACACTGTAACGACGATCAGTGTTTCCAATACTATGTTAAGGTTTTACAATTCCGGAAGAGCTGAGCTCAGCATAACGAAAATTTAATACTCCGTTAAAAATCCAGCAAAAATACCGTTGATATGATATACTAAAAAAGGGTACTGATGTCAATAAGTGGATAGGGCCTTTTGACTTAGATTTTTTTACCCTCAAAATCAGAAAAAAGGGAAAAGGAATCGGAAAGGTATTCTTTTGAAAATACAGTTCAGCTTGATGAAGAGATATTAGTATATGACCCATCATTCCATAAATCATTCTTTTCAATCATGAGGAGCTCAGATTCATATCTGCATATTGTCTGGATTAGGGACCGATGCTTGTTCAAAATATTCCCTGTCTTTCTGAAGACAATTTTCTACAAAACTTATCCACTATCAGTATCTTTTAGATTTGGATCTGCTCCATTTTCCAGTAAAAACTCTACTGTTTCAGGAAAAGGACCGCTGGCTGCAAACATACATGAGCTACGTCCTTCACTATTAACTTTGTTGATCCCGGCACCCTCTTTAGCTAATAATTGAACAATTTCGGCATGGCCGTTATATGCGGCAAACATCATTGCTGTGCGATCTAATTCGTCCGCAACCTGCACATCCACACCCTGAAGAATGGCCTGCCTTACGAGTTCAATATTCCCATTTAAAGAAGCATCACGCAAGTCGGATGCTGAGAGGCTGTTTGATCCGGAAGATTCAGCTTGAGATATACTTGTTCCCTCACTCTGTGGTGTAGATTTTTGCCCTTCGTCTTTTTCACATGAAGAAAAAATGATGAGGCTGATAATGGAAATGATGTAAAAAAACCTTTGATACTTTGAATCATAAATACTGCTAACCATTGGATGTAAGAAGTGATGAGATCTTCATATTCATAACCTAAAAATAAACCTTCTCAAATTCTTGTAAACTTGTATTAATACAAAAAATGTATTTTCAATTTTTACAAGCACTGCAATTTTGATGGAAAATGCCAAATGTATCGCGGAATCGATTGCCTACCTAATTACCACTCAATATTTTAAATACTTGTACCCCAGAGTTATTCGGAAGAACCAATAAATATTGTCCTTCTCTGGAATTTATAACCGCACTTGATTTTACATTTCCGGGTGCTATCAACCCACTTTGGAAAGAGGGAACGGGAGTAAAATTTCCTTGGCCATCCCCGGTTAGCAAGACTCCATTGCCAGCATCCATTCTTGGAAGTTCCGGATTGGTATCAAATTCATTTCCAAGAAGAATCAGGTCTGAAAATCCATCATCATTTATATCTAAAATATCTATAGATTGTACAGCTGAAATTTGAGCCTCCATCGGTAAAGCGGCAACATCAAACTCATTTTCACCCTGATTGAGCAGCACCGAACTTGGAAAATAGTTAGCAGTATGATGAATCCTGGCTGATTCAGGATCTTTACTAATTAGTTGCTGCAAATTTGCATCGGCATAGCGCTGAAAAGACTGAACTCTTTGCGTTGGCCTTGGCAATAAATTTGCCATAGTTCTAAACCCATGAAGAGGTTTGTATTCATCATTGATATTGACAGCAAAGATAGGATCTATTTGACGGTTTCGATCAAAATCATCTGCAAAAAGATGTATTTCTGATGTACCACTTTGACTATAAACATGGTTTAACCCAAGATTACCGACGGCAAAATCAATCTTTCCATCCCCATTAAAATCTTCCTTTTCAATACTATGCCACCATCCTCGATATAAATCCGGATTGTTAAATCCCGAGATTTTATCTAACCGATTTCCTGAGTTTTCAAAAAAAGTAACGGGCATCCAAAAACCAGTAATAACCAAATCAAGATCTCCGTCTCCATCCGTATCCACCCAAATTGCGTCCGTCACTTCTCCAATTTGTTTGAGCTGGGGGGCTACTTCCTGTGTTACATCCCGAAATATTCCATCGTCATTTTGGAGTAAATAGCTATTTGGCGTAGTTGGATATTGGCCCGGCACATGTCGTCCTCCCACAAAAAAATCGACATCTCCATCCCCGTCAAAATCACCGGGTGTTACCCCAGAAGAACTTGTAAGCATTCGGGGAAGACGCTTTTCATCTTTTATAAATTTTCCGTCGCCAATGTTAATATAGAGTCGGTCCTGCAGTAATTCGGATGCAGGTGAAAATTCATTCCCTCCGCTTACCACATACAAATCCAACCATCCATCTCCGTTGACATCTGCAAACTCTGCATCGACATCTTCAAACTGTTTTTCAGCCATCCAGGTTCGTTGATCACCGGATTCTTTAAAAGAACCATCTTCCTGCTGAACAAATAAGATCCCTGGTTCACCCGAAGCTCCACCAATGTAGATGTCATCCCGCTGATCATTATTCACATCACCTACGGCAACGGCAGGCCCCGATCTTGATAACATTTGTGGGAGAGTCGATTCTTTATCAAAATCCACAAAATCATTCTCATGATGTTCAAAATGGAGCTGAAGTTCGTCCTCTGCAGATGTAAACAAATTTCCATCTCTGATTTCTCTTCTTCCATTTTTTAAAGCAGGAAAAGACGCTTCATCATAGTTTAAAACCAATTGTTGATTGGCTTTTATCTCTTTTAAAATCTGATATTTTCCATCCGGCCAAATAATTTTCAATGAATCTACTGCATCATTTTTTCCCAACCCAAAATGAACACGCTGATCCATCGTAGATTGATATCCTCTGTATGGCCAAAACTCTGCAAACTGCTTTTCTTTGTTTGTGTGGATGGTGAGTTTTGCCCCAATTCCGTTCGTATTTAATGAATCTCCTTTCAGTTTCAGGGACAAATAATGCTCGCCCTGACTCCTGTTTTCTAAGATTGCTGCGGGTTCATTCAGATTATTAATAACCAAATCCAGGTCTCCGTCTTTATCCAAATCGCCGTGGGCAGCGCCATAAGAGAACGATGGATCTGTAAATCCCCACTCCTCCGAAACATCTTCAAAACATAGATTTCGTTTATTTTTAAAAACGTGATTTGGAACATACAACGAATTCAAATTTTCCAAAATTTCGAAGGTAGCTTTTGCTCGCGTACTATCCGTTCCAAACATCGATGTTCTGTTCAGATTGATGATATAATCATAATTATTGATGGCTTTCGGGTATCCATTTGTAATAAGAATATCCTTCCATCCATCATTATCATAATCTCCAAACAAGCCTGTCCAGCTCCACTCGGTTGACTCAACACCCGCTAAATGAGCCATTTCACTAAACAGGATATTTCCCTTTTCATCAACCCCATTACTTAGCTGAAGAGTATTCGCACTGTTTTGAATTTGATATCCTTTTTCTTTCAGCTCCTGAAAATATTCGTAACTCTTTGATCCCATTACCAAATGCTGATCTTCCAGATTTGGAGGCAGCATATCCACCTGGAGGATATCCGTCCAACCGTCGTTATTAAAATCGGCGGCGTCCGTTCCCATTCCCGCATAACTGGTATGTTTAAAAAAGTCCGCGGATTTGTCTTCAAATGTTCCGTCTCCCCTGTTCACGTATAAAAGGTCATCCGTTTGAATATCATTAGATACATATACATCCGGCCAGCCATCCTGATTTACATCTGTAATGGCAAGTCCTAAACTATAGCCTTCTTTTAAAATACCTGCCTGTTTCGAAATGTCTGTAAACGTTCCGTCGCCATTATTCCGGTATAAAGCATCCGTACTTGGAGATGTGCCATCATTGACCTCTTCCCTCACACCGGTACTCATATCTCTTGCAAAAGAACCGGGAAAATTGTTGATGATAAACAGATCGAGATCTCCATCAAGATCAAAATCAAAAAAAGCAGAATGTACTGAAAACCCCGAATCGGCTATACCATATTTATCAGCCTTTTCGGTAAATGTTAGGTCGCCATTGTTGATGTAGAGCAAGTTTTTCCTTTCATCTGGCGGGGTTTCTCCGGGTCCGTTCACCGCAACATAGATATCCAGAAAACCATCATGATTGATATCAACCATAGATACTCCACCGGCCCACCCTGAGGTTGAAGTTCCGGAAGAGAGTGTGATATCTTTAAAAGTAAAATCACCTTTATTCAGGTATAGTTTGCTGCTAACCTGATTACCGGTAAAGTAGATATCGGGCAGTTCATCATTGTTGATATCTCCAATTGCAACGCCTCCGCCGTTGTAAATAAAGGGATAGGTTATCACATTAAAATGTTCATCCGTATGAATATCATTGGAAAATTCAATCCCAGTAATTTCAACCGGCAAACTCTGGAATCTCGCCTTTTTTTGTTGATCAGATCGGTTGCAACTGAACGCTACAATAACCAACAAAAAGATAATTCCCATTGGAATTCTTCTTTCTGTACACTTACAAAAAGAGAGGAATACATTCATTTTATGCATCTTTCAAAGATCTAAAGATCTGATGACCTGGCTTAGCCAAGCTCATAAGCCATATATTTAGTCCAATAGATTAAACGTAACAATTAAAATCCCGGACAACTAAATGCCCGGGATTTGATGGTGTGTCTGTCAAACATGGGAACGTAGTGTTGACAGGAGGTTCCAGCTACGGAACAGTGTTCTTCTATTATTTCTTATCACGAATTGAGTGAATAGTGTTCAGTACGTTTTTTACATGGGTTTTCAGTCCTTGGAAATCCTGAGCTTCCACAAAACTTTTTTTAATGAGTTTGGAACCCATTCCCACACAGCTCACACCAGCCTCAAACCAGCCGCGAAGATTTTTTTCTTCCGCTGATACACCACCCGTTGGCATGATGCTTGTCCACGGACAGGGGCCTTTCACCGCTTTTACAAAGCCCGGTCCCAGCTGACTTCCGGGAAATACTTTCACAATTTCTGCTCCCAGTTCTTCGGCTCGCGCAATCTCAGAAAGAGTGCCGCAGCCCGGTGCCCACAATACTTTCCGCCGGTTGCAGGTCAATCCCACATCGTCCCGCAGAACCGGCGTCACAATAAAGTTGGCTCCCAGCTGCATATAAAGCGCCGCTGTTGCCGCATCCGGTACCGATCCTGCTCCGAGAATCATTCCGGGTAATTGTTCGCTGGTATACCGAACCAACTCCCCAAAAATTTGGTGTGCAAAATCCCCGCGATTGGTGAACTCCAGCAGCCGGGCCCCGCCCTCATAACAGGCTTTGACCACCTGCTTGGCTACTTCTGTATCCTTGTGATAAAACAGGGGAACCAGTCCCTGATCGTTCATTGTTTGGGCCACCTGAAGTCGTGTAAATTGAGCCATTTTATCTAAGGTTTTATCAAATTATTTGAAGGAATCTTATCGGGAGACCCGGCCGGAGCCGTCTCCGCTCATCAGTTTTTCAACTTCGTCCACCGTAACCTGATTGGCATCCCCATAAATGGTATGCTTCAGGCAGGAGGCAGCCACCGCAAAGTCCAGGGCTTTCTGATCGCCCCCGTCAAACGTGAGCAACCCGTAAATCAACCCGGCCATAAAGGAGTCTCCTCCTCCCACTCGATCCACAATATGGGTGATATCATACTGTGGTGCCTCCAAAAAATCTTTGCCGTTATAAAGTACACCAGACCATGTGTTGTGTGAGGCACTGATCGACCCCCGGAGAGTGGTGATAATCTTCTGAGCGCGAGGAAATCGCTCCATCAACTGCTCACATACCGAGCGATAGGCCTGCGAATCGACCGTGTCTCCTTGTGTGACATCGACCGACCCCGGATGAATATCAAAATGTTTTTCGGCATCTTCTTCATTCCCTAAAATTACATCACAACCTTCCACCAACTGTGGCATAACCTCGCCAGGCTGTTTGCCATAGTTCCACAGCTTGGCACGGTAGTTCAAATCTGTTGAAACGGGAACTCCAATCTGATTGGCCACCTGAATGGCTTCCAGGCAGGCATCGGCCGCTCCCTGGGAAAGGGCCGGTGTGATCCCGGTCCAGTGAAACCAGCCGGCTCCGTCAAAAACCTCTTCCCAATCAATCATCCCTGATTTGATGGATGACATTCCTGAATGGGCCCGATCGTAGACAACCTTGCTGCCACGGCTGACCGCCCCGGTTTCCAGAAAATAAATCCCCAGACGCTCCCCGCCCCGGGCTATATGGGTGGTGCCAACATTTCGCTTGCGCAATTCCATTAGCGCACATTGTCCTATATCGTTGTCCGGTAGACGAGTGACGAACTCGGTAGGTATTCCAAAATTGGCCAGCGAGACCGCTACATTCGACTCGCCTCCTCCATAGATCACATCAAAACTGTTGGTTTGAGAAAATCGAAGAAACTCCGGCGGTGACAATCGCATCATGATTTCACCGAAAGTGACTACTTTTTTCATAAAATCTGTATGTTTTTAAAAATGATTATTCCTGCTTATCGATTTTAAATTCGTCTTCTTCATTGCTCCGCGCATTGCGAAACTCTTTAATAGCCTGACCGATCCCTTTCGCCATTTTCGGAATCCTTTTGGCTCCAAAAAGTAAAAACACAACAAAAATGACAATCACCCATTCAAATCCTCCAAATATGCCCATTGGGTACCTCCTGTTTATTTAAATGTTTTCAACTATCAGTGGAGACCTTTTTCATCTGCCGGTATGCTATAAATTCCATCCTGGGCGGCAATGTAGAGTGTCTGATTATCAACTCCTCCAAAACTCACATTGTTCGACGGGGTGGGAGGATTGATATTTCCTAAATAACTACCTGATGAATTAAATACTTGTACGCCAAGTCCCTGGGTGGTGGCAACATACACATTTCCCTCAGCATCCACCGCCATGCCATCGCCCCCGCCTTCGGTAGCACCCTCCGGAATCTTCAGCTCCAAAAACTCTCGCTTATTGGTCACCGAACCATCCGGATGAACATCATAGGCCAGTATATATTTTCCCGGTGTATTGGCAACATAAAGCGTCTTCCCATCCGGTGATAAACCCAGCCCGTTGGGAAACGGAATATCATCAATCACACGGCTTATCGTTCCTTCTTTACTGACGTAATATACCGCGGGAGTTTCCTGCATCTTTTCTCCTCCTGCGATAAACTGAGAATCACTAAAATAGAGTCCCCCGTTGGAATCCACGACCAAATCATTCGGTCCGTCAATTCGGTGTCCATTATATTCTGATGCAATTGTTTGGATGACCTGTCCATCGGGGTCCAGTTCCACCACCTTATGGCCCAGCATCTGGCAGGCGTAAATCGTGCCCTTTCTGCTGGCCTGAAGGGTCGTGGTCACCCCGTTGTCCATCGCCAGCGTATCGATTGATCCATCTGAATTTTGGCGCAAGGTGCGGCTGACCTGCGGGCTGTCAAAATTGTTGTTTGTAAAATACAATGTTCCATCCATATACAGTGGGGAACCTGCCGTATCAAAGGTGTACCCCACCGTTACCTTTATAAGCCTGGAGTCGGACGGAATGATCTCCTCCGGATAGGAACTGGGATTGGTTTTCTCCACGGTTATCTGGTGCGAATCACCTGTTTCTTCTGACCGATGTTGACTGCAACCTGTTGCTATCATAACACCAATAACAAGCAATATTAAAAATGATTTGAAGCCTTTCATAAAATTGTATGTAAGTTGTGATTTCAATTTGATATCTGATCTAAATAAACTGCATCAACAATCTTCTGCTAATCGGGTAGAGCAAATGCTACAATAGCACCTCCAGGCAGCTCTTCAGTCCCCGACACAGAAATAACAATATATTGTTTACCTCCAACCATATAGGTTGCAGGAATGGCGTGCGAGGTTCCAGGCAGTGTAGCCTCCCAAAGCTTAACCCCTGTTTTCGAGTCATATGCCCGAAACTTTCGATCGGACGTTCCTCCGTTTATTAAAATACCTCCAGCAGTAGCAATGGGCCCGGGCCAGGTTTGCATCCCTGTTTCCGGCTCCCCCTCTTTTTGAAGATCCGGGTGATTGCCCAGTGGGGTTGTCCATTCATACTCACCTGTATTTAAATTCAAGGCATTTATTTTACCCCAGGGAGGTTTAACAGCGTGTCTTTTTTCAGAATCTTCAAACCGCCGGAATGGTGTTATATTGGTGTAGCGGGCTGTAGTATCCATTCGCTGGGTTTGCTCTGCTCTCTGTTGTACAGGAGACATCTCCTCATCTTTGATATCATACAGATAAGCCGTGATCGCCATTCTCTGCTGCCTGTCAAGAATACTTTCAAAGGACTGCATGCGGCCTCCGCCCTCCGTAATCACTTCATAAGCATCTCTTCTGGACAATCTTTCTTTCACATTCAAAAGTGAAGGAATTATCCCCTCCTGTCCGCTCCTGTCTAAGCCGTGGCAGGATGCGCAATACGTCTCATAAAGAGTACGTCCCCTTTCATACACAGATTGATCCGCAAGTTCTTCTTCTGAAGGTTCCTTCAATTTTCGCAGCGTTACAATCTCAGGCCAGTTATTTGAAATAAAATACAGCATGTGACTCTCAGCATCATAAGCTGCCCCACCCCACTCGGCTCCGCCCCGGGTACCCGGACTATTCAGCGTCCCCTCATGAGAAGGAGGAGTATAAAGCCCTTCGTGACGCAAACTTTGAAGCTTTTTGAGTATCGTATCATAGGAAGCTTCTGAAAAACGATTTAAATCATCCGGTGTAATATGCTGATCGACAAACGGTTCCGGTTTTAATGGAAAGGGTTGGGTGGGCCAGGCTTCTTCACCCGGAAGGTGTGATTCAGGTACTTCTTTCTCTTCAACCGGGAAAAGGGGTTCTCCGGTCTCCCGGTCAAACAAAAACAGAAAGCCCATTTTCGTGAGCTGTGCCACAGCATCTACATCTTCTCCATTGCGTTCTACCGTAACCAGGTTAGGCGGGGCAGGCAGATCATAATCCCACAAATCATGATGAACGATTTGGTAGTGCCATATATACTCGCCTGTTTTAGCATCAAGAACCAACAAGCTGTTGCCATACAAATTCTTACCTAATCGATTCCCTCCATAGAAATCATATGTTGGAGACCCCAAGGGTAAAAACACCCATCCGCGTTCTCTGTCCACACTCATTCCCGCCCAGTTATTAACCCCTCCAATATATTTCCAGGCATCTTTGGGCCATGTTTGGTATCCCGGCTCACCCGGATGAGGTATGGTATGAAACGTCCATTCCATTTCTCCGGTTCGCACATTATATGCCCGAATATGTCCCGGAACTTCTCCATAATCCTCCGAAAGTTGTGAGCCCATGATCAAAATATCCTGGTAAACCGCACCCGGAGAAGATGCACTCACTGATATATTTTCAGAATCTACTCCGAGTCCCTCATTAAGACTTACTTTACCATTTTTTCCGAATGAAGAAATCGCCTTCCCTGTGATCGCATTCACAGCAAAGAGAAATTCACCGGCGGTAAAAAGAATTCTTTTGTCATCCCCATCTTCCCAATAGGTAACTCCACGATTTAGCCCTCGTCCCCCTTCTCCGTCGAAAGGATCAAATCTCCAGATTTGTTGTCCTGTATCGGCATCCAAGGCATACAGCTTTAATCCACCATCCGTCACATACATCACATCATCAATAACAACAGGGTTAGATTCTACTTTTCGATACCTCCTGCCTTCCGGTACATCCTGGGGATAAAATGTCCAGGCTACCTCTAACCTGCTTACATTTTCCGTATTGATTTGAGTTAATTCCGAAAAGCTGCTGCTACCTTCATCACTTTTATATATCGGCCATTCAGAAGGTGAATAATCCCTGTTAGATTCACAACCTATTAGTATCATGATGAGTAAGAAGTGAACAATCCTCAACTTCCTAAAGTATGTATTATCCGGATACTCACTTCGGGAAACATCATCAGAAAAAAGCTTTCTATCTAAGAGATAAAAACGGTTTTTAACTCTGCTCTTATTCATTAGATCTATAAGCTGTTCAAATAGTGTTTAATTATTTTTTGTAAATGATTTATTTGATTGCTCAGCGTCAGCTCCAAAGACGATCCCAGGATTGGCTCTCATCCCATTCTGGTGTAGGTTCAAAAAAACCGATGTCTTGATCCATATGCTCTTTCACTACTTCTTCATTAAGCTCCACGCCAATGCCGGGTTTTTCTGGTACAGGCACATAACCATCCTGTACAATCGGCTTCTTCACTCCGGTAACCAGATCATCGTACCAAGGGTTATCAACAAAATGATGCTCTAACCAAAGAAAATTTTGAGTTGCCGCCGCGGCATGAACAGCTCCTAAGAAAGATACCGGAGATGAAGCATGGTGCAGTTGCATAGGAATGCCATGCTGTTGAGCATAATCACCGATCTTTTTTGTTTCCAGTAAACCACCACACCCTACCGGATCGGGATGAATGACATTAATTGCCTGATTATCAATTAATTCTTTGAATCCTCCTTTTAGCATAAAGATATCTTCCCCAGTCTGTGTGGGAGTGGTTGTGGATTCAGTAATTCTCTTCCACTGGTTGGTATAGGTCCAGGGGATCAGATCTTCCATGTACGCTAAATTGTAGGGTTCAGCAGCGCGTGCCAGTTTTATGGCTTCATTGACATCAAAATGTCCCCAGTGATCCGTTCCCATTGGAATTTCGTATCCAATTTGCGACCGCATGACATCCACATACTCCATGAGTTTATCGATACCCTTTTCCGTTACCTGTACACGTGTGAATGGATGTTTAGTATTTGAATAACTGCCGGGGATAGCATTCCAACCGCTCATTCCTCCCGGCTGATTCTTCCAAAAATCGGCATTAATAAGTGCTCCTTCTACATCTTCAATAAGAGCGATCCCTATATCCATCTTTAAAGAAGTATATCCCGCATCTACACGCTCCTGCATCCGACGTGCATATTCCTGAGGATCACGAGACATGGTTGTATCGCAATAGATACGTACTTTATCACGGTATTTGCCGCCCAACATTTGATAAACAGGGACACCGTAAGCCTTTCCGGCTAAATCCCAAAGAGCTGTTTCTACACCAGAAACTCCGCCCCCTTGCCGTCCATGGTGTCCAAATTGATTAATGATTTTAAACAGCTTTTCGACATTACAAGGATTTTCTCCTAAAATCCTGCTCTTCAGCATCAGTGCATAGCGATAATCGCCGATATCCCGTACATCTCCGTGGCCTACAATTCCCTGATTTGTATAAATCCTGATAATGGGGGTTCTCAGTACTCTTGTCACGCGAAGATCTGTAATCTTGAGATCAGAAGGGCTGGAGTTTCGTTTAACATTCTGGCTTGCGTAAGCTATCTGATCTTCTAATGGAGACAAGGTTAAACCTGCCAGGCTCAACCCGCCTAACCCCATTTTTTTCAAAAAATTACGGCGACCATTGGCCTCTTCATTCTGCTTCATAACAATTTAATTATCGGGTTTCTATTCTTTCAGTCAGACTATTTTTATAACTCTCTTATAACATGTAGAGGGTTTTATTGAATGGGTAAGTTTTCGGCGTTTTCTGCCTCTTCTTTTAAAGCTTTGCGCCGCCACCAGTTGGCTAATGTTGAACCGGATACGTTCATCCACGGGCCAAAAACAGCCGGGGCTAAACCCACTGTAGCGATTTTTCCCATCTCTGCAGCAAGTCCGGAGGCCATTCCCCCGTTTTGCATTCCTACCTCTAACGCAATTGTCCGGCAGGATTTCTCGTCCATTCCTAACAGACGACCACCCCAGTAGCCTAAAAAATATCCTACTCCATTATGGATGATAGCAGCCAGGACCAATAAAAGACCAATGGATACCAGCGAATCCCTGCCGGCAGCTGTTATCACGGTAATGATGACAGCAATACCTACCATTGAGACCACCGGCATTACATCATCCAGCCATTGTGCTTTTCCATGAAGAAAATGGTTGAATATAAGTCCCAGCACTATGGGCAAAATAATCATATTGAGAATACTCCACATCATCCCTAAAGCGTCAATCGGCACAAACTGGCCAGCTAAAAACTCCATTAATAAAGGTGTTATGAATGGAGAGACCATCGTGGCAACAGCCGTTAACGTGATGGAAAGAGCTAAATCGGCTTCTGCAATAAAAGCCATCACATTGGAGGCCACACCGCCGGGGCAAGAGCCAATTAGTACTACGCCTGCAGCAATTTCAGCCGGAAATCCAAATGTCAATGCCAAACTAATACCTACTAACGGCATAATTGTAAACTGGCAAACCATGCCTACTAAAACTCCGCGCGGTCGTTTCAGTACACCTTTAAAATCATTGATGCTGAGCTGAGTCCCCATTCCAAACATAATTATTTGAATCAATGGAACAATTAGCACAGTGGTGTTAAAACCACCTATCTCAACAATCATATCGGGATAAAACATTGCAAATGAAACCGAAGCAAATATCCAGATTGAAAAGGCAAATGATTTAAATAATGTATCGGTACCTCGCACACCCAGCGCCAGGGTTATAAACATCGCAATTGTCAGAGGCCCGATAACAGATGATCCATACCCGGCAATGAGTGCCCCAAGAGTAGCTATAAAGAAACATCCGCTTACATATAAAAGCGCTCGATAAAATCTATGCATAATAATTTTACTCGGTTATTTGATCATATAATAGATAAAGCAAGACCAAATGCTGTCCATAAAACCATTCAGTCGTTGCCTTATCAATGAAAATCAGGTTTGAACAAAGAATTCACTAACTCCAAAGACGATCCCAGGATCGTGGTTCATCCCACTCGGGGGTCGGCTCAAAAAACCCTGAATCTTCGGTTAAATTTGCTTTGATTGCTTCTTCGTTCAATTCAAATCCAAGGCCCGGTTTTTCGGGAACGGGTACATATCCTTCATCGAAAACTACAGTATCATCTGAAATCAGGCTGTACCAGGCATCGTTTTCTACTGAATGATGCTCTAACCACATAAAATTCTGTGTAGCTGCCGCAGCATGAACAGACCCAAAAAAACCAATGGGAGATCCCGCGTAATGAAGCATCATGCCAATACCACCGTCTTCGGCATAATCGCCAATCCGTTTGGTTTCCAGAATGCCTCCGGCGGACCCTAAATCAGGATGCACCATATTCACTGCCTGTTTATCAATCAATTCTTTAAACCCACCTTCGAGCCCAAAAATATCCTCACCGGTTACGGTGGGTGTGGTAGTTGAATTGGTGATCTGCTTCCATTTATCCACCCATTTCCAGGCTACGAGATCTTCCATATATGAAAGTGTATAAGGCTCTAATCGCCGGGCAAGTTTTATGGCTTCGTCTACATCGAAGTGCCCTGTATGATCGATTCCAAGAGGAATTTCGTATCCAATAGTATCACGCATTACACTCACAAACTCTTCAATTTTATCCAAACCTTTTTCTGTTATCTGGATACGTGTGAACGGATGATCGATCTGGCCATATTCGTCGGGGGTTCCCGAATATTGACTTTGCAAGCGCCTTTCGCCTTGTGGAGAATGATGATATGTATTTGTAAGCGCTCCGGGAATATTGGCTACCAATCCAATTCCAATATCCATTTTTAAAGCTGTATATCCTTTATCTACCCGCGTTTTTTTCATTCGATCAGCAAATACTTTGGGATCTCTGGCTCCAGCTGTATCAGCATAAAGCCGGATTTTATCGCGGTATTTACCTCCTAAAAGCTGATAAACGGGAACTCCGTATGCTTTCCCGGCCAGATCCCACAAGGCAGTTTCAACACCGGCTACTCCGCCACCCTGCCGTCCATGAAAACCAAACTGGCGAATTATTTTAAAAAGTTTTTCGACGTTGCATGGATTCTCACCCAAAATTCGGCTTTTCAACATCAGGGCATAGCGTGGATCGCCATCATCCCGTACTTCACCATAACCGGAAATTCCCTGGTTGGTATCGATACGTATAATGGGAATCCGAAAGGGTATCCCGTCAACTTCTGCGATTCGCATGTCCGTTATCTTAAGCTCTGACGGGGAAGAACTTCGATTTACTGTAGACGTTATATGTTCGATCTGATTATGATAAGGGTTCATTATCATGGAACCGAGTCCTAATCCGCCTAAACTTGCCTTTTTCAGAAAAGTTCTACGATCTTCACCTTTACCATTGTTTATCTTATTACTCATAAATCACTGTTTATATTTTAATTGTCTTTTAAAAAATTGAGCCTTACCTATTCATCTTTCATCAGATTATCAATCGTTGTTTGGCTAACTCCGATTTCTTCCTTCAGGCGTTTACTATTTGTTTCTACCCAGTTTTTGAAATCTTCTTCAATTTCTTCAGTCCATTTTGTATCCATCTGACCCGCGGTATAAGTACCGTTGCGAACTTTTTCATGGGCAAAAGTGTCGCGCACACGAATTACTTCTGATTGGTCCACTACTTTTTGAGCAAGATGAGCAGGGATAAATACAACGCCTTCTTTTTTGGCTAATACAATATCCCCCGGCATAACAGTAACTTGTCCGATTCGTGTGGGGGTATTCAGCCCAACCAACATCATTTCCTGGATATATGACGGATGCCATGCCCTTACGAAAGCATTGAATCCTTCAATTTCAGAAAGTCCTTCTCGATCTCTTGAAGAACCATGAAATACCACTCCATTTCCTGAATTGGCAAAAATGGTATTCCCAAGCCTGTCGCCAATCAATGTTCCGTCTTTTACCTTGCCGTAACCATCTGCGATGTACACATCTCCCTGTTCCAGCATATCAATAGGCCATGTATTGGGAGGGCCAGACCGGCCATCGCTTTCGCCTTGCGTGGTTATATGTTCTTGAACGTCAGGGCGAGCCGGCATATAGGTTGCTGTTAGTGCCCGGCCAACAATCGGTTCATCCGGATGTAAAATCTCCCATGTTCCGCCTTCAAATTGGTTATGATATCCATCTCTGCGTATAATGCCCCACGCCTCTTCGATGGTCACATGTTCCATTCGTTCTAAAATGCTTTGGGGTACTTTAGGGCGGCCATCTTCAAAGCGTTCTCCATCCCACTTCGGAGTGAGGGCAATTAGTTTTTCTTTGGAAATGGTTTGGGCTTTCAATGAAAATTGGAAAACCACGCAAAATGTAAATAAGAGTGCTAAGGTGTATTTTAAATGCTTCATGTTGATCGATTTTCTTTATTTATTTTTATTAGTTCCCATGTTCGTAGTTGTTATGACCTGTTGTGAATAGATTATGAACTGCTTTTTATGACTGCTTCCATCAATCCTCTGATATAACCGACAGCAAAAAGAAGTCCCAGATCGGTGTATCCAACACTATCTGTATTTTCGTATCCTGTTATTCCCGGCACATGATCCGGCCGTATGGGGCCACGAAATCCTACATCGTAATATGCTTTCATGGCTTCATACATATCGTTTTGTCCATCATCATGCCAGGTTTCTTCAAAATTGGTTGGAGTTCCTCTCACATCCCGGAAGTGAACAAAGTGGATGAGATCTCTTTCACCGAACCAACGAATGGCTGCGGGGATATCTACATCTTTTCCCTGGCTTGCAATACTTCCCTGGCAAAATGTTAACCCGTTATATGGACTGTCATAAAGTTGAGTAACCCGTTTCAGAGCATCTACAGAAGTGATAATTCTTGGAATTCCTCTCAGCCGGTCGATGGGAGGATCATCGGGATGCAAAGCGAGTTTTACATCATATTTTTCTGCTTCTGGTACTACAGCATTCAGAAAATATTCCATGTTTTCCCACAGATCTTCGTGGGTAAAATCATCGCCATATCTGGTCAACTCCGTATTGGCATCTTCAATATCAAACCGGGTAACTTTTGATCCACCACGGCTTGGAGCAGAACTGTTACTTCGTGACCAGCTGACAGCAGGCATCCAGTTGTAACAAATAATTTTTTGTCCGACCTCTGAGCACTCTTTGATCAGATCAATAAATTGCTCGATGTTTTCATCTCTTCCCTCTACACCAAGCTGGGCCCTGGTAAGATTCACTCCTTCCAGAACTGTCCATTTCAACCCTGCATCTTCGAATTCTTTTTTACGGGCGGCTGCATCGCCTCCGGATCCACTCACCCCTCCCAGAACGCCCATCATTTTAGTGAGCTGCATCCGTTTAGGATTTGGATTCCAGTGGGCTACACTAAATTCCATCCATTCTGTTTCGGGTGCCGGCCGGCCCATACCGCCAAAACCAAATCCTTTACCGGGTATAAAACCCGCGGCAGAAAGTGCCGCTAACGATGCACTTTTTTTAATAAAATCTCTTCGTGTACTCAAAATTGACCTGTTTTCGATTTCAATATATTTGATTATGCTTTTCCTTCAGCAATTAAAGCCGCCTGCAACATGGCCCGGGCATAACCCATGTTATAGGTATAGCCGGCGTAACCACCGCCTCCGGGATATTGATTATTGATTCCATCGGGGTGTTCATTATCATAATCAAGTTCCCTGGGGTGCTCCGGGTAGATTCCATATTTATAGCTATTCCGGACCAATTCCTGCATCACGGCAAACATGTTGGCTTGCCCATTGTCGGGAAAAACCTCCGTATATTTTACATAGGGTTCATCCACAAGCACATTGCGGAAGTGCACATGATTGATCCGGTCTCTGCTGCCAAAGTAGCGGCAGACTTCTACCGCATCTTCCCCCAATTCCGTTGTTACACCACAGTCATAGGTTATTCCATTCGAGGGGCTGTCTACAATCTCAATCAACCGTTTCCAGTCATCGAATGTGGCCAGAATCTGGTCTGAACCATGACTGACAGGAATGGGGGGATCATTTGGGTGCACACACATCCTTACGCCCGCTTCTTCAGCCACGGGAATGACAGCTTCCAAAAAATAGGTAAGTCGATCCCAGAGTTCTTCAGCCGTATGAACGCCGATTTCAGGATCAGGGGGCAGATCCTCGAATCCTTTATATTCAAATCCAGTATAGCCGGCGCCACCCCTGCCTTCTACAAGATGGTATCCCTCCATCAACCGATGGGCATACCAGTTATATTCTACAACAGGAATTCCTACCGCACCAGCCGCCCTGATGCTTTCCTGGACAGCTTCAATCTGTGAATCACGGTTTTCACCGCCGTGAATCACATCCCAGTAACCGCTGATATAAAGATTCAGGAGTGATAACCCCCCCTTTTTATATTCTGCAACAAGAGACCGAAGTTCTTCTTCATCCCAAGGAGTTCGGGGAGCACTGTAACTCATCACATGATCAATCCCAAGCTGCTTAAGTCTTCTTAAGGCTTTTTCAGATGTTCCGGTAGGGGCCATACAAAGTTTTGGCGTATCCGGTCCTTCCGTTACAGGCCACTCTACCTGGCGATTAATCTTGTCGCCCGGCGTTGAATCGGTAGCAGAACTTTGATCCTTTGAAGTACAAGCCCCTAATGAAAGCCCCGCAGCCGACAAAGCTGCAAGTGAAACACTTTTTTTGAGAAAATTTCGGCGGGAGTTTCCCATAACAGATTTGGTTTAATAGTTGGGATTCTGTTCGAGCTGAGCATTGTTTTCAACTTCTTCTGCAGGTATGGGAAAGAAAACATGTCTTGGCGATTGCCATCCTAAAGCTCCCATTTCTTCTTCCGCAATTTCCCATCTTCTTAAATCATTATAGCGATGGTATTCTCCTAAAAGCTCAACGCGTCTCTCGTGAACAATAGCCTCAAAAATTTCCTGTTCGCTACTGCCGGCATCTACAGAATACATCGACTCAGAATTATTTGGATAAGCAGGCATATTTACACGGGCACGGACCTGGTTAATAGCCCAGATAGCCTCAGAAGGATCACGGCTGCTTTTCGCATTCACAGCTTCAGCATACATGAGCAGTACGTCACCATAGCGTATTAATGGAATATTTCTGTCGGTTCCGTCTTCTGCTCTATCCGTAAATGGAAATGCTAAACCTTTTTTTACATTGTATTGTGTTGGAGACCAGGCAGACTGATATTCAGGTTCCTGAGAATCGAAGTAATCGCCCTGTTTCCATACAGAATAATAAAGGCGGGGGTCGAAATTATCGAACTCATCATCAGGATCCGGGCCATTGTATGACTCAAATTCATCTACCGCATCTTGTGTGGGAATTAAGTTACCATTTCCTCCATGGCCATTCGGGAGATTTAATGCAGCCCGGATTTGTATCTCGTTAATGCTGGCTGCATCCTGAACTCCCCAGATACCGCCGCCCACATCTACATATTGTACCTCAAAAAAGCTTTCGGCATTATTATCCTCTACCCAAAGTTTCCGGTAATCAATCAGTTGATAGTTGTAATTATTAATGAGCTGGGAAAACTGTTCAGCAGCCAAATCATACCCTTGTTGATCCCCTCCAAAAATGGGAGATGCGGAGTACAAGTAAACTTTTCCTAACAATGCCCTTGCCGCGCCTTCTGTTGCACGGCCTACATTTGCAGCATCATATTCTTCCCGGCGGGGGAGACTATTGATAGCGGCCTCAAGATCCGTTACCATTTGAGCAATAATTTCAGGAGAACTGCTTTTTGGTAACTCGGCTTCTTTGGGATTATTTGGATTTGCCTCTACAACCAAAGGAACCTCACCGAACAGTGTCATCAAATGCCAATAGTATAGGGCACGGAGAAAATGAGCCTCTCCTATTATCCGGTCTTTTACAGACTGATCCATTTCGATATCAGGAACTCGCTGGAGTACCAAATTTGCGCGGAAAATTCCTTCATAAGAAGCTTGCCATACATCATCTGTGGGCTGAAGAGTGGGAGACCATGTATAATTTGTTAAAGAGAGATCATCTGTATTTGAAAGTCCCATATCATCGGAAGCTCCCTCTACTGCTTTGGGATACCATTCACTATACATCGAACGATTTTGAAGAGATGCATAGGCAGCATTAATAGCCGCCACAGCATCGGCTTCGCTGGAGAAAAAGGAATCAACAGAGGCTGCTTCTTTAGGATCTATATCCAGAAATTTATCATTACAACCTGCATACATAAACAGTATGCCTACGAGTGTAAATGTGATATATATTTTATATTTCATGATTAACTATCGTTATGATTAAAATTGTTAAGTCTGGTTATTTCGATAGATCTAAAATCCAATATTAATCCCCACTTCAAAGCTTGTGGCAATGGGGTAAGATCCAGAATCAAGACTTCGTGTCAGAGAGGCTTCATCACTGCTTCCGGCACCTATTTCCGGGTTATATCCATCATACGATGTAATCCAGGCTAAATTACTTGAGGTAACATAGAGTCGTAAGTTTCTCATATCTATGAGTTGACTGAAGTTACCCGTATTAAAATCATAGGATAATGTTACATTTCTAATAGCGAGGTATGACCCGTCTTTCACACGATAGGTTGACGAACGAATATTATCATTGGGATCGGAAGCATGCGCGCGGGGATGAACTCCGTCTCTGTTTTCGGGGGTCCACCGGTCAAGAAAATCGGCAGTGGTATTATTAAACCCCCTGGGGTCATTATCCCCTCTCAGTGCCATGATGTCCCGTCCCTGAACACCATCAACCTGAACCCGCAATCCCCAGTTTCTGTAGTTCATATTCAGGTTTAATCCATAAAAGAAATTTGGAAAAGGACTGCCTATTATTTTTCGGTCGTCGGTATTAATCACACCATCATTATTCAAATCTTTGAAGGCCATATCTCCGGGGCCTGCACCTGGTTGTTCCGCATGGTTATCTACTGCTGCCTGATCCCGAAATGGCCCTTCTGCCACATAGCCATAAAAAGCTCCGATTTCACTTCCCGGTCGTGTAATGGTTTGTCCATAAGAGAGGTCTCCGCTAACAGTTGTTACTATTTCCTCCACTCCAAGGCTTACCACTTCATTTTTTATGGTTGATACATTACCACCGATCTGAAATGAAAAATCTCCAAGAACTTTTTGATAATTCGCCGAAAGTTCTAAACCACTGTTTTTCACCTCGCCTACATTTTGAAAAGCACCGTTGCCTCGCCTAAATCCTGACGTAGTGGCTACAGGAGGGCGCAATAACAGGTTGGAAGTATTTTTTGTAAAGTAGTCTACAACAAAGGTCAGCCGCTCATCAAAGAAACCAATATCCAGTCCAATATCCATCTGCTCTGTTTCCTGCCACTGCAGTGTACTATTCCCTACCTGCAAAATAGCGGAACCTGAAACACGTGCAGGAGTGGCTCCAAATACATAATTTGCAACAGGTTGTACAGTAGGAATAGCTGCAAAATCGGGAATTGTCTGGGTTCCTGTTAAGCCCCAACTTCCTCTAACCGTTAAACTTGAAAGCTTTTCATAATCTTCCATAAATGCTTCATTATGGATAGACCAGCCTACTGACGCTGAGGGGAATGTACCCCATCTGCGCTCGCTCCCGAACCGTGATGATCCGTCACGGCGAATTGCAAACTGGGCACGGTATCTGTCGTCGTAACTATATTGAACCCTCCCCAGGAAAGACCGCAGTGCCGAAGCCGTTGCACCACCATATACTATGGTTTGACCGGTGGCTGCATTTATGGTTCTCAGATTACCGCTTGGAAATCCATTCGCTTCACTGGAGACATTTTCATAATCTCTTTTTTCCTGGGTATAACCTGCTAATGCGTTAATTTCATGAACGTTTTTGATTGTCGTGTTATATGCAAGCGTATTTTCAACAATCAAAGATCTTCTTTCGGAACGGGTTTGATCTAAATCACGCTCCGTATTTACATTCGCGTCCATATCATAAAGAGGGCTAAAATACTCGGACTCGCCTATGGCCAAATCGGTTGAAAGATTAAGCCGGTAAGTCATATTTGGCAAAATGTTGTACTTGACATACGCGGTACCTAATAAGCGTTGGGTAATATCTTCTGATTCTTCCAAGTACAATAGGCCAACCTGGTTTAATCTAAACCCTGGAGAATTCTCAATCGTAGGTCCG
Source organism: Rhodohalobacter sp. 614A (assembly GCF_021462415.1). Classification (NCBI taxonomy): domain Bacteria; kingdom Pseudomonadati; phylum Balneolota; class Balneolia; order Balneolales; family Balneolaceae; genus Rhodohalobacter; species Rhodohalobacter sp. 614A. The sequence continues at coordinate 726,322 of NZ_JAKEDS010000003.1, forward strand.
CAGAATCCACCTACATTATCGGGGCAACGAAGCGGAACGGTGGGCGCTTGCTGGTATGTCTCTTTAAATGTTGTTGCAGTAACATCCCCGCTCGATTTGGTTTGGCTTAACGAAAGATTTTCACCAATCGTTAATTTTTGGTCTTCACCAATATAAAACTCAGAGTTCACTCTGAAAGAAACGCGGTCAAAATTATCATTAATGACCGTTCCTTTTTCATCCAGATACCCGCTTGAAAAGGAATAAATAGCATTCTCATTCCCTCCAGAAACAGTCAGATTATAATTCTGTACAGCTCCCTGTCTGAAAAGCTCATCCTGCCAGTCTGTATTTTGTTTGAGATTTTCGGAAAGATAGGGTTCCTGCCAAGATGTGGGAATTGCCAAACCGGCATTTTCATATGCATCTACTGAAAACTCATAAAAGTCCTCCGTATCCATCATATTTATTCTTCGACTGTTGGGAATATTACTCACGCCCGTTCTTGCATTGAACTGGACCTGAATATCTCCGGCTTCTCCCCGCTTGGTGGTAATCATAACTACACCGTTTGCTGCCCTGGAACCATAAATTGCTGTAGCGGAGGCGTCTTTAAGAATCTCTATCGACTCAACGTCCTGAACATTCACAGATGCCAAATTTCCCTCTGTTGGAATACCATCTATTACATAAAGGGGTTCGGTGTTTCCTAAAGTGGAAGCACCGCGAATCATTACATCCATTCCTGATCCGGGCTCACCACTCGATTGTGTAATCAGGGCACCTGCCGCCTGACCTTGCAAAGCTTCTGCAACATTTTCGGTTTGCATATTTTGGATGCTCTCCCCACTCACCGATGTTATAGAGCCTGTAATATCACTTCTTTCCTGTTGACCATACCCTACAACCACCAGCTCATCGAGTGCCATATCGCTTTGATCAAGGGCAAAATCAACCACCAGATCTTCCTGGGCGTCCGTAACTTCGATCGCTTTTATCCCTGTTTCATACCCGATAAAAGAAGCGGTTAAATTATAAGAGCCGGGTTCTACTCCCTCAATGATAAAATTTCCATCTATATCGGTAGAAGATCCCTGTGTGGTACCTTGAATCGCCACGTTTGCCCCGGGAAGTGCTTCTCCTGTTTGTCCGTCAGTAACCGTTCCGGTGATGGTTTGTACGAAGTTCTCTTTACTGTTTACCGGCTCCTTTTGACGAATGACAATAACATCTTTGGTCGGAGGTAGTACAGGTTCAAGTCCTGTTCCCTCCAGTAGTTTGTATAATATTTCATGCGCAGGAACACCCGTCATTTTAAGAGTTATCTGCTTTTCAGGCATAATATCCGGATTGTAAGAAAATCCGACATTCACTTTCTGAGCCAGTGTTTCCAATGCATCTTGAAGAGAAGTATTGGAAAACTGGATAGACAGCAGACTGTCATCCGCTTTTTGCTGAGAGGTAACCATTTGTGCAAATACGTTCTCACCTTGCAGATATGCTTTCTTTGTTTGTCCCAAAACAAGATTAAACGAAATCAGAAAGACGAGAGATCCAAACAGAAGGCCCCAACCCAGCTTATGAAACCGCTTCCGGCTATCGACAAAAATATGAGTAGACATAGTAGTTATGGGGTTTTCGTGGTTATGGTATTGTGGTTTATTAAAAAAGTGCTTCATTGAGAAGGTCTTTGGTTCTGAAAGAAATTATTATGGTGCTGTTTTAAACCAGCGAACATTATTTCCGTTTTGCTCAAACTCAATCTTCAGAGAGAGCGCAATTACAGACAGTGTTTTCTCTAAGGACTCGTTCGTGAAATTGGCGGTTAACGGCAGATCTTTAATGTCTTCATCAGTAAATTCACAATTCACTCCATACATCCTGTTTAGCTGAAGACACACCTGATTCATCGTCAGCCCCTCGAAAACAAACTTGCCACTTTTCCAAGCCAGGTAATTTTCAACGGCAATATTATCTACCTGGAAAGTGTTTTCCTTTACATCCATATAGGCGTACTGCCCTTTCATTAAAATCACGCTGTTATCATTCGGATCGGGAGATGTGCGTTTTAAATCGGCATTTGTAAATGCCACCCGGCCGTCCACTACGGCTACCTGTACATTATCCTGTCCCGGAAGAGCACGAACGTTAAACGCCGTACCTAATACCCGAACACTGGATTCGTTGGTATGAATGATAAATGGCTGATCCGGATTGTGGGTTACATCAAAATAAGCCTCACCGGTCAGCTCTATCTCGCGGCTTCCCTGCATGAAATCTTCAGAGATTGTTATCTCAGAATTCTTATTAAGACGAACAACCGAACCGTCTGACAGTTTAATCTCCCGGTTTTCTTCATTGCTGGTTTGAAAATGGATAGGCTCTCGTTTCGCAACTGTTTCTGCAGGATCTGTATAGTTTGTGATGTAGAAAACAGATGTGAGGAAAATAACCAGTATTGCAGCAGCAGCTTTAAAAGCATGACCAAACCAATCCGGTTTACGAATAATCCGAACAGTTTTTTCCTGGGATATTTTCTCCTGAATGGCTTCAAAAAGGTGATCTGAATCAAGATCCGGAACCATTTTTCGGAGTTCACGGCGATCCATTAAATCACTGTCAATATCCAGCCTCTCCTGCAGGTATTGTTTCCCTTCGGCGGTTTCAAACCAGTCTAATACACGCCGGGTTTCCTCCGGTGTGGTCTGATTGATAAAAAACTTTTCAACGATTTTTCTATCCATTTGTCAATTGTTCAATAGTGTTATTTCAAGACGTCTACTGTTAGTACACAAGAAAGGGACGAAAGTATTAGGCTTTTTTTGATTTTTTTTAAAAACCTATCTGAAAGCCCGGAAAAGCGTTATTTATCTGAGATTATTGCATGTTAATAGCTAAAGAAGAGAAGAAGGACAGGTAGAAAAGAATTGCAAATCAGGTAAGCTGAAGCTGGATGTTACATCCAAATCACCTAAAAGAAAGTGATCAGAGAAGAGCCATCAAACCAAAAAAGATTAGCAGACCTAATAACCCCGCATGGTTTTTCAGGTACTCTCTCATAAATTTCGAACTGTTATAGAAGTGAGTTTTAACCGTTCGAATATTGATATTAAGCAAATCCGCAACCTCAGAATTGGAATGACCCTTGAGGGTTCTCAACTCAAACACTTCTCTCTTTCGGTCCGAAAGTTCTTTTAGTCCCTCTTTCACAATATCATGATACTCTTTGTATACCAACTCATCTTCCGTAAGATTTTGTTGCGGAAGTTGGTTTGATTTAATATCAGAAATTGAAATAATCTCATCTTTCTTATCACGAATCATGTTCAAAACATGATTTCTGAGCATGATAAAAAGAAATCCTTTTATAGATTTCGAGTCGTCAATTCTGGCTCTTTTTTCCCACAACTTGACAAAAACATCCTGAACAGCATCTTCGGCCAGGTCCGGACTCTTTACATATTTTTTTGCGATATAATACATCTGGACGTGGTAACGGTCATATATTTCCCGGAAAGCTTTTTTGTTACCAGCTCTGATTTTTATGGCTAAATCTGTATCGTTCAGATCATACATTACAACGTTCAAAAGTAGAATTCGAGCTATCGACAGAAGTGTTATTTAATTAATACGGTTTTATTCTCAATAGCAAGTAGAAAATTTCAGTTATGATATAGTCAGAATAATAAATGATTTTTTTCAGTGAAATTAACTATTTACTTCCCGAATACTTGAGTAGAAAATTCAACAAAAGTATTCTTTGGGGTACTGATGACCAATTGTAGCCCGTGCTTCCGATTCATTTTCCTCTAAGGTTCGATTAATCCCGATAGCTCTCTGCGGTTGTCACTGTATACAAAGTTAGCAAGCTTTAAAATGAA